>NZ_CP101751.1:941036-1254715 GCF_024496085.1 Flavobacterium cerinum | reverse complement strand
GAAAATGTTTACTCTCTTCGATTAGCGGATTGCGTTTTGCAAGTAGCGGCGCTTTTGTTAAAGCTGTAAATACTACAAAGATAAACAGTCCGAAGAAGAACATTAATGAACCGATCTCAGATACTCCGATGAACCACTGATCACCAACCGTAGCCGGCATAATCATGTTAAAGAAGTCAATATAGTGTCCAGTTAAGATTAGTAAACCAGCCATAACTACAACCCAGCTCAAACGTTTGAATTCAGTATTAACTAAGATTAATACAGGGAATACAAAGTTAAGGGCCAGCATTCCGAAGAATGGTAATTTATAATTTTCAATTCGCGTAATGAAGTAAGTTACCTCTTCCGGGATATTTGAATACCACATTAACATGAATTGTGAGAACCATAAGTACGTCCAGAAAATTGAAATACCGAACATGAATTTCGCTAAATCGTGAATATGGCTTGTATTTACGTGCTCTAAATATCCTTTTGATTTTAAGTACAAAGTAACAAAAGCGATTGTCGTAATACCGCTTACGAAGAAGCTGGCGAATACGTACCATCCGAATAATGTACTGTACCAGTGTGGATCAACTGACATGATCCAGTCCCAAGAAGCAATCGATTCAGTAACGATAAAGAATACTAAGAATCCTGCTGCCAATTTGAAGTTCTTTTTGTAGAAAGCATCATCATTAGCATTGTCTTGTGCAAGGGAATTTTTTCTTGAGAAATAACGGTATAAATTCCAACCGGCTAAGAAAATAGCAGCTCTGATCAAGAAGAAAGGTACATTTAAGAAACCTTGTTTTCCCTGGATTAACTCATCATGTTTTACAACTTCCGGATCCATCCAAACGAATAAGTGGTTTAAATGCATTCCGCTTGCTACCAACAAGATGAAGAAAATGATAGAACCTGGCAATAAATAGCTGGTGATACCTTCCATAACTCGGAATAATACCGGAGACCAACCTGCCTGAGCTGCCCATTGGATAGCGTAGAACGCCAATACTCCAACAGAGATCAACATAAAGAAGATACAAGCTACATATAATGCAGCCCATGGTTTGTTTTGCAACTGGTGTAAAACGTGTTCCAGGTGTTCCTGATGTTCAGCGTGCGCATCTGCATGATCATGTCCGTGTGCCGCTTCAACTTTGTGATTATCGTGATGATCTGCTGCTACAGGCGCTGCTGCTGCTACAGTATCATTCTCAGTTTTTAATGAATCGGCAACTACAGTTTCCGTTTTAGCTTCTTCATGATGAGCAGCTGTTGCAGCATGTTCGTCATGAGACTCGTGCGCCACGGCTTCTGTATGATGTCCGCCATGATGACTATCCGCTAAAATTTTCTCTACGTCTTCGATGGTCTTAGGTGCAGTTAAAAAACCAAATACAATCCCCACAAGCCCTAAAGCCATCAGGACGAATGCAAAAGTTTTTAATTTGCTTGAAAATGTGTACATATCTAATACTTTCAAATGTGTTCTACAATTATAATCCTGCTTTTAATTTCATCACGTGATCCACAACCTGCCAGCGTTCTTCCTGGCTTAATTGGTTGGCGTGAGAACCCATGGAGTTTAATCCATAAGTAATTACGTGGAAAACACTTCCTTCCGTAATCTGTCTGTCAGCATAACTTGGTACACCTAAGAATTTTTCTCTCTTAACCAGTTTTCCTTTTCCATCACCTGCTTCACCGTGGCAAATTGCACAGTAAATATTAAACAACTCGGTACCTTTTTTGGAATCAATTTTAGTAGAATCCAACGGAGATTTTAAATTGGCTTTAGCTAATTCATAGCCTGCTGTTGAGTTTTCGTATGCGTATGGCTCGAAACCTCTAGGTATAGATCCTTTTGCAGGTAACTGACCTTCTTTACCATTTTTGAATGCACCTGACTGAGAATACGTTTCGTATGCTACAGACTCATACATATTTGGAAAGAACTGATAGTTCGGTTTCGATTTGTTAAAACATGATGTCGTAACAACCGATACACCTACTAATGCTACTATTTTATATAAGGCTTTCATATCTTCAATTAATGCTTATCAATTACTTTAACTTCTACAGCACCTGTATTCTTGAAGAAAGAAATTAAATCTTCTTCGTTTCCATGAAGTGCCACTTCCATTAAGAAGTGATCGTCTGTAGTTCTTACATCCGGGTTTTCAGCTGCTTTGAACGGCCATAATTTACTTCTAAGATAGAAAGTAATTACCATTAAGTGAGCGGCAAAGAATACGGTCAACTCAAACATAATAGGCACGAAAGCCGGCATATTATCAATAAAGCTGAAACTTGGTTTTCCACCGATATCCTGTGGCCAGTCTACAATCATTACATAGTTCATTAATGATGCAGCAACAGATAAACCAACTAAACCGTAAAGGAAAGAAGCAATTGCAATTCTTGTAGGTGCTAATCCCATTGCTTTGTCCAACCCGTGAACCGGGAATGGCGTGTAAACTTCTTCAATATGATGATGTGCCGCACGGGTTGCTTTTACAGCATCCATTAAGATGTCATCATCATTGTATATAGCATGTATAACTTTATTACTCATGATCTATTAATGATTATGTGAATTGTGTCCTTCTTGTTCTCTTTGTCTCTTGTAATTATCTCCGGAAGTTTTTAAGATTGTCTTAACCTCTGCCTGAGCAATTACAGGGAAGCTTCTTGAATATAATAAGAATAATACGAAGAAGAATCCGATTGTACCGATATAGATACCAGCATCAACAAATGTCGGCTGGAACATTGTCCAAGAAGATGGTAAGTAATCACGGTGTAATGATGTTACGATAATTACGAAACGCTCAAACCACATACCGATATTTACCACGATTGAGATAATGAATGAGAACATGATACTTGTTCTAAGTTTTTTGAACCACATGAACTGTGGTGAGAATACGTTACAAGTCATCATCAACCAGTATGACCACCAGTAAGGACCTGTTGCTCTGTTTAAGAAAGCATATTGTTCGTATTCTACTCCTGAATACCAAGCTACAAATAACTCAGTTATATAAGCGATACCTACGATCGAACCTGTAATCATAACTACAATGTTCATCAACTCGATATGCTGTACAGTAATATATTCTTCAAGATTAGACACTTTTCTCATAATGATCAAAAGTGTGTTTACCATTGCGAATCCGGAGAAGATCGCACCCGCAACGAAGTACGGCGGTAAGATGGTCGTATGCCATCCCGGAATAACCGAAGTAGCAAAGTCAAAGGATACAATCGTGTGTACTGAAAGTACAAGAGGTGTTGCCAAACCGGCTAATACTAAAGATACCTCTTCAAAACGCTGCCAGTCTTTTGCTCTACCGCTCCATCCGAAAGAAAGGATTGAATAAACTCTTTTTGTAAAAGGCGTAACAGCACGGTCACGTAGCATTGCGAAATCCGGTAGTAAACCAGTCCACCAGAAAACTAATGATACTGATAAATACGTAGAGATCGCGAATACGTCCCAAAGTAAGGGTGAGTTAAAGTTAACCCAAAGCGAACCGAACTGGTTTGGAATAGGTAATACCCAGTAACCTAACCATGGACGACCCATGTGAATAATTGGAAATAAACCTGCCTGAACTACCGAGAAGATAGTCATCGCTTCTGCAGAACGGTTAATCGCCATTCTCCATTTTTGGCGGAATAATAATAGTACGGCTGAAATTAGTGTTCCGGCGTGTCCGATACCTACCCACCATACAAAGTTGGTAATATCCCAAGCCCAACCAACTGTTTTATTTAATCCCCATGTTCCGATACCGGTAGAAATGGTGTAAGCCATACAACCAACACCCCAAAGGAATGCGGTTAACGCGATAGAGAATACTATCCACCATAGTTTGTTTGCTTTTCCTTCAACAGGTCTGGCAACATCTACTGTTACATCGTGATAAGTTTTATCACCTATAACCAAAGGTTTTCTAATGGGTGCTTCGTAATGAGACGACATAATCCTTTATATTGATTCTTAATTAATTATTTTACTTATTTAGGTATTTCTAACTTTTACGTGATAGAATACATTTGGTTTTGTTCCGATGTGTTCCAGTAAGTGATACATTCTGTCATCCTCTACTAATTTAGCTACCTGACTTTCTTTATCATTTACGTCACCGAAGATCATTGCTCCGCTTGAACAAGCCGCAGAACATGCTACGTCGAACTCGTCTTTACCTACTGCTCTTCCTTCGCGTTTCGCTTTTAGAATAGTAGCCTGAGTCATCTGGATACATAATGAACATTTCTCCATAACCCCTCTTGAACGAACGTTAACATCCGGATTTAACACCATACGTCCTAAATCATCATTCATGTGGTAATCGAATTCACTGTTTTTGTTGTACAAGAACCAGTTGAAACGACGTACTTTATACGGACAGTTGTTTGCACAGTAACGCGTACCCACACAACGGTTGTAAGCCATGTGGTTTTGTCCCTGACGACCGTGAGAAGTTGCCGCTACCGGACATACTGTTTCACACGGAGCGTGGTTACAGTGCTGACACATTACCGGCTGGAAAGCAACCTGTGGATTTTCTGACGGATCTTCCATACCCGTGAAAGTATCGATCGAGTTCATTAATCCGGAAGCTCCTTCTTTTAATTCAACATCTCCTTTGAAAGTATCCTGAGAAGAATAGTAACGGTCAATACGCAACCAGTGCATATCACGGCTTCTTCTAACCTCAGATTTACCAACTACAGGTACGTTGTTTTCTGCGTGACATGCAATCACACAAGCACCACAACCTGTACAAGCATTCAAGTCGATCGATAAATTAAAGTGGTGACCCACTGAACGATCGAAAGAATCCCAAATATCTACTTTAGTAACTGGAGTTTCTTTGTGATCTAAAGATACCATCGGCATTACATTCCATTCCGCTGCATCTTTAGTATTGAAGATTTCAAGGGTAGTTTCTTTAATGATATCTCCTCTACCCATTAATGTTTTTTGTAACTGTACACAAGCGAATTCGTGATCACCGCTTGCTTTTGAAACTTTAACCGGTTGGTCTGATTTTAAGTTAGCGTAAAGTGTATACGC
Organism: Flavobacterium cerinum; assembly: GCF_024496085.1. Classification (NCBI taxonomy): domain Bacteria; kingdom Pseudomonadati; phylum Bacteroidota; class Flavobacteriia; order Flavobacteriales; family Flavobacteriaceae; genus Flavobacterium; species Flavobacterium cerinum. The sequence continues at coordinate 1,249,638 of NZ_CP101751.1, read as the reverse complement.
ATTAACTCCAACCTGCATTTCTTGTTTCATCGCTTCTTTACGACCGTAACCTAAAGCGATACCGATTGTACCAACCGCCTGACCTGGCTGAATGATAACCGGAACATTTTCTAATTTAGCTCCGCCTACTTCGATTGTTGAGTAGCTACCGTTTAATCCTCCGTTTGCTACATTGTAGTTAACTAATCCAAGTTTTTCAGCGTCTTTTTTAGAAACGGTTACATAGTTATCCCATGACACACGTGTAATCGGATCCGGGAATTCCTGTAACCAAGGGTTGTTAGCCTGCTGACCGTCACCCATACCTGTTTTAGTATACAATACTAATTCCAGTCCACCTGCATTTTTAGCCTGAGCTAAAGTAGTAGCAGCTGAAGCAAAATCTGCATTAGCACCTCCGGCAACTGCTGTAACCGGTGTTACATAGAAACCATCGTGAACTAATTTATTCCAAGTTGCACCACCTGCGATAACTGATGTACCGTGAGCTTTAAGGAAATCATAGTAAGAAGCCGGATTTCCTGTCCAAGTTAATAATGCATCCTGGAATTGTTTTGTATCAAATAACGGACGGATAGTTGGCTGCGTGATACTGTAGTGTCCTTTAACGATGGCAACATCACCCCAAGACTCTAAGTAGTGTGGTGTCGCAACCGCCACTTTAGATTTTAAAGCTGTTTCATCTTCTTTCAAAGAGAAAGCAACTGATAATTTCACTTTATTAAGACCTTCTAAGAAGTCAGCAGCATTTGGCAAAGTATAAACCGGATTCACACCGTTCATAATTAACGTATGAACTGCACCCGCTTTCATATCTTTCACCAATTGCGCTACAGCTTTCGCATCCCCTTTACGGGTTAAACGAGGTGTAGTCGGATTGAAAGCTTCAGAACTTAAAGCTCTGTTGATTGCCAACACTAACAATTGTGCATTAACATCATCAAGACCTGAAACTAAAACTCCTTTTCCAGCAGCTGCTTTTAATTGCTGTGCTGCTTTAATTACCGCTTCTTCGTTTGCTACTTTCGGAGCAGAAACAGAAGCACCTGTAATTACATTATATATTTTTACTAAAGCATGTTTTTGCTCTGTAACTGTCATCGGAATACGCTTATCAGCGTTTGCACCCGCAAGTGACATGATAGATTCAATTTGGATATGTTTTGACATTTTCCCGTTTTTAGGAATACGTCCCTTAGCATATCCAGCATCGTATCCGCCACCTTGCCAATCTCCTAAGATATCAGCACCAACAGAAACAATAACATCAGCTTTTGAGAAATCATAATCTGGTAAAGCTCTTTCTCCATATACCATTTGGAAAGCATCAAGAGCATCAGAACTAGAAACCGCATCATACACAACATGTTTAGCTGTTGGGTTTTTAGCGATAAAGTCAGCAATCAGCTTATCAGTAGAAGGACTGGCCATAGTTCCGGTTAAAAGAACGATCTGACCCCCTTTTGCTTTTGCATCAGCTAAAGCTGCTCTTACTTTAGTATCAACTTCAGACCAAGTAGCATCTTTATTTTCAATTTTCGATTGTTTTAAACGAAGACTGTCGTAAAGCGATAATACAGAAGCGTGAACTCTTGCATTTGCTCCGGTTATTGAATTCGGTAAGTTATTATTTTCAACCTTGATCGGACGACCTTCACGCGTTTTGATTAAGATATTTGCAAAATCGAAACCATCAGCAATAGTTGTTGCATAAAAATCAGCAACTCCCGGAATGATCTCTTCAGGTTGAACTACATAAGGAATAGACTTGATAACAGGACCTTCACACGCAGCTAAAGAAGCTGCTGCTGTAGAGAATCCTACGTATTTCAAAAAGTCACGACGAGTAGTTGATGATGTTGATAAGGCTTCCTTATCCCCAAGAAATTCATCAGTAGGAATTTCTTCAACAAACTCATTGTTTCTTAGCGTCTCAACAATAGAACTATTTTCGTTTAGTTCTTCAACACTTTTCCAGTATTTTTTGTTTGATGCCATTGTATATAGATATTAGCTTCTTAAATTTATTTATTAATAGTGACATTTACCACACTCTAAACCTCCCATTTGTGCAGCAGTCAACTTATCTACACCATATTTTTTAGAAAGTTCTTCGTGGATTTTCTTGTAGTATTCGTTACCTTCCACATTAACATTGGTTTCTCTGTGACAGTTCACACACCATCCCATAGTTAACGGAGAATGTTGTCTCATAATTTCCATTGTCTCAACCGGACCGTGACATTTCTGACACTCTAATCCTGCAACAGATACGTGTTGCGAGTGGTTGAAGTATACAAAATCAGGAAGATTATGAACACGAACCCACTTAACAGGTTTCACTTTTCCTGTATATTTTTGAGCTGTTTTATCCCATCCTACAGCATCGTATAGTTTCTGGATTTCAGCAGAGTAGAATTCTTTAGTATGCTCTACATAAGTAGAATCAGCATCTCCCTGGAATTCATTGATATTTTTATGACAGTTCATACAAACATTCAACGAAGGAATACCGGAAGTTTTACTAACTCTTGCAGAAGAGTGACAGTATTTACAATCAATACCATTATCACCAGCGTGAATTTTATGTGAGAAGTGAATCGGCTGAATCGGCTCATACCCTTGATCTACACCAACTTGCATTAAGTAACCATAGATAAAATACGCTCCTACCAAAAGCATCACGATAACAGACACTAACACTAAGAACTGATTTCTTGCGAAAGCAATCCAGATTGGTAATGACTTTTCTTTTACCGGTGCTTCAATACCATTCGCTTTTGCAATTTTATTCAGTACATTTTTCACGAATAACAACATCGCTACCAACATACCCAACACAACAGCTAAAACCCCAAGTACCAGATTATTAGAAACTCCGCCTTCCTGCGCAGCACCTCCGGCTCCCGGAACACCTGCCGCCGCAGCTTTAGGCTCTTCTTTCGGCTGTGATGTATACGCCAGGATATTATCGATATCCGCATCAGACAATTGAGGGAAAGCAGTCATTACTTTCTTGTCATTCTCCTCAAATACCTTAATTGCTTTGGCATCACCGGATTTAATTAAATCGGAACTGTTTTTAATCCACTTGTGCAACCAAGCCGTATCATGTCGTTCTGTAACACCACGAAGCGCAGGCCCCGTCATTGCTGCATCCAACTTGTGACAAGCGGCACAATTAGAATTAAAAAGCGCTTTACCTGCAGCTGCATCCTGAGCGTTTGAGGTAAAAGAAAAAGATAGCACAAATGCTAAACTGAACAATAAAATCTTTGAAAACGATTTATGGTTACCCACTTTTTTCATAGTTAAAATGATTATCAACTAAATTTGGCATGATTTTGTCTGGAACTGTACCGGAGCAAAGAAATACCTTATTTATAAACTCCGACAAAAATACGACTTATGTACTATTCAAAAAACCTTAAATTTGTCTTAATTGTAATTTATACCCATTCTAAATAAACCGCCATCACTGGTTTTAGCGGAATAATCGTATTTTTGCAGCAAACATACTTCATTATGAGAATCTTATCCATAAACAAAAACCATTTTCTACCTCTAATTGCTTTATTTTTAAGCCCAATCATTCACGGTCAAAGCCAAAAAATTAACATTGATCAAGATCCAAAATTCGAGCAACTCCTAAATGAAAAAAGAAAAATAAACAGTTCCATAACTGTTAACGATCGGTATAAAATTCAAATTTTTTACGGGACTAATGATGAAGCCAAAAAAACACTGGTAAATTTCCGAAAAGAATTCAAAAATACGGACGGAACGATCGTATATAACAATCCAACATATAAAGTCTGGGTAGGCTCTTTTAAAACACGTATCGAGGCCGAAAAAAACTTAACAGACATCAAGAAAAAATATCCGAACGCTTTACTGATAAAGCCTAACAAACAATAAAAAAACAAAACCGATTGCCTAAAAAAACCGGTTTTAAAAAAGAAAAGCCCTGCAAAATTGCAGGGCTTTTCTTTTTTTTTACACCTGACAGACTCTGAAAATCTGTCAGGCATTTTATTATTTCAGTTTCTTCTTCACTTCCACTTCCTGGAAACCTTCGATAAGGTCATATTCTTTAATATCATTGTAGTTCTTGATCTGAATACCACAATCATACCCTTTCGAAACTTCTTTTACATCATCTTTGAAACGTTTCAATGTCGCTAATTCTCCAGTGTAAATTACCACACCTTCGCGAATAAGACGGATTTTCGAGTTTCTGAAGATTTTCCCATCTGTAACCATACATCCGGCAATTGTACCCACTTTCGAAATTTTGAACGTCTCACGAATTTCAGCTGTACCGGTAATTTCTTCTTTCATTTCCGGTGACAACATACCTTCCATTGCATCTTTCAAGTCGTCGATAGCATCGTAAATGATTGAGTAGTTACGGATATCGATTTCTTCTTTATCAGCCAACTGTTTTGCACTTCCTGAAGGACGAACGTTAAATCCGATAATAATCGCATCAGAAGCCGAAGCTAACAATACATCCGATTCTGTAATCGCACCAACTCCTTTATGAATGATACGGATTTGGATTTCTTCAGTTGACAATTTAGAGAAGGAATCTGATAATGCTTCCACAGATCCATCCACGTCCCCTTTAAGGATAATATTTAATTCTTTAAACTGTCCTAAAGCGATACGACGTCCGATTTCAGCAAGTGTAATGTGTTTCTGAGTACGAACTGACTGCTCACGTAACAATTGCGTACGTTTTGCTGCAATTTGTTTTGCTTCACGCTCGTCTTCAAATACACTAAATTTATCACCCGCAGTCGGCGCACCGTCTAAACCTAAGATTGAGATTGGTGTAGAAGGTCCTGCTTCTTTAATGTTATGCCCTCTTTCATCATGCATCGCTTTCACTTTACCATGATGTTTACCAGCCAATACATAATCTCCGATACGTAATGTACCCGCCTGAACCAATACTGTCGACACATATCCGCGTCCTTTATCCAGGAATGCTTCTACTACCGTTCCAACAGCCGGTTTATTAGGATTTGCTTTAAGATCCAGGATTTCAGCCTCAAGTAATACTTTTTCAAGTAACTCTTTAACTCCTAATCCGGTTTTAGCCGAAATATCATGTGATTGGTATTTACCACCCCAGTCTTCAACAAGAAGGTTCATACCTGCTAATTTTTCTTTAATTTTCTCAGGATTCGCTGTTGGCTTATCCACTTTATTGATTGCAAAAATCAATGGTACTCCAGCAGCCTGCGCGTGACTAATCGCCTCTTTTGTTTGCGGCATGATATCATCATCGGCAGCGATTACGATAATAACAATATCGGTAACCTGCGCACCACGTGCACGCATCGCTGTAAACGCCTCGTGACCCGGTGTATCTAAGAATGCAATACGCTGACCGTTATCTAATTTCACTCCGTACGCTCCGATGTGCTGTGTAATACCTCCGGACTCTCCTGCAATTACATTCGTTTTACGAATGTAATCCAGTAAAGATGTTTTACCGTGGTCAACGTGACCCATTACTGTTACAATCGGCGCACGGAATTCCATATCTTCCGGTCTATCTTCCACTACTTCGATGGTTTCTTCGATATCAGTAGTAATAAATTCTACTTCATAACCAAACTCATCTGCAACAATCGATAATGTTTCAGCATCAAGACGTTGGTTCATCGTTACCATGATACCCAACGACATACAAGTTCCGATAACTTTAGTAATCGGCACATCCATCATGGTTGCAATTTCACCTACGGTAACGAATTCCGTTACTTTAAGTACTTTGCTTCCTTCTTCGATCGCTCTTTGCTCATCATCCGATTTCTGACGGTGTGATTCTCTTTTATCTCTTCTGTATTTTGCCGCTTTGGATTTACTTCCTTTACCTTGAAGTCTTTCCAAAGTTTCTTTGATTTGGTTTTTAACCTCTTCCTCTGTCGGCTCTACTTTAGAAACAATAGCCGGACGGTTTCCTTTCTGGAATCCCGGTTTATTATTCCCGAATTTAGGATTATTTCCTCCACCCTGGCGATTGTTATTATTACCACCTTGTTGCGGATTGTTTCCTCCCTGTTGACCTCCAGGAGTACCCGGTTTAGGCGGAATACGCTTTCTCTTGTTCTTAGCGTTATTATTGTTGTTATTATTCGAATTCTGACCCTGACCGGCATTATTGGAATTATTTCCAGTATTCGGTTTATTGTTGTCTTTTTTGAACTCTTCTTTTTTCTTTTTCGGCTTTTCAAACTGTGAAAGGTCAATCATTTGTCCGGTAAAAGTAGTACCTGACAATTTTTGGTATTGTGTTTCAATACGCACTTCTTCCCCAGTCGCCGGTTCAGCCGCTGCCTCTGTTTTAACAGGAGCCGGTTGTTTTTCCACTTTTTTCTCAGGAACCACCTCTTTAGGCTCTTCTGCCACAACAGGAGCTGCTACCGGTGCAGCTGCCGGAACAGGATCCGGAGTAACTTCAGGTGTTTTCTCAACAACTTTTTCCTCCACGACCGGTTTCACTTCCGGAGCCGGTATAATTTCCTCTACCTCTGAAGAAGGTTTTTCGGTAACAGATTCCGTTTTTTTAGGGTTCAGGTCAATTTTACCAACAGCTTTCGGCCCCGATAACGAGACTTTCGCTTTAATTACATCCTGACGTTGTTTTTCTTCCTCTTTGCGTTTTTCTTCCATCTCTCGCTCTCTTTCCACCCGCAACGCTTCTTTTTCCTTTTTCTTTTCCTCACTCACCTCCAAAGAAGCCACTTTTTTTCCTTTATCAGCAGAGAATTGACCGCACAAGATAGAATATTCCTCATTAGAAATTTTAGCGTTCGGACTGGATTCAATTGTATATCCTTTTTCTTTCAAATAGTCCACAGCCCTATCCAGAGAAATGTTTAATTCCCTTAAAACCTTGTTTATTCTTATTACTCTTTCTTCAGACATATAATCTTTTTAATATTATCGTAATGCGTGTGTGTTGTTGTTAGTTTGTGCTATTCCTGTATTTAATCTTCGAATTCTTCTTTTAAGATTCGGACAACTTCCAAAATAGTTTCTTCTTCAAGGTCAGTTCTTCTCACTAAATCGGCCACATCCTGATTTAAGATACTTCTCGCCGTATCCAATCCGATTTTAGCAAACTCCTCGATAACCCATCCTTCGATCTCATCAGAGAACTCTGTTAATTCAACATCATCCTCTTCTTCCGGAGCATTTCCTTCACGGATCACATCCAATTCATATCCGGTTAACTGTCCGGCTAATTTAATATTATGTCCGCCACGACCGATTGCTTTAGAAACCTCCTCCAGTTTCAGGAACACTTCAGCCGATTTGTTCTCTTCATCAATTTTAACAGAAGATACTTTTGCAGGACTCAACGCTCTGGTAATATACAATTGCGTATTAGCCGTATAATTGATTACATCAATATTTTCATTACCTAATTCACGAACGATTCCATGAATACGTGATCCTTTCATTCCGACACACGCTCCAACCGGATCAATTCTGTCATCATACGAATCAACAGCAACTTTTGCTTTTTCACCCGGAATACGCACCACTTTTTTCACAGTGATCAATCCGTCGAAAACTTCCGGAATTTCCTGTTCGAATAATTTCTCCAGGAATTTTTCAGATGTTCTGGACATGATGATCTGTGGTTTGTTTCCTTTCAACTCCACATTTTCAATGATTCCGCGTACGTTATCTCCCTTACGGAAGAAATCAGACGGAATCTGTTTTTCTTTAGGCAACACGATTTCATTTCCTTCATCATCCACAAGGATAACAGCTTTCGGACGAACGTGGTGCACTTCTGCCGTGTAAATATCGCCAATTAAATCTTTAAATTGCTTATAAAGATTGGTATTATCGTGTTCGTGAATTTTAGAAATCAGATTTTGACGCAATGCTAAAATAGCTCTTCTTCCTAATTGAATTAATTTTACTTCTTCCGACACTTCTTCACCCACTTCGAAATCCGGCTCAATTTTACGAGCCTCTGACAATGAAATTTCCGAGTTAGGATCTTCCACTTCACCATCGGCTACCACCACACGGTTTCTCCAGATCTCCATATCCCCTTTGTCAGGATTTATAATAATATCGAAGTTATCATCCGAACCATATTTCTTCTTCAATGCATTTCTAAACACATCTTCTAAAATTGCCATTAAGGTAACTCTGTCGATTAGTTTATCGTCTTTAAATTCTGAAAACGATTCGATTAATGCAATATTTTCCATGCAAACTTTTTATTTAAAATGTTATTATAACAATTGCTTCCTTGATATCCGAATAAGGGATTTCTACTTTTTTCTGTACTGTTTCTTTCCCTTTACCAATTTGCTTTGGTTCTCTGGCTTTCCATTCCAAAACAACAAATTCATCATTGGCATCTGTTAGTTCCGCTTCGATTTTCTCGGTTGCGGTTGTTACTTTCAGTTTTCTTCCGATATTCTTTTTGTATTGTCTCGGGATTTTCAACGGACTGGTTGCTCCTGCCGAAGCCACTTCCAGTGAAAAATCCTGTTCTTCCCGATCCAGATTATGCTCTATAGCCCGGCTGATATCAATACAATCCTGAAGATTCACACCGTTATCACCGTCTAAAGTTACAATAATTTTGTAAGTATCGGTAATTGTTAAATCAATTAAAAAAAGAGACGGCTTTTGAGACAACCCCTCATCCAGCAACGCGCTAACTTTATCTTTAAATGCCATATTAGTATAAAAAGAGGGGACCTACTGCCCCCTCATTATTTAGTTCATTAATAAATAACGGCGCAAATATAGTATATTTTTTTTAATTATTGAAAATCAATTGTGTATTGTAATTTAATTTCCTATCTTTATAAATGACATTTATAACAAATAAAACACCAAAAAACACACATCCATTATTATGAAAAAAATTTTAGTCCCGACCGATTTTTCCGATCACGCAGAATACGCCCTTAAAGTAGCGGCTCAAATTGCCAGAAAAAACAACGGAGAAATCGTTTTACTCCACATGCTTGAATTACCTCAGGAAGGAAGTGATGCTATTGGAAGCGGACATGATATTCCGGAAATCATCTTCTTCAAAAGAAAGGCTGAAGAAAAACTTGACGAAATTGCCAATTCTTCTATATTATCCGGAATCAGCGTTACCCAAATCATCAAACTTGAAAAAGCTTTTGACGGTATTCTTGATATCACCGGAAAAAATGAAATCGACCTGATCATTATGGGTTCTCACGGCGCTAACGGCTTTAAGGAAATGTTCATCGGATCCAATACTGAAAAAGTAGTACGCCATTCTGAAATCCCTGTACTGGTAATCAAAAAAGACGCCGACAATTTCGAGGTTAATAATTTCGTATTTGCTTCCGACTTTACTGATGAAGCCAAAAAACCATTCCGAAAAGTAGTAGAATTCGCCAATGAATTCAATGCTAAAATTCACTTATTAATGGTTAACACCCCCAACAACTTTAAATCAACTTCAGTTGCCGAAAAAATGATAGCCGACTTTATCGCCTCTTTTGACATCAGCAACTACTCCACACATATCTATAACGATGTAAACGTAGAAAAAGGAATTTTACACTTTGCTAAAAGCGTTAATGCCGACCTGATCGGTATCAGCACACACGGCAGAAAAGGACTTGCTCACTTCTTTAACGGAAGCATCAGCGAAGATTTAGTAAATCATGCCAAACGCGCCGTTGTAACTTTCAAAATATAAGAACATGACTAGTCCTAAAATAACGATACAGGATTAATACTAGTAAAAATAGCTTTTTTAGACAGAAGTAGCTTCCGAGTTACTTCTGTTTTTTGTTTTATAAGTTTTTATTTTAATACTTCTTTGTAAATGCATTTGATTAGGTGTTAGCATATAGTTTGACCAATGTGGTCTAATCTGGTTATATTTTTTAATAATCTCATCTATGAGTTTCTTCATTAAATATAGTTCAAGATGATAGGTATCAATTCTAAACTCTTGTTTTAATATTCCGTTTATTCTTTCAGCCACTGCGTTTTCATACGGATCTGAGTTTTGTGTCATACTGCATTTTAGACTGTATTTCTTTAATAAATACTGATACTCATCCGAACAATATTGTATTCCCCTGTCTGAATGATGTATCAATGATTCAGACTTAAATATCCTATTCTTACGAGCCATTTTTAAGGCTCTGATACAGCCTTGTGTACTGAGAGAATCAGATACATCATATCCCATTATCTTTTTTGAATAGGCATCAGTTATTAAACTCAGATAACAAGGCTTTTCTCGTTTTCCAATATAGGTGATATCTGATACCCACACTTGTTCCGGGCTTGTAATATCCAGCTCTTTTATCAAGTTAGGATGTTTTCTAAAACGATGGTGTGACCATGTGGTAAGATGATAACTCCTTTTGGGGTGTATCAATAAATGATTAGCTTTTAAAATAGAAAAAAACTTATCTCGGCCTACTTTTAATGCTTTAAGTTCAGTTATAAGAATATGATACAGTTTACGTGTTCCTAACCGAGGTTGAGCTATACGTTGCTCTTTTACAAGTGTTACAACCTGTTCTGCCAAGGTTCTTCTGAATTTAGCGCGCTTAATACTTCGATAATAAACCTGCCTGTTTATCCCGAACAAACCACAGGTAAAACTTATGTTTTCCTGCCTTTTTTGACTAAAGGATTGGATTGTCCGGGAGGTAAGTTTTTTCGAATATCGATATTGTATTCCTTTTCCGCAAGGTCTATCATCATATCAAAAATAATAGCTTTAGAATCAGAAATATGGTTTTGTTTTTCAAGCTGAGCTTTCTGCTTTTCCAAAAGTTTTACCTTGGCTTCAAGCTCCATAATTCGTTGTTCTGGTGTCTTTGGCATATTTGATGGTGTTTGGTTCTCCCAATCAAAGTTACCATATTTTCTGAGCCAATTCACAACTGTGGACCGTGCCTGGATACCATATTTCTTCTGGGCTGCATAAGTTGACAATTCTCCCGATTCAATTTCCTTTGTAATCTGAATCTTTAAACTTAAGGAGTAGTCTTTTTGGGTACGTTTAACATAAGTGGTTTGTTTTTCCATAATAACGCTTTTTTTTGTATCGTTATTTCAGGACGAGACAACAACACCAAATAAAAAACCTCTCCGTTTCCGAGAGGTTTTTTTCTTATACTCTTTGACCGAAAAAATCGCCAACTAATTCTTTTAAAACTCAATTTACACAATAAAAAAAGTCCCTCAAAATTGAGAGACTTTTGTTGACCCACTAGGACTCGAACCTAGAACGACTGAACCAAAATCAGCTGTGTTACCATTACACCATGGGTCACTAAAACCGGCATCATTTCTGATTTCCGAGTGCAAATGTAGGACAATTTTTTTACAATGCAAGCTTTTGATAAAAAAATATTAAAAAAATATTTTCAGTCCTCTTTCTCCAAAAAAATAGTTTCTTTGTAAAAGATTTAATACACAAAAAAATACACTGGTATTATATGGTAACATTTAATTTCAAAAAGTGGAACACGATCTTAGGATGGTTCACATTTGCAATCGCCTTAATCACTTATTCACTCACCGTAGAACCGTCATTAAGTTTCTGGGATTGTGGTGAATATATTGCAACTTCAGCTAAACTGGAAGTAGGTCACCCGCCGGGAGCCCCTTTATTCCAGATGATCGGAGCTTTCTTTGCAATGTTTGCAACAGGACCGCATAAAGTTGCCTTGATGGTAAATATGATGTCGGTATTCTCAAGTGCCTTCACCATTTTATTTATGTTTTGGTCGATGACCCTAATATTGAAAAAAATTGTTTCCAGCTATTCCGAATTCAATGCAAGCAATGCTATTGTTGTACTAGGAAGTGCATTTGTAGGCTCATTAGCTTTTACTTTTTCCGATAGTTTCTGGTTTAGTGCTACTGAAGCCGAAGTATACGCCATGGCTTCTTTATTTATTGCCGTATTATTCTGGCTTGGATTGCGCTGGGAAGAAGACATGCACAAACCGCGTGGTAATCGTTGGCTTTTATTAATCTCCTTAATGATCGGTTTATCATTCGGAGTTCACTTTATGGCTTTATTAACGATTCCGTCATTAGGATTACTTTATTATTTTAAGAACTACAAAACCGTTACCGTTAAAAACTTTATCATCGCCAACATTATCATTGTTGTGATTCTGTTTTTCGTTTTCAAGTTCTTATTACCTTACACCCTTGCCTTTTTCGGAAAAATGGAAATCTTTATGGTGAATTCATTAGGATTGCCGTTTAACTCCGGAACCATATTTGCCGCTTTATTGATTGTTCTTTTCTTTTATTTCGGTTTACGTTATACCCGCAAAAAAGAAAAACCACTATATAACACTTTACTTCTTTGTGTACTTTTCGTATTAATTGGTTTCTCAACCTGGTTGATGTTACCGATTCGTGCCAATGCAAATGTTGTTATCAACGAAAACAGACCTTCGGATGCTGCCGAGGTGTTAGCTTACTATAACCGTGAACAGTACGGTGAACAAAAAACATTCTACGGACCGCTTTTCACAGAAGGTTATGTAGGATTGGATGAAGAGAATCCGTATCAGGATGAAAAACCAAACTACGAACGGGATTACAAAACCGGTACTTATAAAATCGTAAACAATTACGTTAATGCCCGTCAAAATACCAGTGACGATCAAAAAGGCTTTCTTCCGAGAATGTGGAGTACCGATAATGCGGTAAACTATATGACATTTACCAGTCCTGTAAAATTCACTATTAATCCGGAATATTCACACGAGGATGAATTAGTACAGATTGTTTCGGAATTCCGTAATGCATTCAGCAGCGGAAAGATAGGATTAGAAGAATATGATAAATTCCTAAAATCATATGGTGAATACCTGATCATAGAAAAACCATCTTTTGCAGAGAACATGAAATTCATGTTCGAATATCAGTTTGGTTATATGTACTGGCGTTACCTTATGTGGAACTTTACCGGTCGTCAAAACGACATACAAGGTAAATACGACACACAAAACGGAAACTGGATCAGCGGTATCAAATTTATCGATGAAATCCGTTTAGGATCGCAAGACAACTTACCGTCTGATGTACTTAACAACAAGGCTCGTAATACTTATTTCTTCCTGCCTTTTATTTTAGGAATTATCGGAATGGTTTTCCACGCTAAAAAAGACCTGAAAAGCTTTTATGTTTTATTGGTATTATTCCTGTTTACCAGTTTAGCCTTAAAAGTATTCCTAAACGAACGTCCTTTTGAACCACGTGAACGAGATTATGCATTGGTAGGATCGTTCTATATTTTCGCCATGTGGCTTGGATTCGGTGTTTATGCAATTTATGACGGAATTAAAAAATATTTACAACCGAAAATAGCCGGCCCGGTTGTTATCACAGCTTGTCTACTGGCAGCTCCGGTATTAATGGCCAAAGAAAACTGGGATGACCATGATCGTTCTAATCGTTACACTGCTGTTGCAATGGCTAAAGCGTATCTGGATTCCTGCGAACCGAATGCTATTTTATTTACTATCGGAGATAACGATACCTTCCCGCTTTGGTACGCCCAGGAGATTGAAGGTTACCGAACTGACGTAAGAATTGTAAATACACAGTTATTAACGCAAGACTGGTATATCGATCAGATGAAATCAAAAGCATATGATTCTGATCCGTTACCGATTTCATTTACACACGACCAGTATGTAAAAGGAAAACGCGATTATATGTTCTTCCAGGAGTTAACCAAAGAGCGAATCGATATCAAACAATTTATCGATTTCATTAAGAGTGATGATGAGAGAACCTTGTTTACGATCCCGAGAAGCGGTCAGAAGATCCATTTCTATCCGACAAATAAGATTACCATTCCGGTAAACAAAGAAACTGTAATCAAAAATAAAGTTGTTACGCCAGCCTTAAATGATTCGATTGTAGCTAACATTGACCTTGAGATCAAAGGAAGTGCCTTATACATTCACCGTTTAATGATGTTGGATATCGTTTACAACAACAATTGGAAACGTCCGATTTACTTTACCGGAGGAAGCTTTGGCGATGATGATTATATCTGGATGAAAGATTACCTGGAATTGGATGGAATGGTATACAAACTAATTCCGGTAAAAACACCACTTCCAAAAGATGGCAGTCCATTAGATATGGGTTATATCGACACAGAAAAAATGTACAAAATTGTAATGTCATGGGATTGGGGCAATAGTGGTGATCCGAGAGTTTATCACGATCCTGAAACCCGTAAAAACAGTATTTCATACCGTACAAATCTGGCTCGTCTGACAGAAAAATTAATTGAAGAAGGCAAAAAAGACAAGGCTAAAAACATTATTGATTTGGCTATGAAAAAAATGCCTATCGATCAATTCGGATTCTATACGTTCGTAGAACCGTTTGCATCCGGTTATTATGAAGTAGGCGAACAAGCAAAAGCACGTGATATCCTGAATAAGCTTTCTAAAAAATACCAGGAAAACCTGACGTATTACAAAGGATTAAAAGCGACAGAACAAAACGATATGTATGTTGATATCGTAACCGATATTGAACGTTATCGTGCGCTACTAGATATCATGAAGCGATACGACAAAGATTTCTTCAACACGAATAAAACGAAGTTCAACAGCTATAACAAAATGTTTGAACGATTCGGTAGAGATATGGAATAATAAAAAACAAGATATGCCCGTGATTCATGGGCATATTCTTTTTTATAACAGATTATAAATGAGCTTCTGGGTAAAAACCAATAACATTGTCAAAAGGATATTTTTTAATCAGGTATGGGATATTCCCAATACCCAAAACACCATATACCTTACTTTTGATGACGGTCCGACTCCTGAAATCACGGAATGGGTATTAAACATTCTGGACAGCCATGCTATTCCGGCTACATTTTTCTGCATCGGAAACAATATCGACAAACATCCGGATATTTTTAAAAAAGTAATTGCACACGGACACCGTATCGGCAATCACACCTACAACCATTTAAAAGGATGGAAAACAAATAATGACGAGTACATTCGCAATACAAAAGGCTGCGAAGAAGCCATTATAAAACATTCAGAAGGCAAAATAAACACCAGACTATTTCGTCCGCCTTACGGCAAAATAAAGCCATTACAATCCCGTTTACTACGGAAGCAAGGCTATCAAATTATTATGTGGGATGTAATTAGTATGGATTATGACAAAACCGTCACACCGGAAGAGTGTATTCAAAACGTAATTCAAAATGCCCGTCAGGGAAGTATCATCGTATTTCACGATAGCCAGAAAGCATTTCAAAACCTTGAACACGCATTACCGAAAGCCATCCAAGGTTTAAAAGAACGTGGCTTCCGATTTGACGTATTACCTTAGTATTGTTCCTGAACAAGCGCTATTATTGTATTCGCATCCAGTTCACCGGATTGACGCCATACCATTTGCCCTTCTTTATAAATCATTAATGTCGGCAAACCTTTTATTCGAAGTGCTTCAGCCAGTTCCTGGTTTTTATCCACATCAATTTTTATCACTTTCGCTTTATCTCCTAACGCAGCCGCAACATCCCTAATAACCGGATGCATGGAAACGGAAGGTTCGCTCCAATCAGTGTAAAAATCGATCAATACCGGTACTTGTGCATTGATAAGTTCTCCAAATTTTGACATAGCTTTCAAGTTTAAAATCTTTAAATAAGCTTTATACGATCAATTATCTATACAAATGTAGCATTTTTAACGAATTACGCTACTTTTTCGCCTTTTTTTAGTTCGATAACTGTAATTTCCGGCCATATTCCGACACGGCCCGGATAAGCATGAAATCCGAATCCGCGGTTCACATAAATATATTTCCCCATTTCTTCGTAAAGTCCCGCCCATTGTTTGTATACGTATTCTATTGGACTCCATTTAATTAGCCCCGGAATCTCAATTCCAAACTGCAAGCCATGTGTATGCCCGCTCAGCGTAAGATGAAAATGTTTGTCGTGTTTTTTCACTTCAGCATCCCAATGTGACGGATCATGACTCATCAGAATTTTAAAGTCCTTTTGACTCAATCCCTCCGAAGCTTTATGTAAATCGCCCGCTTGCCTGAATTTAACGCCCCAGTTTTCCACACCTACCAACGCAATTTCATCTGTTCCCTTTTTAATTTTTACATGCTCGTTCAGCAACAGCTTAAAATCAATTTGTCGGTGCAAATCTTTAATCGCCTTAAAATTGTCTTCTTTTGCTTTTTCCGAAGGCCAGTCGATATATTCACCGTAGTCATGATTCCCCAAAACAGAATATTTACCTAATGCCGGTGTATCAATTTTACGAAATGTATCCACCCACGGATGCATCTCATCGGCATGCGTATTCACAATATCGCCGGTAAACAGAATAATATCCGATTTTTGTTCATTAATCAGATCAATCGCATAACTGATCTTCTCCGGATCATCAAAACTTCCGCTGTGAACATCCGAAATCTGAGTAATGGTCGTTCCGTCAAAACTATCCGGAAGATCCGGGAAGAATATTGTTTGTCGTATTACTTTAAAATTATATTTTCCTTTTGTCATTCCGTATAACAATGATGTAAAAGGAATTAAAGCCACCATAAGTGCGACCTGGCTTACAAACTTCCGCCTTTCCGGGATGGCTTCTTTGATATTATCCGCTTGAGTAAAATAATTAATCGTAGTAGCAAATAAACGGTAAACATCCTCTGCTAATAAAATAATAGCAATAAGCAGTTTTGGGATTAGTGTTATTAACAGTAATCCCATTGTAAACAACGTTTGTTTTGTTTGTCCTACACTTCGGTCAAATTGCGAAAAGGAATAAATCAGATAAATAAATATTGCCAGGCTAACTACCTGGTACGTTATCAATATCCATCTTTCTTTGGTTATGGTTCGAAATGCCTGAAAAGCATACAACTCCACCAACAATAAAATTACGCCTATAAAAACTAATCGCATCGCATTAAATTAATAGACAAAGTAACAAAGAAAGCACATACCGACGGATTTCCATTAGCAATAATTTAACTATAGCTTATCGGATTGAAACACTGAACGACTTTACTGTAAAAGGTTGATTCCCTCCATTAAGTCGTTTTACCCATATCTCTATCGAATCACCACTGTCCAGCATCACTGTTCCCTGAACCGGAAAAGACTGTACATAACCCGCATTGGTATCGATAAAAGTTTCCGAAGCGGTTACTGCAGAAGTTCCTCCGGCTGCGGGAATTTTCATAATATAAAAGACATAAGTAGTATTGGTAGATCCTGTAATATCACCAAACGAGACAGCAGCATTTACGGTAAATATTCTTGATTTTCGTCCCTGATAGATCAGCCTGTTATTGGACGAAGTAAAGCGATACAGATTATTATTCGCCGTATTCGGTATATCCAGTTTCACTCCTGTTGTTGATGGCAGAGGAGTCGCCGATTGTGTCAATGTTCTGTCGTAGAAAATATTTCCGGTTGAAACCGCATCACCTTCCACCGGAATTCCGGAGCTGTTCACCACCCATCGATTATCGAAATTAAAACCGGTATAACTACCCGTTGTATATCGTTTTACATAAGTTCCTGCAGTTCCTGTTGTATAAAACACCACATCTTTTAAAAGCGCATCACCTGTTATTGTAGGATTAGATGACACATCGATTCCCGTTTTTCCGGAATTTACCACGCTAAAGCCACCTGCTCGCTGTAACATATTAAATGTACCTCTAAAAGTCTCGAAGGTTCCGGAATTGGTATCATGCCAACCCACATTGCTAATTAAAAGCTGGTTAATATTTTCATAGGCAATCCCGGTTGTATTTCCAACAAACTGAACAATACTTAAAAATACCAGACCGAAATTTTTAATATCACCCACAGCTCCGGAGCTTACAACCACACAATCACGAAAAACCAGATTCTGACTTGTTGTTCCGTTCAGATCAAAAACTCTTACTGTTGCCGACAGTGTCAAGTTCCGTATACTCCCGCCTGTAGCGCCGGTAAACATCGTTCCCGTACGGACAATCCTGTCATCATTTGTATCCAAACCGGCCAAATAAGCTCCGTTCAGTTCGATTGGTTTATCCAATGTGATCACACCATTAATTTCATACAGTGTATTGGCATTTAGCTTATAGGTAGTTCCACCGCCGGCAGTAGCTTCATCTGCCAGAACAGTCGCCAGCACATCTGTCGATTTAATTCTTTTAAAATTTAGCCTTCGGTCTGTATCACTCAGCATTTTAATCCAGGTCGTTGTTGGTAAGTCATAATAATAGTAGGCTTTATTATCCGTATCATACACCAATAATCCATTTGCAGGAGTTGTTATAGCAGTTCTTTGAGCCGTTGTCATCCTGGGCGTTAAAAGCCCTTTTGAAGTAGAGGTCAAATCCAAAAGCGAGCTTGCATTTGGCGTAGTGGTTCCTATTCCTACCTGAGCATTACTTAAAGTCGCATTCAAGCATAATATAAGAAACAGGAAACTTCTAAAGAATGTAATAGTTATTCTTTTCATGTCTAGATAAATTTGGGATAGTTGTTTATTGCAACTGAATTTAATACAAGCACACCTAAAAAACAACACCAAAAACCCACTTTAACATATAAAAAAACACAGATTTAACATTAAAAAATAATTATTCTTAAAACTTAAACACTTACGATAAATTATCAAAAAACGCAGTCACTTATTACAGTGCTTATTACACCATCAAAAAACGCAGACACTTTAAAAAATAACACTAAATACCATAGTTGTTATTTTTAAACAAAGCATCTCAACATTCTAAAATTATTATCGCTATTTTTTTTTCAATCATAATTCCTCCGTTAATTTTTTCAGCATTCACAAACATCAGCTCCTAAAAACTTCAAATAAATTCAAAAAAAACAATCATTTATTTTTATTTAATCTAAATAAATATATTTGCTGATAAATTATTCAAACCTATTATGAAGAAAATATACTTACTATTTACTCTGTTTTCTATAGCACAGGTAGACTGTAATGCACAATTACTTACGCCAAGTAACTCCGTTTTTACCGGGGCTTTTTATGGTGATTGTGTCGCAGCCGACTTTAATGGCGATGGAAAGAAAGAAATTCTGGTGTCCGGTGCACTACCGGGCTATGACGGTCATACCGCTTTGTACCAAATTCAAGACGGAATATACACACAAGTCAACTCAACTCCATTTACTCAGATCATGTACTCCGCTATAGGAACCGGAGACCTGAACAATGATGGTCATCTTGATTTTGCTATTACCGGTAACAGAACCGATACCGATGAACAAGTTTTCGAAATTTATTACGGAAACGGAAACAATACGTTTAATAAAGTTACGGTAGACAATATCCAACCTACTATTTACGGGGCTATTGAAATTGCCGACTTTGACAAGGATGGTCATATGGACATCCTGGTTAACGGAATGTTGGACAGCGGAGATAAAGTGACGAATATTTACCTTCAAACCGGCAATACCGGTACATTTACTATTTCTTCAGCTCAGCTTGCCGGAACTTACTTTAGCGCTGTAAAAGTCTTTGATGCCAATTCTGATGGTCTTCCGGACATTTTAGTAACAGGATACACCAATGCTTATGTTCCGGAAACTAAATTTTATTTAAATCAAGGGAACGGTGAATTCATCGGACACAACAGCGGTTTACAAAATGTTTATTTTTCGTCAATTGACACAGCCGACATCAATGGTGACGGTCATCAGGATGTATTAATATCCGGAATGAGTGACTCATTTGAACCGGTTCTTACTGCTTATATAAATGACGGGGCAGCTCATTTTATACCAACAGGTGCTGAATTTATAGGTACTTATTACGGCAGCTCTCGTTTTGTTGATTACAACAATGACGGACATCTGGATATCCTGTCGTTAGGATCTAATGCCGATGGTGATAACAAAGCGTTACTATACCGAAACAACGGTACGGGTGGTTTCTCAATTGATGTTGAAAATTCAAATTTATTAACACCCGTTACGATGTCCCGTGCACTTGTTTTTGATTATGACAATGATGGTGACACCGATATCTTCCTTATGGGCTATAAGGAAAATGATGTTGCTACAGCCCTATTATACACAAATAATTCCGTACAAAACTGTATTCCGGCTTATCAATATAATGCCGACAGTAACATGATTACCAATGTAACTTTCGGAACAATCAATAATACATCACCGTTTCAATCGGGAGCAACGCCTGTTTATGAAGATTTTACTGCAATCAGCACTACAGTAGCACAAGGACAAACCTATCCGATTTCGGTAAAAGGACCATCCAGTTCATTCCCTAGTGATGTAATGGTATATATCGATTTAAACCGAAACGGTAATTTTAATGATCCGGGAGAAAGTTTCTACATTGGTCAATTAGCACCTGCAAATCCGGCCAATGCAACTACAATTACAGCCAATATCACTATTCCGGCCAATGCCTCGGCCGGCGCAACTAAAATGCGAATCATTAAGAATACCAATGTTGCAGCGTTAAGCAATCCGAATGCGCCGAACAGTATTAATGATGCTTGTGATACGACTTTAAGAGCCGGTCAAACAGAAGATTATTCTCTTACAATCGTAGCAAGCAGCGGATGCAATCAGGAACCCGGAGAAGCTATCGGTTCTACAGGATGCGTAACTTTCACGTATCGTGGTCAAACGGTTACTTATACTACCGTTAGAGGAGCCGACAGAAATATCTGGATTCAGCAAAACTTAGGTAGTGCTGCTATTGCAACCTCATCAACCGATCAAACCGCATTTGGTGATTTATTCCAGTGGGGACGTTGGGATGACGGACATCAGTTACGTACTTCAACCACAGCGACTTCACCGGTAAACAATAATCCAACCGGTATTGGTGCCGGAAATCCGAATTATTATGTTTCTACTCCTGCATGGTGGAACGGAAATCAATTAACCGATACCTGGAGTACTGCTACACCCGCAGAGGTAACCAGTACAGATGGTTGTGATCCATGTCGTGCTTTAGGAGAAGGATGGAAAATGCCGAGTCAGACCGATTGGGAATCAATCGTAGAGAAAGAATTGATTACATCACCGGCAAAAGCATTCGACAGTAATCTGAAATTAACCGTAGGCGGAAACAGAGATACTACCGGAAGCTTTAACTTTACCGGACAACGTGGTTATTACTGGAGCCGTACTACGAGTTCCAGCGGAGCAAAAAACTTTTATTTCAGTAATGCGATAACCAATCCTTCTGCCGGAGGACCACGCGGACAAGGTGCTTCTGTTCGTTGTATGAAAGTTGGTACAACATTAAGCTTAAATAACAATCAGAAATCAAAATTCAACGTTTATCCGAATCCGACACGTTCAATAGTAAATATTGCAATAGAACAAACGGATATCAAAGTAAAATTATTTAATGCATTAGGTCAACAAGTAATAACAACTCAATCGAATACAATCGACATGAGTAATATGGCTAACGGTATTTATATTATACAAATACAAAGCGAAAACGGAGAAACTTACTCTCAAAAAATCGTAAAACAATAAGGTGTAAGGAAACATCTGAAATAAAAGAGGCCGGTAGATCACCGGCCTCTTGTTATTTTTCAACTATTTTTTTTCGGTTTTCATTTTTTGGTTGTCCATTTTGGCATCCCCTTTTTTTGCTTCTGCTTTTACCTCTGTTTTAGCATGATGTTCATGTTTTTTTGTTTTAACAGTTTTTGCAGGTTCTGTTTGAGCGAAAGCCATTGCTGTAGACACTACCATCACAGCAACTAACATTAATTTTTTCATGATTTCAAAGTTTTAATGATTAATTTATGAGTCAAAGTTATTCTCTGAAAATGAAGACAAAATGAAGATTTAGCCCTTTTTCTTTTTTTAACATTTAATTCACTTTTCCGGCAATTTAAAATGAACTGTAAAAGTACTTCCGGCATTTTCAACAGAACGAACTGTAATATTACAATTGTGAAAGCGCGCAATACTATTAGCAATAGCCAAACCTAGTCCTTGCCCTTCGACCTGTAAATTGATTCGTGTAAAACGATCGAAGAGTGTAGCTGTCATATCTGCCGGAATACCTTTTCCGGTATCAGTTACGGCCAACCAATATTTTCCTTCTTCGAATCCGTCTGTAAAAATGATGCTTCCGCCTTCTTTGTTATACTTTAAGGCATTCACCAATAAATTAAACAATAAAATATGCATCAGTGTTCGGTTTCCTTTAAAAATGTATTGCTGTTTCAGTTCTGATATAACCGTGATTTCTTTATCTTTAATTCTATCGTCCAGTTCCCCCAACAACTCATTTAGTAATTCCTGTAACACGATCGTTTCATCAGCCTGAAACTTATGGTTTTCGACTTTTGAAATCAACAGTAAATTATTGATAATCTTTTTCAGATTATCGAGTGTTTTTAGTGAACTGACAATCTTTTCCAATCCGTCATTGTCAATCGATTCATTTTGCAACAGATTCTCAAACCGACTTCTCAAAATCGCAATCGGCGTTAATAGTTCATGTGATACATTAGCGATAAACTGTTTTTCTTTTTGCAACACATCCAGCATTCTGTCCATCATCTGATCCAATGCCTGATCCAATTCTTTAAAATCGTCCGAATGGGTCTTTATCGTATCGTTATTATACGTTTCCGGATCATCAATGTGTCGTATCTTACGGTCAATTATTTTATAGAACGGGCGAAGCAGATAATCAATATAAAAAGCTTCCAACAAAAAAGTCAATAGTATCAAACCGATCAAAACGGCAACGGTAAAAAAACGGATCACAAAATACAAATCCTTAACCTGCGCCAGATTATTCCCGATTTCTAACAAATAGGATTTTCCTTCATATTTAAAAGAGTACTGTAAAATCCGGTATTCGTTTTCTTCGTCCTCAATAATTCTGGGCTCCGTCACAAAAACGGTTTTAAACTCCGTTACTTTATCGTCCGGCAGCCTTGATAACTGTAAAAATTCACTGTGCAATTTCGAGAAACTGGCGTAGGTATCGTCCAAATCATTATTCGACAGAAATTCATTGATCTCATCCTTATCGAGATGACGGATAAATTTTTCCCGCTTTTCCAACAAGCTGGTAGTAATATGCCGAAAAACAACTTTTTCGACCAATACAGGTAATACAAACCAAAGTACCACGATCAATACAATTCGGGTAAGAATACTAAAAACGGCAACCTGATGTTTGAATTTCATCTCTTATTCGTTTATACGATAACCGACATTCCGAACCGTTTCAAACCAATCCAGTTTTTCATGCAGTTCCAGTTTTTTTCTCAGGTTACGAACATGTACATCTATAAAATTAGAATCGGAATTTAATTCCAGAACATCACCCCATATATGTTCAGTTAATTGTAAACGGGTCACCACCCTATTTTTATTAAGAACCAAATACTGAAAAACATCAAACTCCTTTTTGGTAAGTCCGACCGCTTTGTCACCATACGTCACTTTATAGTCCTGCAACTGAATCGTAAAACCATGAATTCGGAGTTCATTCACAACAAAACCATGCATCCTTCGAATCACGGCAAAAATCCGGGCTCCCAATTCCGTTAAGGCAAAAGGTTTTGTCAGATAATCGTCGGCTCCCAGTTGAAATCCGTTGATCCGGTCGTCCAGTTCCCCTCTTGCCGTTATAACAATTACGCCCATTTTATTTTGTTCTCTCCGAACGGCATTTAACAAATCCAGTCCGTCACCATCCGGTAATCCGAGATCCAGCAACATCAAATCGTATGTATTCCGGTCGATTTCTTCCAAAGTTTCCCGGCAACTTCTTTTCACTTTACATCGATAACCCGAGCCGGAAAGGAACGTTTCCATTTCCCGGGCCAATTCGTCATGATCCTCAACGATAATAATATTCATAGCGTAACCGGATAAAAATCAACTAAATTTACAGAATAAACACAATCATCCGACGTAACGGAGCATAATTTTCCGTCCGAATTTAAGTCGTATCAATATCGGATTCCTTATTTTTACATTCAAATATCAGATATCATGTCACAACAAAAACGCCTTTTTCTCCTTGATGCCTATGCATTGATTTTTCGCGGGTATTATGCATTTATTAAAAACCCCCGAATCAATTCCAAAGGATTAGATACTTCCGCAGTAATGGGTTTTATGAATTCCCTGATGGATGTTATTAAAAGAGAAAAACCCGGTTATCTGGCTGTTGCTTTCGATAAAGGCGGCAGTGATCTCAGAAACCAGTTATACCCGGAATACAAAGCCAATCGCGATGAAACACCGGAAGCTATAAAAATTGCCGTTCCTTATATTCAGGAAATTCTGAGAGCCATGCATATTCCGATTATGGAATTACCCGGTTATGAAGCCGATGATCTTATCGGGACTTTGGCCAAACAGGCCGAAAAAGAAGGATATACCGTTTATATGGTAACTCCGGATAAGGATTTTGCGCAATTGGTATCCGATAATATTTTTATGTATCGTCCGGCACGTATGGGAAATGATATTGAAATCTGGGGCGTACCGCAGGTTTTGGAAAAATTCGAAATCGAACGTCCGGAACAGGTTATCGACTTTTTGGGAATGATGGGAGATGCTGTCGATAATATCCCGGGACTACCGGGTGTAGGTGAAAAGACGGCAAAAAAATTATTAAAAGAATACGGTTCGATGGAAAACCTTTTAGCCAACACACACGAGCTAAAAGGAAAAATGAAAGAAAACATTGAGGCGAATGTCGAAAAGGGACTTTTATCCAAAACGCTGGCCACTATATTATTGGATTGTCCGGTACAGTTTGATGCAAAAGACTTTGAATTATCCCGACCGGATGTTGAGAAGACGGAAGCCATCTTCCAGGAATTGGAATTCCGTAGAATGAAAGAGCAGTTCGATAAACTTTTCTCCGGCGGAGCCGAATTTGACGAAATCAACACCAATAACCTTGAACCTTCTGCTTCAACAGTTTCCAAAACCCGAAAAACTGCCAAAAACGAGGACCAGTTTTCGCTTTTCGGAGAAGAAGCACAATCAGAAACCGCCACACATAACGGTTTTTATGACACTTTAGAAAATACAGCACATAACTATCAGATCGTACAGGGTGATCTTGGAATCCGATTATTAGTGCAAAACCTGCTTCAACAACAGGAAGTTTGTTTTGACACCGAAACGACCGGACTGGATGCATTGCATGCGGAACTGGTTGGAATTGCGTTTTCATTTGAAAAAGGAAAAGGGTTTTATGTTCCGTTTCCGGAAAGTCAGGAAGAAGCCAAAGTTTTACTTGAAAAACTCCTTCCTTTCTTTCAAAATGAAACCATCCTGAAGATCGGGCAAAACCTGAAATACGACCTGAAAGTACTGGCTAATTACGGAATCACGGTAAAAGGTAAACTTTTTGATACGATGATTGCGCATTACCTGATCAATCCGGATATGCGTCACAATATGGATGTTTTGTCGGAAACCTACTTAAAATATTCACCTAAACCGATTGAAACCTTAATCGGTAAAAAAGGAAAAAACCAGAAGTCAATGCGGGATGTTGCTTTGGAAGACATCAAAGAATATGCTGTTGAAGATGCAGACATAACGCTACAATTAAAGGAATTATTCTCCCAAAAACTGGACAATACCGGTACCAAAAAATTATTTGAAGATATCGAGATCCCATTAGTAACGGTTTTGGCCGATATGGAACGGGAAGGCATTCGTTTAGATGTTGATTTTCTGAAATCGTTATCCAAAGATATGGACAGCGAGATCAAAACTTTTGAAGACAAAATTTACGAAATTGCAGGAGAAAAATTCAATCTTGCCTCACCGAAACAATTAGGAGACATCCTTTTTGAGAAATTAAAAATCGGAGGAGCAAAACAAAAAAAGACAAAAACCGGACAATATGCTACCGGTGAAGAAGTGTTAAGCTATCTGGCCAACGAGCATGAAATTGTACAAAGCATTTTGGACTGGCGTCAGTTGGTTAAGTTAAAAAACACGTATATCGATGCCTTACCGACTCAGGTTGATAAAGTAACACAACGGGTTCACACGGATTATATGCAAACAGTAGCCGCTACCGGCCGATTGAGTTCCAATAATCCGAACCTGCAAAATATTCCGATTCGTACCGAAAGAGGACGTCAGATTCGTAAAGCCTTTATCGCCCGTGATGAAAACTACACGTTACTTTCTGCCGATTACTCTCAGATTGAACTTCGTATCATTGCAGCATTAAGCGGTGAACCGAATATGATTAAGTCATTCCAGAATAACGAAGACATTCACGCTTCTACAGCAGCCAAAGTATTTAATGTTCCGTTGGAAGCCGTAACCCGCGAACAACGTAGCCATGCTAAAACAGTAAACTTCGGAATCATTTACGGGGTTTCTGCTTTCGGGTTGAGCAATCAGACCTCGTTAAGCCGATCAGAGAGTAAAGAATTAATCGACACCTACTATCAGACTTATCCGCGATTAAAAGCCTATATTCAGGAACAGATGGAATTTGCACGCGAACACGGTTATGTACAAACCGTTTTGGGGCGCCGTCGTTATCTGAAAGATATCAATTCGGCTAATGCAGTAGTACGAGGTGCAGCAGAACGAAATGCGGTTAACGCTCCTATTCAGGGAAGTGCTGCCGACATCATTAAAATTGCAATGATTAATATTCATAAACGTATGTTATCCGAAAACTGGAAAAGTAAAATGTTACTACAGGTACACGATGAGCTTGTTTTTGATGTTCACAACAGCGAGTTGGAAAAAATTCAACCGATGGTGAAATACGAAATGGAGCAGGCTTTTAAGCTGGATGTGCCATTAGAAGTGGAGCTCGGTCACGGAAAAGACTGGCTTCAAGCTCACTAATCATTTAAAAAACAATTTGTTATACTTTTTAGTATCATAATTTTAAAATTTTAATATCAATTCAAAGATTTTGCTAATTTTAAAATGTCCAAGCTGACCTTTTATTAATAGCAAAATCTTTTGTTTTGAAGATATTAAAGCCGATTCTTTATTTCTCTATTTTTAATCATCCTTTAAAATTAGACGAACTCTATTCTTTCTCCGAACACGAGAACAGAACGGATTTTGATCTCGAAATAGAATCCGCTTTACAGCAAGGCATTATTACCAAAACCGATTGCTATTATCATATTGATCTGACCAGCGAACATATTAATCGCAGAGAAACCGGTAACAAGAATGCCATAAAAGCTCTCGAAAAAGCACGGGAAAAAGCGCGTTTTATTAGTTCGTGGTTTCCTTTTGTAGAAGGAGTAGCTATATCCGGATCTTTATCTAAAGGTTACTTTGATCAGGATAGTGATGTCGATTATTTTATCATCACCAAACCCGGACATTTATGGACCTGCCGGGCTTTCCTGATTCTTTATAAAAAGCTGTTTCTTTTTAATTCGAGGAAATATTTCTGTATGAATTATTTTATTACGGCCGACAATCTTGAAATTGAAGAAAAAAACCGTTTTACCGCTACAGAAATCGTAACTTTAATTCCGTTATACGGAAAAGAAAAACTGGATGCTTTTTATAAAAGCAATCAATGGGTTCGCTCCTTTTTTCCGAATAAAATAATGACAGATATTGCGACCGTTAAACCCATTAGCAAGAAAAAAAGTATCGAAACACTGGAACGTTTTTTATCCGGTGCTTTTGGTAAACAGATAGAAAAACTGACCTTTTCAACTACTTTTCGGTTTTGGAAACTAAAATTCGAGAAAAAGCTGGCTTCCGAATTTTCAATTGCTTTCAAATCTTCAAAAAGAGTATCGAAACATCATCCTTCCAATTTCCAGAAAAAGATCATAGATGCTTTGAACCGGAAATACGAAGCTTTGTACGCCACACACCGTATACAGTTAACTAAAGAACATGTCTGATATCCTTTTTTCGCACTCTTATTATTACAGACTTGATCCGAAGCAGTGGAACAATCATACGCCTTTTCCGCCTTTGGGAACCCTTTATGCTGCGGCTTTATTACGCGAAAACGGATATACTGTAGACTTATTCGACACCAACCTGTTGGATAGCCCGAAAACAATTACGGCAAAATTAACTACTCAAAAACCTCGTTATCTGATCATTTATGATGACGGGTTTAATTATCTGACCAAAATGTGTCTGACCAAAATGCGGGAAGCCTGTTTTGAGATGATCGCCATCGGAAAACAGCATAATTGCACCGTTATTGTTTGCAGCTCCGATTCTACCGATCATTATTCCAAATATCTTGAAAAAGGAGCGAATTATATCCTGAAAGGCGAAGGCGAAGAAAGTCTGCTGGAACTTATTCATACATTAGAAAATAAAAATCCGGTTAACGGAATAAACGGGATCATCTATACTGATCCGGAAACACAACAAATACAGGTCAATCCGAAGCGAAACGTTATTCAAAACCTGGATGATCTTCCTTTACCGGCCTGGGATTTGGTTGATATCGAATCATACAAAACGATCTGGGAAAAAAGTCCTTATCCGTTTACACTTAATATTGCTACAACACGCGGTTGCCCGTATAAATGTAACTGGTGTGCCAAACCGATATACGGAAATCGTTATAATGCCCATTCTCCTGCCTATATTGTCCAACAAATCGCCTATCTGAAAACTACATTCGGCGTATCCCGTTTTTGGATGTGTGATGATATTTTCGGATTAAAACCCAACTGGGTTCAGGAATTCGGTCAATTGTTAGACGATCAGCAGTTATCCATTCGTTATTATATTCAAAGCCGGGTCGACTTACTGCTAAAAGAAGACACTATTGCAGTACTGGCGCATTCCGGACTCGAAGAAGTATGGGTTGGTGCCGAAAGTGCCTCGCAAAAAATTCTGGATGCGATGGATAAAGGCACAACGGTTGCACAGATTTATGAAGCTACCCGTCTTTTAAAAAAGAAAAACGTAAGAGTTGCCTTTTTCCTTCAATTTGGTTATCTTACAGAAAATCAGGAAGATATTCAAAAAACCATTGCTATGGTAAAAGAATTGCTTCCGGATAATATCGGGATATCGGTTTCGTATCCGCTACCCGGCACCAAGTTTTACGATAAGGTGAAAGAAGATTTACAATTAAAATCGAATTGGACTGATTCAGACGATCTGGACATGATGTTTCACGGCACCTATTCGTCGGCCTATTACCGAAAACTGCAACGACTGGTTCATAAAGAATATCGTATCAGTCAGGGAATTTATTTTCTCCGCAATCTGTTTCGGGAACCGGTCAGCGGAAACAAACTAAAAGCAATCGCAAAACTGGGTTATTATATACCCAGTGTTCAGATCGACCGTTATAAAATAAAAGAATTACAACAATCATGAACGCACCGTTTGACATAGTAGCTCCGGTTTATGATCAAACTTTTACCCACACGGTAATTGGCAAATTGCAACGCGATATAGTCTATACTCATTTAACGGATTGCCTGAACAGCAACCCGGTTAATCATATTCTGGAAATTAACTGTGGTACCGGAGAAGATGCGATTTGGCTGTCCGAAAAAGGCTACCAGGTAACCGCTACCGATTTATCAGAACAGATGATTTCCGTAGCCCGAAAAAAAGATCCGGACGGAAAGATTACATTTCGTCAGGCCGATATCAATACCCTTACCGCTGTTTTCCCTGATACTAATTTTGATGTTATTTTTTCTGATTTCGGCGGATTAAATTGTCTTTCCGAAACCGAACTGGAAGCTTTCTTTCTAAATTCAGGACAACTTCTGTCAAATAACGGACAATTACTTTTAGTAATCATGCCGAAGCACACTATATGGGAGCAGGTTTATTTTTTAGCCAAAGGAAAATGGCGTGAAATATTCCGAAGAAAACAACAAAAAGTAATCGTTACTATTGACGGTGAAGCTATTCCGACTTATTATTACAATCCGGCAGCCATACAACGGATGGCACAACGCTATTTTACCGTTACCCGAATAGCCCCTGTTGGTTTTTTTATACCGCCCTCTTATCTGGAACCTTTCTTAAAGGATAAAAAGCGTTTGGCTGCAATCCTGGAATTCCTTGAAAATAAAATTCGAAATATTCGATTCCTTTCGCGTTACTCCGACCATTATTTTATTGCATTAAAAAAGAGATGAGTATACTGCTGACACACGGATATTATATTTCGGACGATCCGAAAGAGCTCAAGATCATGAAGCCTTATCCGCCATTGGGTCTGCTCTATATTTCAGCTTATTTACTGGAACGGAACATTCCGAATGAAGTCTACGACAGTACGTTTTATTCCCAAAAGGAACAATTGGCATTTATTGCCGAAATGAAGCCGGAAGTCATTGCAATATATACGAATCTGATGACCAAAATCGAGGTGATTCGGTTAATTAAAATATTAAAATCAGATAGCCATTACGGTTTTCCGAAAATTATACTCGGCGGACCGGATGTTACTTATAACTGTGACAATTACCTGAATACCGGAGCCGATTTTATCATTATCGGTGAAGGTGAAGAGACCACCTATCAATTGTACCGGGCTCTGATTCAAAAAGAAGATCATACTACTGTTGACGGTATTGCTTTTTTAGAAAACGGCAAACTGATCAAAACACCCGCACGAACAAAGTTTAGAGAACTTGACGAGCTTCCGTTACCCAATCGCAGCGCCGTTCCGATCGAAAAATACCTGCAAACCTGGAAAGTGAACCATGGTAAAAGCTCGATGACTATCTCTACACAGCGCGGATGTCCTTATACTTGCAAATGGTGTAGCACAGCCGTATACGGACAGAGTTACCGTAGGAGACCGGCCCAACAGGTAGCCGCAGAAATGGCATTATTAAAAAAACAATATCAACCGGATACGATCTGGTTTGTAGACGATGTATTTACGGTAAGTCATAAATGGCTGACAGAGTTCCACAAAGAAGTTCTGGAACAAAATGCACAAATTCCGTTTGAATGTATCACACGTGCTGAAAGACTTAACGATGCCATCCTGCAACTTTTAAAAGAAGCCGGATGTTATCGGATTTGGATCGGTGCTGAAAGCGGTTCCCAAAAAATTATCGACCTGATGGATCGCCGTGTAGACGTAACAGTCGTAAAGCAAGCCATTCAGAAAACAAACGCCTTGGGAATTGAAACCGGAACATTTATTATGGTGGGCTATCCGGGTGAGAACGAAGACGACATTAACAAAACGATACAATATTTAAAAGAAGCCAACCCGACAGAATATACCATTACAGTTGCTTATCCGATTAAAGGAACCTCATTATATGATGAAGTAGAAAGCAAAATCACAATAAAACCGGATTGGGAAACCTCAACAGATCGTCAGATCGATTTTAAAAGAACCTATTCCCGTAAGTTTTACGATTATGCGGTTAGTAAAGTGGTCAATGAAGTAGAATTTTACCGCGAACGAATCAAAACGGACAACCGGGATTTGCTGAAAATAGTAAAGTTAAAAACCAAATCTATTCTGGCCAGTGGTCTGATGTTGATTAGTAAATAAATTGACACATGATAAACGCAGTTGAAAATAAAAATTTCGTTTTTATCGTATTGCTCTATTTTGCGATGAGCTTGTTGGGCATACTGCATCATGAACTCTGGCTTGATGAAGCGCATCACTGGTTACTGGCTCTCGATAGTCATTCTTTTTCCGAATTACTAACCAACATGCAACACGAAGGCCATCCGATGCTTTGGAATATCCTGCTGTTTCTGTTAACCCGAATTACCGATAATCCTTTCTGGATGCAACTGCTTCATATTGTTTTATCCACTCTTACTGTCGGTATTTTTCTTCGCAAATCCCCTTTTTCATCACTCTTTAAAGTGTTATTTGTTTTCGGATATTTTATGTTGTTTGAATACAACCTCATCAGCAGGAATTATATATTGGGATTATTATTCCTCTTTCTGGCTTTAGGTTTATACGATCAGCGAAGAAAAAAATTCCCTCTTTATGCCTTGTTTCTGGTGCTTTCTGCTAATATTCACCTGATGTTTACAGTAATCAGTCTTGCTCTGATGCTCACTTTCGTATATGAAAACAAAAAAAGGATGTTGCGGTATTCACTCGGTTTTACAATTTTTATTTTAGGTTTTGCGCTACTGCTCATACAATTATGGCCTTCTATAAACAGTTCTTTTTTCGGACAAATACAGGAAATACCAATACACGAACGTTTTAGTAAAGGTTTTATTTCTCTTTTTAAAGGACTGATTAACATTCCGGATTTCAGGACTATTCATTTTTGGAATTCCAATCTTTTGGTTAATCTTAGTAAACCATTATCGGCTATCATCGGGTTACTGCTTTATGCGCTTCCGCTATTATTGTTTTACAAACGAAAAACCACACTTATTTTTACTTACACCGCTCTGTTTGGTGTTCAGTGTTTTTTCTTTATCACGCAATTGGGCGCTACCCGTTATTACGGTATCAACTATATCATTATTATAGCTGCTCTATGGATTGACCATCATCATGTACGTTTTGGTCGGAATAACATCAATGTGGATTTTGCCCGAAAAATCAGTATTTACGCTTTGTTATTCATTCAATTCTGTAGCGGATTACTGGCTTATTACTATGATTACCAAAAACCGTTTTCATCCGGAAAACAGGTTGCCGCCTATCTCACACAACATCGTTTGTCTGATCTGGAAACGGTTACTCTATTCTGTGAAGGTACCATTATCGCTCCTTATCTGAAACAACGTCCCTTTTTCCTCTGTACCGATAGTCAGCAAGGATTTTGTAACTGGGGATTACAGTGTAAAACCGATCTGTCCGACGAACAACTGATTGCTTTACTGGAAGCGCATAGCCAGAAAACCGCCGATTTTCTGTTTTTATCCGCACGAAATCTTGCTCAGCCTACTAATCCTACTATCCTTTTAAAAAAACTGACTCATTTAGAACCTTGTATTGTACGCAATACCAATTATTATATTTACCGGGTTATCCGCAATTCGGCAAAATCAATACCGCATGAAAAAACTATTGCTCGTTTTTAGTCTGATACTTACCGCCTGTGTTAACGATTCCTATTCCGATCTGGTCGTAAAGGAAGATAATTCCGTTGTTTTAAAATGGAATAAGGCGTATGATAATGATGACATTCACCAATCATTGATCGGATTAAAATGGGCTTTATCTTATATCGGAGCAAAATTACCCGCTGATGTATCGGGTGTTTACAGTAACGGAGATCGGATTTATATTAACGCGAAAGCTGTCGGTTTATCCGAAAAAGCACAATTACAATTGAATCGGTTACACGATAAAATAAAAAACTCACAGGAATATCAATCACAGGGTACAATCGATTTAGGACGTTATGTAACCTTACTTTTAGGTGCTTCCGAACACTATTATGCGCTTACCGGCGTACCGGAACAATTGGATGTCCTGATGAATCAATATACTTTAAAACCCGAAAAAGGCTATGTCGATAATTCCGGAGTATCATTAGAACATCGCATTATCCGGTTTTCCGAACCAAACGGTCTGAATCAACTGTTTTTATCGACCGAGATTAATCCGGCAGACGGAACTGTTTTCGAATATGAGACAATAGAACTTATGGAAAACGGACAACTTCGATTTGGTATTTTTGATGCTAATGGTATCCGAAAAAACAATGCCGACGCAACCCATTCCAATGCCGGCAAACCTGCTAAATGCATGTGGTGCCATGAATCGTCCATTCAGCCGTTGTTTACCGTTCAGAATAATCACAACGGTTTCCTGCCGTATACTGATTTCCGGGATCGGCTTTTGGATTTCCGGACTTCGCATAACACCTTAAAAAACAACCTTCCAATAGGTGTCGATTTTTCGCAAACACAACAGCATACCCTAACCGAATTATTGTACATTTCGTTTATGGAACCTTCCGCCGAACGTTTAAGTCGGGAATGGAATCTTCCTTTGGCTGATGTTCAAAACCGACTGGCCGGATTACCGACACACATTTATGATGAATTTCCCTTTTTAGGTAATCTTTATCATCGAAAAGATATCGAATCACGCGCACCGTTTCAGGGTTTAACCGTTTCGGATCATGTACGGGAACAGTCACAAACCGAAGTCAATCATCTGAATTAACCATGGTAAACAATCAAAAAATAATAGTTGTACTTCCTGCTTACAATGCCGGAAAAACGATCGAAAGAACCTATAACGAAATTCCTTTTGATCTGGTGGATGATGTTATCCTAACCGATGATTTCAGTAAAGACGATACCATTTCCGTTGCACAAAAACTAGGAATCCGTCATATCATTGCACACGATCGGAATAAGGGTTATGGTGCGAATCAGAAAAGCTGCTATAAAAAAGCATTGGAGCTAAATGCGGATATCATCATTATGCTACACCCGGATTACCAATACACACCGAAACTGATTCCTTCCATGATCAATATGGTGGTGACGGATTTATACGATGTTGTATTAGGTTCCCGAATATTAGGAAAAGGCGCTTTACAAAACGGAATGCCGGTTTATAAATATATTGCCAACCGGCTGTTGACCTTTTTTCAGAATCTGATGATGAACCAGAAATTATCGGAATACCATACCGGTTACCGTTGTTTTAAAGCTTCGGTTTTACAGCAGATTCCTTTTGAAAACAATTCCGACGATTTTGTATTTGATAATGAAATTCTCGCGCAATGTTGTTATCAGAACGCGCGTATCGGTGAAGTATCTTGTCCGACGCATTATTTTGAAGACGCTTCTTCCATCAACCTGCAACGCAGTATTGTTTACGGATTGGGTGTTTTACGCGTCTCTTTGAGTTATGCACTGCAAAAAACAAGATTGTTTTCATTTAAGCTGTTTTCCGGATTGTAAAAAACGGTTCCGACATCATTCTTCAAAATCCTCGTCCCAAAATTCATCCCATCGGATTACGTCGAAATTTTGCTTCGTGATCGTCTCAATTGCAGCATTCATATCATAGCCGGGAGCAAAACCGTAAGTCGACTCTACGTAGAAATCATCACTATCAGCATCTGTCGTTATTTTAAAAATACGGGAAAAACCGGGCGTATCCGATGGCGCCACATATTCGGTCCAAATGGTACTAAGTATCGCAAAACCGGCCTGAAAATCTTCATCGCTGATGTCTATTTCATCCACAAATTTCGGCCCTTTCCCTTTGAGTGATCGGTCATAAATATAGAAAGGGGAATCATAAACCGTTTGTGATACGTTTGAAACCGACATTCCATACATTTCAAAGAATTCCGACAGATAAAATACCAACACTGCGGGTTTTTCGGTATGCTGTAGTAAATTTTCGTTCATAATTTTTTTATTAATTCTAAAAACAATATTAATTCAATAAAACCAGCAATACTAAAAAAGCATTATTTTTCTTTCAGTTTTGAAATGGAAAAAATAATACTTTTATCAATATAAAATTGAAAAAACACGGAATCCTTTTTCTTCGTTCAACCTATAACGCAGTTATGTATCCGAATTAGCTGTTTTCACGTATCTTTGAAAGATACCTTTCAAAACCTTGCTTTATTTTCAAGCTATGAAACAACTGTTTAAAACCTATTATCCTTTGTTCCCGATAATTGCGCTGTGCGGTTTTTACGTCTATCAGGCAACCGGTTTTGTTTTGCATGATTTTGCGAATTACTATTTTGGCGGGTATTTTTTTTCAGAAGGTCATTTTACATCGGATTTGTATTTTCCCGATATTTTTAACCGGGAGATTGCTACGCTAGGTTACACTTCCGTTTTTACCAGTTTTGCACCGAACACACCGTTTTTGACGCTGCTTTTCTATCCGTTTCATTTTGTAAACCCATTTACAGCCAAACTTGTTTTTAACCTCATCAGTTGCGTTTTATTTCTATACAGTTTGAGTCGGATTTTCCGCTTTTATACGATCAAGCCCGTTTACCTGATTGTCCTTCCCGTTCTCTTTTTTATACCGATAAAAAACAACCTGTTGTTCGGACAATTGTATTTTCTACTCTTTTTCCTGTTGGCCGAAGGCTGGCTCGCTTACGAAAGAAAACGCTTCACGCCAATGGCATTATTTTGGAGCCTTGCTATACTGATTAAAATATTTCCGGCTATTCTTATTCTTTTTCTTCTCTTCCGAAAAAATTATAAAGCCGCTTTATTACTTATCGGTTTTTGTTTCGGTTTTACACTGTTATCCGTTTTGACAAACGGAATTGAAATATGGATTTTCTTTTTACGGGACGTTTTTCCAAAAGCTTCCAACGGTGAAATTGCCACCGCTTTTGTCGACAATTACCAATCGGTTCATATGTTCCTTAAACGTCTTTTTATTTTTGATCCGATTGAAAATCAAAACCCGGTATTCGACAGTCCATTGCTTTTTAAAACACTGTTAACAGCATTTAAACTGAGCTTACTTTTTATCGGTTATTGCATCACTAAGAATGATCAAAATAAACTATTTGCTTTTTCCTATTGGATTATAGCTGCAATACTCGTGTCGCCTTATGGGAGTACGTACACCTTTATCCTGTTGTTATTCCCGTTTCTTTATCTGGTCAAACAACCCGGATCATTACCCGCAAAAACAATGGTTCTGTTATTGCTCTTTATAAGCTGTAATATCCCAATATCGATACTGATCACAAAGACTTTTCCGGTTTCCTATCTGCGAATGGCATTTGTTATTGCATTTTCAGTGTGGTATCTCAGCAGTATTCGCAACAGCATTCCGTGGAAAAAAAGCATCTGGATTCCGGTATTTTCCGTTTTGATTGGCATCAGTGGCTTTTATCTTCAAACCAAAGACAACAGCACGCCTATTCTTCCAAAAGACAGTCCCATCCTCATTTATGATTATACCGTTTCCGATGATCAGCTTCGTTATTTTTTTCGGGATGAAAACGGAGAACATTCCGCAACCATTCCTCTTCCGGAAGTAAAACAATCGGAAGCCCTTATTCAAAACAACCAAATATTTTACAACAACAAACAGCAAACTTTCGGATCAGATCATAAGCGAAAAGCAATCGTATTAGATCGGCAAACCTTGTTGTATTTGTCGGATTACGATCGTGGTATCGGGTTTTATACGTTACGAAAAAGCACCATTCATTGAGAACAAAAAACCGCAACAGAATCGCCCACATTTCCGGTAATACAATACGTCAGCTTATTGTATCGGTATTTGGCATGGCCATTCCTTTTCTGGTAATCCATTTTTCGCAGAAAGAAATCTGGGGCAGCTTTGTTTCCATCTTATTGTACACATTGTTTGCCGTTCAGGTCATCAACTGGGGCAATAAAGAATATATGTTACGCTTGTTTAGCCTGCTGCCGAATAAAATCAAAAAGAACTATTCCCGTATCTTATACTCCCGTTTACCGCTAGTATTTTTATTTACGATTGGAAGTCTTTTGCTGTTTCCGCTTTCGTATACATTTTACATTTTTATCTGGATATTGGGGCGTTATTTCAACCACTCGACCGAAGCATTGGTTATTTATGAAAAAAAGTTCAACGCTTCTATCCTGATTGAAACAGCCAGCTTCTTCGTTTTCCTACTCCCTTTTTATCTGTTGAAAGACGATTTCGGAATTTATTCCCTGTTGGTCAATTATAGTTTTTACCAGTTTATCCGCGGAACCGGTTACTTCCTATTATTCCAGAAATACCTGTCGGCCGAAAACATGAAAACGGACACCTCTTATTTTAAGCAGGCATTTCCGTTTTTTGTATTATCGATATTGGGTTTTTTCACCTCAAAAATCGATGTTTATATAATCGATTATTTTGAAAACCGAACCATTGTTGCCAATTATCAGGTACTAAATAGTTTACTGGTTTTTGCCATGTCGGTTGCCGCATTTATTTATGCTCCGTTTACAAAGAATATTTACCGGAACAACAAAACTACCGTTGCTAAAATTCAGAAGCAGCTCTCTTTATTGGGATTATTTCTAGTCCCGATCGGATTACTTTTCATTCATCTGATAACTGTTTTTTACCTGAAAACACAATTCTCTTTCTGGTTTTACAGCATTGCATTTTTTTATGTTTATCCGTCATTTGTCTATGGAATTAAGATCGTAGAACTCTTTAAAAATCATCGGGAAAAAACCGTGATAAAAATTTTATTGACAGGAACTTTGATCAATACTATTATATCGACAATATTAGTATATTTAAACTATGGAATGAGCGGGGCCTTATTCGGTTCAGCTATAGCGCAATTGGTTCAGTTAATACTTACAGTTAAACCTTCATTATTAAAATTTGAAAAAGAATAAAGTCATATTATTCAATCCCAGAAGTGCTAACAGTAAGCATCGGATTCCGAACTCCATCTTACAGGTAGGCGCTTCGATTCACGGCATTTACGATTATGTATTTGTTGACGGTAATCTGGAAACTGATCCGTGGCAAACCATCGAAAAATATCTGGCGACGGGCGAATTCGGTTATTTCGGATCTACTGTAATGCCCGGTCCGCAACTCAAACAAGCTATTCCGTTTACAAAAAAAATAAAAGAGCAATATCCGGAAACCATTACTATATGGGGCGGTTACTTTGCTTCCAATCAATATAAAGTGGCATTGAATTCCGGTTATGTGGATTATATCATCAATGGTCCCGGTGACAATACATTTCCGGCACTTTTAAATGCTTTAGAAAACAACGAACCGGAGCAAATCGTATTGATCAAAAATCTGATTTATAAAAAACCGGACAATACCATTACCAAAACACCAACCGAAGCGTTACTGGATCAGGATACACTTCCTAAATTTCCGTACGAATACCTAAACCAGTTTTACCCGGTTCGAAATTACCTGGCCAAAACTTTTATGGGAAGTAAAACACTTTCCTATCATTCCAGCATGGGTTGTCCTTTTTCCTGTTCCTTTTGTGCCGTTGTACCGATTTATAATGCCCGATGGAAAGGCATGTCGGCCAAAAGAATTTATGAAGATGTGCACTATTTCAAGAAAAAGTACAATATCGATGCTATCGAATTCCACGACAACAATTTTTTCACTTCAAAAAAGAGAGTTCTGGAATTTTCGGAACTGATCTTAAATGACAATATCAGTTATTGGGGCGAAGGTCGGATTGACACGATCAATATGTATTCAGACGATGAACTCCGACTGATGCGCAAAGCCGGTTGCAAAATGATTTTTTTAGGCGCCGAAACCGGAAACGACAATATCCTAAAACAAATGAACAAAGGCGGTACACAGTCCGGACAAATGATCAAAGACTTTGTATTGCGAATGAAAAACGTCGATATCGTACCCGAACTTTCGTTTGTATTAGGTATGCCCGCGGCTACTGAAAAAGAAGTTTACGATCAGATTGTATGGGATATTAATTTTATTCGTGAGATTAAAACAATCAATCCGAAAGCCGAAATTATCATTTATTTATACAGCCCGGTACCAACGGAAGGTTCCGAATTATACCAGCAAATACTGGATGCCGGTTTTTCATTTCCGGAACATCTGGAAGATTGGATTTCACCGAGTTGGGAGAACTTTGACTTACGCAAAAATCCGATCACACCGTGGTTAAAACCTTATATGATCGATACCATCAAAAATTTTGAAACCGTTTTAAACGGCTACTATCCCACTGTATCCGATTTCAGAATAAGGGGACTTAAAAGGACTGTATTACAAACCCTATCGGGATTGCGTTATAAAACCGGTTTTTATCAATATCCTTATGAAATTAAGGCATTGCATAAAATCTGGAGATACCGCCAACCTGAAATTGAAGGATTTTATTCCGAGTAATGAGAAAGCTAATCCAACGAATTATCAGTCCGCTACTAAAAAAAGGCAGCGCATTATACTTATCAAAACCTCGGAAATACCGTTATAAAAACATCAGTGTTCGGGTTGAACCGGGCGTATTTCCTCCTTTCATTACAATCAGCACCAAATTGTTATTGCAATTTATCGAACCGTTGCCTTTGCAAAACAAAAGTTTTCTCGAACTGGGTTGCGGTTGCGGTATTATCTCCATACTGGCAGCACAAAAAGAAGCACAAGTCATCGCTTCCGACATTAACGAAACAGCACTTGAAGCATTACAACAAAATGCCGTTGCCAATCATGTTTCCCTATCGATCGTATATTCCGATCTTTTCAGCGAATTTAAAAACCGGACATTCGATTATATCATTATAAATCCGCCTTATTATCCTAAAAACCCACAAAATACAGCAGAGAAAGCCTGGTTTTGCGGTGAGAACTTTGATTATTTCGAACGCCTTTTTCATCAACTTCCGGAATATTTGTCGGCAATCAACAAAACGTATATGATCCTCTCAGAAGATTGTGATCTTACTTCCATCCGTGCAATCGCCACCCGAAATGATCTCAAAATGACAAGTATTCATTCCGAACGGGTATTCGGCGAACAGAACACTATTTTTATCATTGAAAAAAAATAAATTTATTGGTACCTTTCGGGAATTAATACTACCAATAGTATCTAACATTTGAATTCATGAAAAAAAACATCCTATTTTTATTTTTATTCCTTTCATTTTCAATTGTTGCTCAGGAAAAAACACGTTTCAACAAAATAGACAGTTTGTTGACTTACTTGTATGATAACAACAAATTTATGGGAGCAGTAAGTCTTCAGGAAAACGGAAATACAGTTTTTGAAAAGAATTACGGATTTGCGGATGTAGAAAACAATATACCTGCTGATGCCGACACAAAATACAGAATCGGATCCATAACGAAAACATTTACTGCTTCGATCATTTTTCAATTAATTGAAGAAAAAAAGCTGACATTAGAAACCAAATTATCCAAGTTTTATTCGGAGATACCAAATGCCGGTTCCATTACCATCGGAATGATGTTAAACCACAAAAGCGGAATTGCCAATTATACTGACAACACTTTTCAGACCTATAAAACAAAGCCGCAAACCAAACGCGACATGTTAAAACGGATAGCAGCATTGCAACCGACTTTCGAACCCGATACCAGAGCAGAATACAGTAATTCCAATTACCTGTTATTAGGCTATATCATCGAATCGATCACCGGAAAGAATTATGGTGACAATGTAGCAACTCGAATAACAAATAAAATCGGTTTAAAAAACACGTATTATCCAAAAAAGGGTGCTCCGGGTAAGAATGAAGCTTTTTCCTATAGCTTTAGTAACAACAAATGGAACAGAACCGACTCCTGGGATTTAAGCGTAGCCAATGCAGCCGGTGCTTTGGTATCGACAGCTTCCGATCTGACCACCTTTATCAATGCACTTTTTACCGGAAAAATTATCAAGCCTGCATCATTAGCACAAATGACCACAGTGGAGAAAGGCTATGGCAAAGGACTTTTACAGTTTCCGTTTAGCGACAAACGTTTTTTAGGACATAACGGAATCATTGAAGATTTCCGATCCATGGTCGCTTATCATCCCAGTGATAAAATCGCTGTTTCCCTTATCGTGAACGGAAACAATTATAATGAAAATGAAATTCTAATGGGCATCCTGAGTATTTATTATAAAATACCGTATCGTTTTCCGAATCTGAAAACCGTAGCAGTCGATCAAAAGCTACTGAAAAGCTATGAAGGGGTATACAGTTCCAAACAGGTACCGTTACAACTTACAATTAAACTCGAAAACGGAGAATTAACAGGACAAGCTACAGGACAAGGCGCATTTCCGCTAAAAGCTTTAAGTCCGACAGAGTTTACTTTTGACGCGGCCGGAATAGAAATCACCTTTAAAAACAACGGTTTACTTTTAAAACAAGGCGACAGCAAACTCAATTTCTCCAAAGAATAGGCTCAAAATACGGATTTACAACCGGCACAATTGATTGAAACGTCAAAAAAAGGAAGATTGTTTCATAACGAACCACTTAAATCGTTACAAAATGAACAATAACACAACTGATTATCAATCAATAAAATATTATTGAGCAGACATTTGTATTTAAAATAAATATTTGTACTTTTGCAACCCCTTTATTGGGGATGGAATGTTTAATTAAAATAAATTATTGTGAACAATTTAAGCTACAAGACAGTATCAGCTAACAAGGCAACTGCTCAAAAAGAGTGGATCGTTGTAGATGCTGAAGGTCATAACTTAGGGCGTTTTGCTTCAAAAGTAGCCATGCTATTAAGAGGTAAATACAAGACTAGTTATACACCGCACGTGGACTGTGGAGATAACGTAATTGTTATCAACGCAGAAAAAATCAACCTAACTGGTAACAAACTGGAGGATAAAACTTATATCCGTCACACAGGTTACCCAGGTGGTCAAAGAAGTTTATCTGCTAAAGTAATGCAACAAAAAAACCCTGCATTATTAGTAGAGAAAGCTGTAAAAGGAATGTTGCCTAAAAACAAATTAGGAGCACAATTATTCCGCAATTTAAATGTATATGTAGGTTCTGAGCACAAACATGATGCACAACAACCTAAAACCGTTAACTTAAACGATCTAAAGTAATGGGAGTTATTCACAAAATCGGTAGAAGAAAAACCGCTGTTGCTCGTGTATATGTTACAGAAGGAACTGGAAACATCACGGTAAACAAAAGAGAATTTACAACTTACTTCCCAACTGCTACATTACAGTACAAAGTGATGCAACCGTTAGCAATGACTGAAAACGCTGCTAATTTTGACATCAAAGTAAATGTATACGGTGGAGGAACAACAGGTCAGGCAGAAGCTGTACGTATGGCTATTGCAAGAGCTATGTGTGAAGTAGAAGTTGAGAACAGAGCTATCTTAAAACCAGAAGGATTACTAACAAG
Source organism: Flavobacterium cerinum (assembly GCF_024496085.1). NCBI lineage: Bacteria > Pseudomonadati > Bacteroidota > Flavobacteriia > Flavobacteriales > Flavobacteriaceae > Flavobacterium > Flavobacterium cerinum. The sequence goes on along the minus strand of NZ_CP101751.1, from coordinate 1,206,752 downwards.
AGATCCTCGTATGGTTGAGCGTAAGAAATTCGGTCAGAAGAAAGCTCGTAAGAGATTCCAATTCTCTAAACGTTAATATTTATTTTTTATTAAAAAAACTAAGTTTTTGTTGCTCTCCTGCCGAGGTAGGAATTAGTTTAGCATCTAAATGGCGAAGACCAGAATATCAAATTGATAAATCGCTACTTCCCCATTGCTAATACAACAGAACGTAAACTATTACAAAATGGCAAACAAAGTAGAAGTTAAAGAATTACTAGAAGCAGGTGTTCACTTCGGACACATGACTAGAAAATGGGATCCAAACATGGCTCCTTACATCTATATGGAGCGTAATGGTATTCACATTATCAATCTATATAAAACTGCAGCTAAGATCGAAGAAGCTAATGAGGCTTTGAAAAAGATCGCTGCATCCGGTAGAAAAGTACTTTTCGTAGCTACCAAAAAACAAGCAAAAGATATCGTTGCTGAAAAAGCTACAGCTGCTAACATGCCATTCATCACTGAAAGATGGCCAGGTGGTATGTTGACTAACTTCGTAACTATCCGTAAAGCTGTTAAAAAAATGGCTTCTATTGATAAAATGAAGAAAGACGGTACTTTCATGACATTATCTAAAAAAGAACGTTTACAGGTAGATCGTCTTCGTGCAAAACTTGAGAAAAACTTAGGTTCTATTGCTGACATGACCCGATTACCAGCTGCGTTGTTTGTAGTGGATATCAAAGCGGAACATATCGCTGTAAAAGAAGCACAAAAATTAAACATTCCAGTTTTTGCTATGGTAGATACCAACTCTGACCCACGTCAGGTTGATTATGTTATCCCGGCTAACGATGATGCTTCAAAATCAATCGACAAAGTTTTATCTTTAGTAAGCGGTGCTATCATTGAAGGACTTTCTGACAGAAAATCTGACAAAGAAGAGCAACCAGCCGGAGAAGTAGCAGCTGCTCAAACAGAAGCTACAACAACTTCATCTGAAGAATAAAAATAACATTATGATAAAGTCGTTGTGCTGGTGGATGCTTACTTTTGTAGCGACTATCAACATAACGACTTCATTTTTTTAACCTAAAAATAAAACACTTTCAAAATGGCAAATATTACTGCTGCAGACGTAAATAAATTAAGACAAATTACCGGTGCCGGTATGATGGATTGTAAAAAAGCTTTAGTTGAAGCTGATGGAGATTTTGATTTAGCAATCGAAAACCTACGTAAAAAAGGTCAGAAAGTTGCTGCTAACCGTTCAGATAGAGAATCTACTGAAGGAGCTGCTATTGCTATTGTTAACGCTGACAAAACTGCTGGTGTTGTTATCTCATTAAACTGTGAGACTGACTTCGTAGGTAAAAATGAAGGTTTCGTAAAATTAGCTACAGACTTAGCTAACCAGGCGTTAAACTATGCTACTAAAGAAGAATTTTTAGCTTCTGATTTCAACGGAATTACTGTTGCTGACAAATTGATCGAGCAAACAGGAGTTATCGGTGAGAAAATCGAAATCGGTGCTTTTGAGCGTTTAGAAGGTGCTTTCGTTGGATCTTACATCCACGCTGGTAACAAAATCGCTACATTAGTATCTTTATCTGCTAACGTTGACGGTGCTGAAGAAGCTTCAAGAAACGTAGCAATGCAAGCAGCTGCTATGGCTCCTATCGCATTAAACGAAGAAGGTGTTGATGCTGCTATCATCGAAAAAGAAATCGAAATCGCTAAAGATTTATTACGTCAGGAAGGAAAAGCTGAGGCTATGTTAGACAACATCGCTAAAGGAAAATTAGCTCGTTTCTTCAAAGACAATACTTTAATCAACCAGGATTATATCAAAGAACCTAAAATGAGCGTTGCAGAATATGTAAAATCTGTAGACGGAGCATTAACAGTTACTGGTTTCAAAAGAGCTGCTTTAGCATAATTCCTGCAACAGGAAAAAACATATAGCCTATTCGGCTTTAAAACCCTGGTCAATGACCGGGGTTTTATTTTTATCTCCATCCAATCTTCAAAATCATTAACTTTGGGAATCACAAAATAATACTATCCCAAATGTTTAAAACCAAAAGAGACCTGGTTTATATCATATTAGCCGGAATCTTTATAGCCAATGCCGTTGTAGCCGAATTAACCGGCGGAAAACTGATCCAGATAGGCCCTTTTATCATGAGTATCGGAATTATTCCGTGGCCGGTCGTATTTATCACAACCGACCTCATCAATGAGCATTTCGGACGTGACGGCGTTAAAAAGTTATCGTTTATCACTGCCGGACTAATTGCTTACTGCTTACTCATTCTTTTTGTTGCGATACAAATTCCCGCTGCAAAAGGCATCAGTACTGTAACCGATGAACAATTTAAAACTGTATTCGGGCAGGGCGTATGGATTATGATTGCCAGTATTATCGCTTTTTTAGTTTCCCAATTAATCGATGTGTCCATATTCTGGTTCCTTCGAAATAAAACCGGAAAAAAAATGATCTGGCTTAGAAGTACCGGCTCTACTGTAATTTCTCAATTATTCGACAGTTTTATCGTTTCCGGTATCGCCTTTTGGATGACAGGCAAAATCACAACCGCAGAATACATTAATATGGCCACAACCGGCTATACTTTCAAGTTGATCATTGCTATTTGTTTAACACCGATGATTTATCTAGGACATTATATTATTGAAAAATATTTATCAGAAGACCCGATATCCGATGGAGACTAAAGAACGATGCGGATGGTGCAAAAACGATGCGCTATACGAAAAATACCACGATGAAGAATGGGGCGTTCCCGTTTATGAAGATCAAAAGTTATTCGAATTCCTTATTCTGGAAACCTTTCAGGCCGGATTAAGCTGGATCACCATACTTCGAAAAAGAGAAAACTTCCGTGAGGCATTCGACCAATTCGATTACAAAATTGTAGCACAATACAATGAAGATAAAATCCAGGAATTACTCGAAAATCCGGGGATTATTCGCAACAAACTAAAAGTACGTGCAGCCGTTTCAAATGCTCAGGCTTTTATGCTGGTGCAACAGGAATTCGGCAGTTTCTCCGAATACATCTGGGGATTCACCGGTGGCGGACCGATAATCAATACTCACAAAACATTAAAGGACATTCCGGCCACTACTCCACTATCCGATCAGATCAGTAAAGACCTTAAGAAAAGAGGCTTTAAATTTGTAGGATCAACAGTTGTGTACGCGCATATGCAAGCAACCGGCATGGTAGACGATCATATCGAAAACTGCTGGAAAAGAAATTAGCATAATCCGTTAGGAATGTTAAATACTAATTCCACAAACAGATTTCTAAAATTAAATACTACATTTGTTTCACTTTAGGGGTGTCTATATACAATATAGGCTGAGATTTTACCCTTTGAACCTGATCCAGTTCATACTGGCGGAGGGAAAAGTGAGATGACTTCATATTATGTAGCCATTCCTAAAGTGCGTACCTATATAACAACTTTAAGGAATGGAAATCACAATCAACAATCAGATTAGTACAGTACCTGATTCCGGTTTTACGGTTCAGGCGCTACTCGATCGGGAACTCCCAAACAAGCAAAACGGCATTGCGCTTGCCATTAACAATTCGGTTATTCCTAAAACCGAATGGAACGCTCGTTACATTACGCAAAACGATCAAATTCTGATTATTTCCGCCACTCAAGGAGGATAAACCAACCCTACATAAAATGAACGAAAACAAACACAGTATTTCGAGAACCCCTTTCCCGAATTCAAAAAAAATTTACGTATCGGGCACAATACATCCGATAAAAGTCGCCATGCGCGAAATAGCTTTACATGACACGAAACTGGCCAATGGCGGTAGAGAACACAATCCTCCTGTAACCGTTTATGACACAAGCGGACCTTATACCGATCCGGATGTAGCTATTGATGTACGAAAAGGATTATCACGAATACGCGAACAATGGATTCTGGACCGTGAAGATGTTGAAACATTGGACAACATAAGCTCAGACTACGGAAAAGAACGTCTCAATAACCCTAATCTGGATCATTTACGATTCGAATACCTCCACAAACCCAAGCGTGCAAAAGACGGAGCCAATGTAACGCAACTCCATTATGCTAAAAAGGGAATCATCACACCCGAAATGGAATATATCGCCATCCGCGAGAACCAACGTATCGACCAACTTGCCGAACAAACTCAGGCCATGCAACAACAACATTCCGGTAATAGCTTCGGTGCTAATACGCCGAAAAAATACATTACCCCGGAGTTTGTCAGAAGCGAAGTTGCAGCCGGACGAGCTATTATTCCGAATAACATCAACCATCCGGAAAGCGAACCGATGATCGTTGGTCGAAACTTCCTGGTAAAGATTAACGCCAATATCGGAAACAGCGCCGTTACATCCAGCATTGAAGAAGAAGTAGAAAAAGCCGTATGGGCATGTCGTTGGGGAGCTGATACTATCATGGATTTATCAACCGGAAAAAACATACACGAAACCCGTGAATGGATAATTCGCAACTCACCTGTTCCGATTGGTACCGTACCGATTTATCAGGCATTAGAAAAAGTAAAAGGAGTAGCCGAAAATCTGACTTGGGAAATTTTCAGAGATACCCTAATTGAGCAAGCCGAACAAGGTGTATCTTATTTTACAATTCATGCCGGTGTTTTACTACGCTATATACACCTAACAGCCAATCGTGTAACCGGAATCGTATCCCGAGGTGGGTCAATCATGGCCAAATGGTGTCTTTTTCATCATAAAGAAAACTTCTTATACACGCATTTTGAGGAGATCTGTGAAATCATGAAAGCTTATGACGTTGCTTTTTCACTTGGAGACGGTTTGCGACCGGGATCAATTGCCGATGCTAATGATGCTGCCCAATTTGCCGAACTGGAAACACTGGGCGAGCTCACCAAAATTGCCTGGAAACATGATGTGCAAGTCTTTATTGAAGGTCCGGGACATGTACCAATGCACATGATCAAAGAAAACATGGACAAACAACTGGAACATTGTGCCGAAGCACCGTTTTACACATTAGGTCCTTTAACAACGGATATTGCTCCCGGTTACGATCATATTACCTCAGCGATCGGTGCAGCCATGATCGGATGGTACGGTACAGCAATGCTTTGCTATGTAACGCCAAAAGAACACTTAGGCTTACCTAATAAAAAAGACGTAAAAGACGGTGTGATAACTTATAAGATTGCGGCTCATGCTGCCGATCTTGCGAAGGGACATCCCGGCGCACAATACCGCGACAATGCATTAAGTAAAGCCCGATTCGAATTCCGTTGGGAAGATCAGTTCAATCTGGCTTTAGATCCCGACACGGCGAGAGAATTCCACGATGAAACCTTACCGGCAGACGGTGCCAAAGTAGCGCATTTTTGTTCAATGTGCGGTCCGAAATTCTGCTCTATGAAAATATCACAGGAAATACGTGAAGTTGCGGAAAAAGGAATGTTAGAGAAGTCGGAAGAGTTTATTGAAAGCGGAAAAGAGATTTACCTGTAGTCATGATTGTAATAACCAGTCCCGATATCGTAACAAACGAATTTGATTGCATTTCCGAAATGTTTCAAGGCGGCTTATCTCTTTTGCATATCCGAAAACCGGGTTTTTCGGTAATCGAAATGCAACATTATCTCGATCGGCTTCCTGTTTCGTTCCGAGATAAACTGGTATTACATCAACATCATGAACTCACAACAGCATTCGGAATTAACCGCATGCATGTTCGCAAGCAAGATCGCATATTTTTCACACCTGACAGGCTTTCAAAACCTCTCAGGTGTTACTCCACCGGAACACATACTATTGAGGAATACAACAACTTATCCGATCGTTACCAATATGCTTTTTTGAGTCCTGTTTTTGAAAGTATATCCAAACCCGGTTATCAATCAGAAAAAAACATCTTAACGAGCTTGGCAAACCGAACAAATTACAACACTCAACTAGTCGCTTTAGGCGGAATTGATGCTTCAAACATCAGACCAGTGCTAAAAAAAGGCTTTGATAACATCGCACTTTTAGGCGCGATATGGAACAGTGATGATCCGGTATTGAGTTTCCAAAAATGCCGTGATGAATTTAACACCGTTAAGAATCTGAAATAAAAAATCGTATGCACAATAAACTTCAGTATATATCACAGGGGAATACCCTAAACGAACAACTTTTCCATATTGAATCCGTATTGCATAATGGCGGCAAGTGGATTCAGGTTCGCTTTAAAAACGGAACTGAAAAAGAGCGATATCTTCTGGCAGAATCAGCAAAAAAAAGCTGTAAAAAACACAATGCCACATTGATTATCAACGATGATGTGGCTCTTGCAAAGGAGATCAATGCCGACGGTGTTCACTTGGGATTGGATGATATGGCCATATCAAAAGCGCGGCTAATCCTGGGAAAAGAAAAAATCATAGGCGGAACGGCAAATACACTACAAGATGTCTTTCAACGCTATCATGAAAAATGTGATTATATCGGCTTAGGTCCGTTCCGGTTTACCGACACCAAACAGCAGTTAAGTCCGATTCTGGGTCATAACGGTTACTTCACTATAATGCAACTATTAAATGACCTGGACTATACAATTCCGGTTTACGCGATAGGCGGAATTACTCTTAATGACATTGATTCTCTACTTGAAACCGGGATACACGGTATAGCCGTATCCGGTATGATTACTAATAATTCCAACCAAAAACAACTACTAACACAACTCAATCAAAAACTATATGAATCCTCTTAAAATTGCAGATAAAACGTTCCGTTCCCGTTTATTTCTCGGAACCGGTAAATTCGGTTCATCCGCTCAGATGGAATCCGCCATCCTTGCTTCAGAAAGTGAACTGGTAACGGTAGCATTAAAACGTGTTGAACTAAATTCAAAAGCGGACACTATTTTAACTGCTCTAAATCACGATCACATCCATCTTTTACCCAATACATCCGGAGCACGGAATGCAAAAGAAGCTATTCTTGCCGCTCAACTGGCCCGTGAAGCAATGGAAACCAACTGGCTAAAGCTGGAAATCCATCCCGATCCTAAATACCTGTTACCCGATCCTATTGAAACATTAAAAGCAACCGAAGAACTCGCCAAATTAGGTTTTATAATCCTGCCTTATATTCACGCTGATCCGGTTTTATGCAAAAGACTGGAAGAAGTCGGAACGGCAGCTGTAATGCCGTTAGGAGCACCGATCGGAAGTAATAAAGGATTAAAAACACAGGACTTTCTGGAGATTATTATCGAACAGAGTACTGTTCCGGTGATTGTCGATGCCGGAATCGGAGCGCCATCGGATGCTGCAAAAGCGATGGAACTGGGAGCCGATGCCGTTCTGGTTAATACTGCAATTGCGGTAGCCGGAAATCCGCAATTAATGGCCGAAGCTTTTAAAGAAGCTGTCATTGCAGGACGAAAAGCTTACGAAGCACAACTCGCACCGATTACCAAAAACGCCATAGCATCCAGTCCTTTGACTTCTTTTTTACACGAATAAATAATGCCATATGAACATGTCTTTTCAATCCATTTTTGAGCACTATGACTGGAATACCATTCAATCCAGAATTTACGGAACAACAACGGAACAGGTAGCACATTCGTTAGCCAAAAACAAGCGAAACCTGGACGATTTTATTGTCTTACTCGCTCCGGCCGCACAACCTTTTTTGGAGCAGATGGCACAAATAAGTCATTCACTGACCAAAAAGCGCTTCGGAAAAACCATTCAGATGTACGCTCCAATGTATTTAAGCAACGAATGTCAGAATATATGTACCTACTGTGGTTTTAGTTTCGACAATAAGTTAAAACGACGCACACTGACTCGTGATGAAATCACTCATGAAACCGCTGCTTTAAAAAACATGGGATTTGATCATGTATTATTAGTAACCGGTGAAGCCAATTATACTGTAAACATTGATTATTTCCTAAAAGCAATTGATCAGATACAGCATGATTTTTCAAATATCTCTGTTGAAGTACAACCGTTATCAGAATCGGAATACAAACAATTGCATGAAGCCGGTGTATATTCCGTTTTGGTTTATCAGGAGACCTACCATCGGGATGTTTACAAACAGTATCATCCGAAAGGTAAAAAGTCCAATTTTGATTTCCGACTGGAAACGCCGGACCGAATCGGTTTGGCCGGTATTCATAAAATCGGACTAGGTGTTCTTTTAGGTTTGGAAGACTGGCGTACCGATAGTTTTTTTAATGCCTTACATCTTGATTATTTACAACGCACGTACTGGAAAAGTAAATTTTCCGTTTCTTTTCCCCGATTACGTCCGGCCGAAGGTATAATCGAACCGAATTTCATTATGGATGACCGCGATCTGACACAGCTTATTTGCGCTTACCGACTTTGGAATGAAGATCTTGAGCTTTCGATCTCTACACGTGAAAATGAAAAATTCCGGGATAATATCATACCGATTGGTATCACCAGTATGAGTGCCAGTTCCAAAACCAATCCCGGCGGTTATGTTGTAGATCCGCAATCGTTGGAACAATTTGAAACCAGCGACGAACGTCCGGCCGATGTGATAGCCGCAATTATTAGTAATAAAGGATACGAACCTGTCTGGAAAGACTGGGACAATAGCTACAGATAATGATACGATGATTACAATACAGGATTTTTTACGTTATAACCGACAGATGATGCTACCCGAAATCGGTGAATCCGGTCAGCAAAAATTAAAAGAGGCAAAAGTTTTAATAATAGGAGCCGGAGGTTTGGGTTGTCCGATACTCCAATATCTCGCTACAGCCGGTATTGGTACTATCGGCATAGTTGACTTTGATCTTGTGGAAATACACAACCTACACCGTCAGATTTTATACCGGGAAGCTGATTTAAATCAGCCGAAAGCGATGATTGCAACTAACATTACCCGGCAACTCAATCCGGAAATTAAAGTCATAACCTATAATGAAAAGCTAACCGCTAACAACGCCGCTTCCGTTATTCAGGATTTTGATGTGATTATAGACGGTTGTGATAACTTTACTACTCGTTATCTGGTAAACGACACTTGTGTCAATCTTAAAAAACCTTTGATTTACGGCAGTATTTTAAAATTTGAAGGACAAATTGCTGTTTTCAATCACAACAAAGGCAAGCAATTACGGGACTTATTTCCCGAACCACCCAATCCCGAAGACGTACCTAATTGCAGTTTAAATGGCGTTATGGGAACTTTACCGGGAATCATCGGAACTATGATGGCACATGAAACGCTAAAACTAATTATAGGACTACCGGTTTTACATAACGAACTGGTACTTTTTAATACGCTATCGTGGCAGTTTACGAAACTGAACTTCTGATATAAATACGCCTGACAGATGTTTAAAACCTGTCAGGTGTTTTATTCAATACTTTCATAAAACTTTCTCTGTCGACTTCAAATGCCCCGAGGCTTTCCAGATGTTCGTTATAAACCTGGCAATCCAGTAACAGATAGTTATTCGTTTTCAGATATTCGACAAGCTTAATAAACGCTACTTTCGAAGCATTCGACACTTTAGAAAACATACTTTCGCCACAAAAAATATGGCCCAGATCCACGCCATATAATCCGCCGACAAGCTGATCGTCCTGCCAAACCTCAACGGATTGCGCATGACCAAGTTCATGAAGCGTACAATAGGCTTCAATCATATCATCAGTAATCCAGGTACCGTTTTGCCCTTCACGCTTTATTGTCTGACAATTGGAAATCACACTGCGAAAATCCTTATTGAAGGTTACAGTAAAAATATTCCGGTTTAGAATGTTGCGCATGCTTTTAGAAATAACCAATTCATCGAAAAGCAACACCATTCTCGGATCCGGTGCCCACCAGGTAATCGGTTCACCGTCTTCAAACCAGGGAAATATTCCGGAGTTATAAGCCAACAATAACCTTTCCGTTGACAAATCACCGCCAACAGCCAATATACCGGAATAATCCGTTTCCGATACCGGAGGAAAATAAAGTTCTCTTGTTAAAAAATACATGGGTTAAAAAAATAAATCCTGATCGTATAATCAGGATTTTATTATGAGATTAGAACGGTAAATCGTCGTGCTCTTCTTCGTTAAAGCTTGAAGCCGGTTCAAAAGCATCTGCAGCCGGTACCGGAGGCATTTGTTGTGCATATCCGCCACCTGCCGGAGCTTCTGCCTGCATTCTTTCAATTCTCCATCCCTGAATGGTATTGAAATATTTAGCTTCTCCCTGTGGGTTAACCCATTCTCTTCCTCTCAGGTTTATCGATACTTTAACTTGCTCTCCTACTTTATAACTATCCAGTAATTCACATTTATCCTGAGTAAACTCAACCATAATATGTTGTGGATATTGCTCTTCTGTAGTTACAACTAACTCTCTCTTTTTAAAACTGGCACTGATTTGCTGTGTTCCGTTAATCACTTTTATTTTCCCTGTAACTTCCATAGTAAAAAAATTAATTGTTTATATAGTGAGGCTTATAATAAACCCGTTTTATTGTTTTGATAAAAGCACTTTCCAGGCGGTCAGCACTTCATTATTATCCAGATGTTCTTTTGCTTTCCGGTGTTTCTTGGTTTCGTCATCGGCACTGATAACCGCTTTAACCGCAAAATTTTCTTTTACAAAGATAGCAATCTCTTCTTCGGTTGGCAATGCTTCCACATTACCTAATTTCCCCAAATCATTACCATCGAATACCGGACTCTCTTTGATAAAATCAGGAATAGCATCCACTCCAACTCCTAATGTCGTTAATGGCTTTTCTACTTCAAAAAGTCCCATATTGGCTCTTGAATACCAATTTCCGCCCATACGGGAAACCAAATCAATTTTATACTGATCGATTGTTCCGTTTTCATCTAATATGGCTTCATCGATATGAATTTTCACCACTTCACAAATGATCAGATTTCCGGCTCCGCCTTCCGTTCCTAGTTTTACAATATCGTTTACTTTGCATTCAAATTGTACCGGGCTTTCGCCAACACGATATGGTTTTACAACATCTGACGGCACCATTGTCAAACCGGACTTTAGAAATTCATTTACTCCGTCACCATACTCGGTACTGGATAAAGAGGCTTGTTGTACAATCGGATAATTGACAATATTGATCACCACTTCTTTCGTTTGCTCTGCATTGATTAAAGTATGCTTTACCGTATTGTTACGTACTCTTCTTGCCGGTGAAAAAATCAATATCGGCGGATTCGAACTAAATACATTAAAAAAGCTGAACGGTGATAAATTCGGGTTTCCGTCTTCGTCAATTGTACTGGCAAAAGCAATCGGTCTCGGGCCAACAGCACCTTGCAGATACGCTTGTAATTTCATCGGATTTAACTCCTTTGGATCGACACTAAGCATGGTTCTAAAAATTTTCACAAATATACTTTTTTAGCCCGAATGAAAAATACAAATTAGCGACTTAATCCTGAAAATTTAGAACTCATTCGCATTTCCCGTTCTTCTTTTTGCTCCCTTATATCTTTTCCTTATTTTTAACGCAAATACTGTACGCATGAATCTTTCCGAAAGACGTAACCTCATCCGCTGGGTCATTATACTGGGCTCCTTTAATATTCTGGTTTTTATATTATGGAATACTTATACTTTTTTTCAGAAGTTTAAGGAAGAGGAACGTTTAAAGATGGAACTTTGGGCTACGGCGACCAAAACCCTAAACAATGCCGATGAGAATACAGAAGTAGAACTTCCGTTTCAGATTCTGAGTAATAATACAACTATCCCGATTATCCAGACGACTGATAAAGACAGTATTCTAAACATGATTAATGTCGAAAAAGAAATCAGTGGCGATTCAGCACGATCAAGAGCTTTTCTAAATAAATTGCGATCCGAGAACCAACCTATTATAATGAATTTAGGCGGTCAGAATCAATATTTGTATTACGGCAATTCGTCGTTACTGACCAAGTTGAAGTTCTATCCGATTGCTTTGGTATTAATCGGATTGTTTTTTAGCGGTATGATTTTCAGTTTTTACCGGGCCAGCAAAATGGCAACGCAAAATAAACTTTGGGCCGGTATGGCTAAAGAAACCGCTCATCAGATCGGAACTCCTTTATCATCACTAATCGGATGGTTAGAAATCATGAAAGCCGACAATGTTGACGAAACTACGGTATCTGAAATTGAAAAGGATATTAATCGTTTACAAACTATTACCGACCGTTTTTCTAAAATCGGCTCCGAACCGGTTTTGGAAGATCACGACCTGATACAGGAAACCGAACAGTCTTTTGAATATTTACAAGCCCGAACTTCTAAACAGGTTGAGTTTACTTTCCACGCTCCGGATTATCCGATTCATATTATGATGAATCCGATTTTACATAGTTGGACAATCGAAAATCTCGTAAAAAACGCAATCGATGCGATGAAGGGTAAAGGAAAATTAAACATCACAATCGAAGATACCGAACGGTTTGTAAAGATTAAAGTGAGTGATACCGGAAGTGGCATTCCTAAAAAGCAATTTAACAGTATATTCGATCCCGGGTTTACAACTAAAAAAAGAGGTTGGGGACTTGGTTTATCGCTTACCAAGAGAATTGTAGAGGAATATCACAACGGAAAAATAAAAGTGGCGCATTCCGAGATCGGAAAAGGCACCACGATGCAAATCACTTTTAAAAAGGCTATTGTTTAACCAATTCCTGACGTAACAGGCTTTTCTTAATTAGTTTGGCCTGTTCTCCGTCCCAACTATAGGTTTCTTTCCATGATTTTTCGAGCATAACGGATTCGTTATCATTTGTACTTTCCTGCTCTTCCGCTTCTTCTATAACTTTATAGATAAAGCCTTGTTTTCCACCGGGTTCGTTCGGGAAAATAAAATTTTCGGAATAATAATAGACACCGGCATCACTTACTGCCATTTTTTCCGGCATCAGTAATAGTTTTGTTCCGGTCCATCCGAAATAAAAGAAATAGGTGGGAATACCACAAGCTTCACCACTAAAACTAATTCTATATAGCTTTTGAATATTCTGAAGCCCGAAATTCCCCATAAGTTCTTGTCGGTAGTAATAACTCTCCGTAATATTTTTTCGGATTTCCTTACTATCCAAAAGGACATTCGACTTATCTAAGACTTTAGCAGCAAGAACAAATTCCTGCTTTTCATAATCTTCTTCTTTACGGGTATTGATACGCTCCAGAACCGTCATAAAAGTAAGTCCTTCGGATTCTTTAAAATCGAGTGCCAGAAAACCCAACCACAAATATCCTTTTTTGGTTTCGTTTCCGGATCGATATTGAATCTCCACCCAGTCCATATTAATTCCTTTAATTTTCTGGACAGCGCCGGTACGTTTTTTTACCATTACTTTATTACCCAGTTGTAAGGAATCTACAAGTTTTCCGGAGGTAGACGGTAAATCGCGGACATAACAATTTTTTACTCCCACAATTCCTTCTTTTTCTATCGTGTTATCCTCTTCAGAAAAACCGATATTTTTACCGTAAATCCAGTAAACACTATGATTATCCTGAGCAAATACACATCCGGAAATCAGGAAAAGAAAAATAAAAAATAGTTGCTTCATTCATTAAAGATTACCCGCAATAGCTTGCGCCAACTCTTCAAACTGTTGTGGTGTTAAACTGGTTTTTCGTTGAAAACGCATATCATCCATATCCTGTAATGGAATTAAATGAACGTGAACATGTGGCACTTCCAATCCTACAACAGCCATTCCGATTCTTTTACAAGCAACTGTTTTTTCAAGTGCTTTGGCAATTTTTCTGGAGAAACGCATTAATTCAAGATAATGCTCTTCTTCCATATCGAAAATCTTATTGATTTCCTTTTTCGGAATACACAATGTATGGCCTTTCGCATTCGGATTAATATCCAGAAATGCCAGGAAATTATCATCCTCCGCTACTTTATAGCAAGGGATTTCACCGTTTATGATTTTAGTAAAAATGGAGCTCATCGTATTTAGTCTCTTGAGATTTCTAAAATTTCGAATTTTAATGTTCCGTTTGGCACCTGGATTTCTGCAATTTCACCTACCGATTTTCCTAAAAGTCCTTTTCCGATCGGAGAAGTAACTGAGATTTTACCCGTTTTTAAATCAGCTTCACTTTCAGCTACCAAAGTATATTTCAATTCCATTCCGTTGGTTTGGTTTTTGATTTTTACCGTCGACAATACCAATACTTTCGAAACATCCAGTTGTGATTCGTCAATTAAACGTGCATTTGCCAAAACCTCTTCCATTTTAGCAATTTTCAACTCCAAAAGCCCCTGAGCTTCTTTAGCTGCATCGTATTCTGCATTTTCAGACAAATCTCCTTTATCTCTTGCTTCGGCAATAGCCTGTGATGCACGAGGACGTTCCACACTCTTTAACTGATCCAGTTCATCCCTTAATTTCTTTAATCCTTCCGCAGTATAATAAGATACTTTACTCATATTTTCGTCGTTTATATAAATAGAAAAAATCCCATCGGAAACGGGATTTACGTCTACAAAGATATATTTTTTATTTATTTCGTTTTTAATTAATGCTTAATAGCACAAGTCAAAGTTAATTAATTTAAATTTGTTTTTCAATTGTTTTACCAGATTTTATATGAAAAAATACATCCTTTTATTGTTTTTAACGGCTTTGATCGGGAGCTGCAGCAAAGACAGTGTGGTTAACAACAATAACCCTTATCTTCCAAATTATCCGGTTTCGATGACGATCAACATTAACCTTCCGGCTTATAGCTCGCTTCGATTTACAAACGGTTATGCTTATGTCTCAGGACCGGCTGCCGGGATACGAGGAATTATTCTATTTAAAACCGGAACCGGAATCGTGGCTTTTGACCGCGCATGTCCTAATCAGTCCTTAAGTGACTGTTCAACGATGGAAGTAGAAGGTATTAATGCCGTATGTTCCTGCGACAATAAAAAATACAGTTTATACACCGGAATAGGTGACGGACAATATCCGATGAAGCAATACCGTGTAGAACAAACCGGTGATATGCTTAGAGTATACAATTAAAAAAAGGCTGTCTGAAGACAGCCTTTTCTATTTTATTACCTCATCAGGTTCTTAAATCTGACAGGTTATACTATTAAAATTTCAGTGTTAAACCACCCATAAAGTTAATTCGTGCCTGCGGATAATACCCCACACCTTCGATTGTCGTAACCTGGTTCGGATTTGACCAATCATCATCATACGTATAGAAGAAGCCGTTAGACTGGTATTTTGTATTGAAAATATTATTTACCAATCCGGTAATCACGATTGATTTAAAGATTTTTTTCGGCTTGATTTCGTAAATAATATTAAAGTCGGAAACTGAATACGATTTTAAGATCGATTTTTCAGCGTCCACATTCCCCATATATTGATTACCAACAAATTTCGACAGTAAGCTCACTTGCAGATTTTTCATCGGCAACCATGTAATCGCATTTCCGGCAATAAAATCAGGAGAGAACGCGATGTTCGTTGTTCCGAAATTATGCATTTCACCATCTTTATTTGCTGTAAAGTCTACAATTTTATTCTGACTGATCGTTGCATTCTGACGGATCAACCATTTCTCCGAGATAAAGATCGTCGCATCTAATTCCAATCCGACACGGTAGCTATTATCAACATTAATTCTTTTGGATTCTCCCACATCATTTAATGCTCCTGTTAACACCAACTGATCCTTATATTTCATGTAATAAGCATTCAGATTCAGCTTTGCCACTCGGGAAGCATAACGCCATCCCAACTCATAGTCATCCATTTTTTCCGGCTTCGGAACATTTCCTTCGTAGTCATTACGATTAGGTTCACGACTGGCTTTCGCATAAGAAAAATAGAAACTGTTTTTAGGATTCAGCACATAATTCACCCCTGCTTTCGGATTAAAAAAACGGAACGTATCATCCACTAATCCCGTTTTGACAGCATTTGCCTTGTAGTTTACGTTTCGGTATTGCAAATCGCCGAACAGACTTAATCCTTTTGCAACATCATAAGTCGCTTTCGCGAATACGTTCATATCCGTTTTAATTCCTTTGTCGTCATAAAAAAGCTGACCGTAATCATAAGCCGCTTTTTCTTTCACCCATAGCAACTTTCCAAAATGTCCGCCTTCAAACTTATTGGCTCCACCACCCACAATTACATCCAGATTATCCGCTTTGTAATTTGATGAAAAGGTAAATCCGTAGAAATCGTTATCCAGCCATTTCTGATTGATTAAATCCGATCTGGAAATCGTTTGTCCGCCTTCCACAAAAGGTGTCAATCCGAACTCCGAGAATTTCCCGCTTCTTTTATAACTTTCGTAATAACCTTTTCCTTTCGTATAATGCAATGCAACATTAGTTGACCAATTATTACTCCATTTCTCATTCCAGTGCAATTGATAATGATCCTGATTAAAATTATCCGTTTGATTATCGTAGAATTTCACCTGGCCGTTATCATCAAAATACAAACCGGAAACATTAAACCTCGGATTGTTATCCAACATATTTTCATCCAGTCCTAAATCTTTTAAATCTGCACCATCCAAACCGTTCCACGACTGGTATGTTTTTTCCGATCCACCAAAAACCAACGCTTTAATTAATGTCGACTTTCCGACATAAGTTCCCTGAAGAAAATATGATTTCAGATCTGAAGAAGCGCGATCGATATAACCATCAGAATTGATTTTAGACAATCGTCCGGCCAATTCGAACTTATCTCCTAACAAACCGGAACTAAATTTTACCGTATGTTTTCGGGTGTTGAAACTTCCGAAAGAATTCGCAATTTCTCCATATCCTTTTTCCGAATAGCTATCCGTAAGCATATTTAAACTTGCTCCGAAAGCACCGGCACCGTTTGTTGATGTACCGACACCTCGCTGTAACTGAAGACTTTCTACAGAGGAAACAAAATCCGGCATGTTCACCCAAAAAGTTCCCTGCGATTCCGAATCGTTATACGGAATACCGTTGATCGTCACATTCACACGGGTTGCATCGCTACCTCTCACCCGGATTCCGGTATAGCCGACACCATTTCCGGCATCGGTAGTAGTTACCACAGAAGGCAGGTAATTCATCAGAACCGGAATATCCTGTCCCAGATTTCGTTCTGATAATTGTTTCTTTCCGACATTACTAAACGTAACCGGAGTTTTATCGGCTGCACGTACTGCCGATACCAATACTTCGTCCAGTTGTTTGGTTTTAGTTGTGTCCTGAACGGTTTTTTCCTGCGCGAAAAGCATAACCGGCTGAAGGCAGACTAACGCCACAACGGATTGTAATACTGTTTTCATTCGTAAAGTTTTACGAATAAAAGGGGTAATTATTCTTGATTAATAAAAAATGATGTTCCACGACATACACGAATGCATTGCAATCCGGATGTCTTTTTCCCTAAACAGCATTACCTGTTCCAGGTTCATTGGGTATGATCTCAGCTCGATTGCCCGATTAGATCCGGCGATAAGCACCCCTTTGAGACAGGACAAAATTATAAAAAGAAATCAGATAAAATTTACTTTGACTGAAAAAATCCTAAAAACAACAAAGTAAAGTTCCATTCGGTTACAGAATTCCCAATTTAATCG
This sequence comes from Flavobacterium cerinum, assembly GCF_024496085.1. Lineage (NCBI taxonomy): Bacteria > Pseudomonadati > Bacteroidota > Flavobacteriia > Flavobacteriales > Flavobacteriaceae > Flavobacterium > Flavobacterium cerinum. Next base: position 1,189,106 of record NZ_CP101751.1, on the reverse strand, counting down.
ACATTAGGTTTTCTCCGCGATTCTTTTTTCTGCGCCTGAACTCTTTTATTTTGAATACGTTTTTTAACGGCTGCATGTGGAATTTTGGTCGCTTTTCGTTCTTTATCCACTTGCATTGCCTGTTGTAACAGCATTAGAAAACGAGCTGTTACGATTTCTTTATTCTTTAACTGACTTCTGCTTTCACCGCAACTGAGCAGCAACACACCGTCTTTCGTTAATCGGTTAGCCAGTTTATTTATTACGGTACTTTTTTCTTCTTCCGTAAACGCCGCTGAATTAGCCACATCGAACAATAGCTGAATTTTAGTCGCTACTTTATTCACATGCTGCCCTCCTGCTCCGCTACTTCTAACAGCTTTATAGCGCAACTCACTAAAAAGAATCTCTTTTTTCATTTGATTTTATCGCGGCTGATGTGCCGGTTTTAGTAAATCATTAACCGTTTTTACCGGATTAAACGTTAAAAGCGGAACTTCTACAAAAACCGTGATCCAGTTAGACATTGCTCCATTCCACAAGCCCGGTAATTCATAGGCTTTTATATCTTCACATCCTTTGGTTTTCTGTACTATAAAACCGGTATTATGATCTACAAAATCGTCCAGCTTAAACTTCTGCCCTTTATAATCTTTTAAACCGCAAACCAGATCAACCGGATTGAAATGAGTCGACACATTAAGAATCTGTGCCTGTTTTTTATTTTGCATATCCACCTGAGACGATTCGACGATTTGCAGTGAATGCATCCCTTCTTCACCCGTTACCCAAAATGGTCCGCCGCCCGGTTCTCCTTCATTCTTCACCATACCACAAATTCGTATCGGTCGGTTTAGCAATTGAAACAACTGGCTTTTCTGATTTTCAAATGTATATTTTGAAAAATTTCGGGGCAATACAATATTCAGCTTCTCCGTTACAAAAGTGATAATTTTCTGAAGTGTTCCCGGATCATTTGTAGCTTCTATCGTCTTCAGACTTTCAAAAATTTCTTCCTGAAGACTGATCAATAAACCGCCTAATAATTTTTTATAATAAACAATTCCATCAAAATGATTAAAGCACACATTGTCGATATTTTTAACAAACACAATATCACTCTTCAATCTATTTAAATTCTGGATTAATGCTCCGTGTCCTCCCGGACGAAAGAAAAGCGAATCATCTTCCAATCGGAACGGTATATTATCCAGATTAACCGCTAAGGTATCCGTTGCTTTATGCTGAAACGAATAGGACACTTCCACATTATTTTTAATATTCGAAACTACTTCCTGAAAATTTTCCAGATGTTCTTCTGATACCGTAAAATGGATATGCGCCTTTCCATTAACATTAGTATAGGCTTCCGCTTCTTTAAGATGCTTATAAATCGGTGTTGTTATCGCTTCTTTTTCCTGATGAAAAGGCAAAACGCCCTTTGGTTTATTTAGAAAATCAAATTTAGCAGGAGACAACATCGTTTCAATAAAACGGAAATATTTTTCATCCTGAGAAAACTGATCAAATCCATCGTATTGTAATTTTGTTTCCTCCAATACCGAATTATAGAAAGGAAATTTTTCTATTCCAACCAAAAACACAGATAATTCAGATGCTTTTTTCCGGTTCACATAAGCATTGATCGTTTCTTCATGTAATTTAAATTCATTTAGAAAATCTACCAAAAACTTAAACATTCTACTGGCCGCTCCTGAAGCCGGAACCAGTTTTTCTATAGAGAAGCGCTCTTTACGCGCTTCAAAATAGGCCACCAATTCCTGTTCTTTTTCCTGATCAAAATGCCAAATGCCATCCTGAACCGTTGCAATTTTATGAAGATTAATTTTGGCAATACCCTCATTAAAGAACGTCAATTGTCGTTCGATATCCTCGATATTTGTTCCTCTGTGCCACATCTGTAAAAAATCGGCAGAAGTAAATCCGAGTTTTTTAGCTTTCAGTAACATCTCGACTGCTTTAACCGCCTTCTCATAGCGTTCCGCCTGATTGCCTGAAAGAATGATATAGGGCTTATTATTTTCAATTAAGGCTTTTTCAAAAATCTCGAAGGTTTCTTTTCTCTTTTCAGGGCGATCTCTCAAATCGTCTTTCTCCCAAGGTACATCGACATCCGTAAGAAAAAACAGATCATAATTGTGTTCCCGTGCTGCATCATCCAGTAGTTCATCACAAAATCCGTAATAGATTTCCGAGAACACTTTGGTTACCATAAGATTGGTATCACAGAACAACAATTTATTTGCAATTTGTACTGCTTCATTTTCCAACTTCATCTGTCCGATTGCAATCGGAAGCATATCATGCTCATCGCAGATTTCCTGTTTCTGATCCCATTTCTGTTGTAGATATTCCCTTGCAAATTCCGGAATCCAAATGGTTTTAAAGTGTTCGGCCAATTGTTTCGACAAGGTTGTTTTCCCTGTACTTTCAGGGCCGTACATGGTTATTTTTATAACTTTTGAGTATCGCTGTTTAAGATCTTTCTCCATTCTAAGTAGGCCGATATTGCCAATATTGTAAATATTAAATACTGTAACGACAACATCCCTAGCCCCCTATATGCATAAAGCGGTACTGCAATAATGTCGCCGATTATCCAGAGCGTCCAGTTTTCAATTTTTTTATTGGCCATATACCACATTCCGGTAAAAAATAGCCCTGACGCCACTATATCAACATAGTTTTCGTGTTTTATCTCATAATCAAAGAGATTATAGATTGCGAAAATTATAATAATTGTTATGAAAAACAATACAAATCCGATAATTTTTTCTGTTAACGTTGTTCGCGATATAGCCAATTGATCAACGTTTGTTCTTTTTCGTGCCCAGTTATACCAACCGTAAATACTCATAACAGAGAAATACAGATTAATCATCATATCGCCCAAATAGCCCGCCTGAAACAGCAAATAGACCGTTATCGTAGTCGCAATCAGTCCGGTAGGATACACCCAAATATTTTCTTTTTTGGCATACCAAACACTCGCAATTCCAAATACAAAGGCTATAAATTCCAATACAATTTGCAGTACCGAAGCATTTTTATAGGCGTTTAGAAAAAACTCTACCATAATTACAAATCAGAGAAAAAATCATTATTCTTTTCGAATGCCGTTCCGATTACCACCAGCGTCGCACCGGCTTCATACACCTGATCCATCCAGGCTTTAGAGCGTATTCCGCCTCCAACAATAAGCGGGATATCGATATTTTGCGAAACCATTCGTATCATGTCCAACGGAACCGGATGTAAAGCACCGCTTCCTGCCTCAAGATAGATCATTTTATGACCGATCATTTCACTGGCCAAAGCCGTTGCCAAAGCAATCTCCGGCTTATCATTTGGGATTGGTGTTGTTCCGCTGATATAGGAAACCGTTGTTTGTTTACCGCTTTCTACCAACATATAACCGGTTGATACCACTTCTAATTTTGATTTTTTAAGTAACGGAGCTGCCTGAACCTGCTGTCCGATCAGGTAATCCGGATTTCTCCCGGAAATAAGGGACAAAAACAATATGCCGTCAGCCAGATCGGTTATATGAGAAGCACTACCCGGAAATAACAATACCGGCAATGTCAATTTATTCTTAAGCAGGGTAATAATCGTATCCTGTCGGTTAGCAAACAACAGACTTCCTCCGATAAATATATGAGTAGCTTCAGACAACGCGATTTTTTCTACCAGTACTTCCAATTCGTCTATTTCGACTTTATCCGGATCGAGTAAAATAGCCAGCAATCGCTTTCCTTGTTGTTTTGCCGTTATTATCTGTTTGTAAATCTCCCCCATCTAACCACATTTATCTTGTTCTAAGGCATAGACCAATGTAAAGTCTTCAATTTCTTCGAAATAAAATTCGAATTCCTTTTTAAAATTATCTTTTTCTACAGTCGCCGTTCCTTTTTTCTCTTCCATTGTAAACGGGTTTACCGTCATATTATCTTTAAAACTAAGGCTTCTGGAATTACACATCTTATATTTAGCTTCTTTTGCTCCCCAAATTACCGTTAACTTCCGAATATAATCCGGTGCGGTTTTATCCAGAAAAGCAAATTCCGGGTCGATAAATTTATCTGCAATCTTGCTGATCTTTTCCCGTTGCAACTCCATATCAATACCTACATTATACGACCCGACAATAATTGCCGAAAAATCATAGGAATGCGTTATTGAGATATTTTTTCCATCACTAAGATGCGGTTTCCCAAATGCATCATAGTATAAGTCCAGATCGGTATATCCCAAAACTTCAAATAAGTTTCGAACACTGAGAAATCCTCTCTGATGCTGTTCCGATTTCATCCCTTTAACCCTTGCCAGACTAGAAGCTTTTAACGGTTTATCCCGGAATAATTCATCCAGTGACTCCGTAATTTTCCAGATTAAAACCCGGGTATCGGGAGCTATTACTATTGTTTTATAAAGGGGCATTATCGCGAAGGTTTAGACATGGAACCTATTATTTTTTATTTACCTGATAACAAAATTGTTAGCTTTTTAAGCGAATACGAAATATCCTGTCATCCTTTCAATTTTAAAAACTAATTCCGTAAATTTGCACTAAATTTTTTGTAATTACAAATAATATAGCAGATGAGCACAAAAACATTGCCTTTCGTGGCTTACAAAGTGAAAGATATTTCTCTGGCTGCCTGGGGAAGAAAAGAGATTGAATTAGCGGAAGCTGAAATGCCAGGATTAATGGCACTTCGCGCAGAATATAAAGAGGAGCAGCCTTTAAAAGGTGCTCGTATTGCAGGATGTCTTCACATGACAATCCAAACTGCGGTTTTAATTGAAACACTAATCGCTTTAGGAGCTGAAGTTACCTGGAGTTCTTGTAATATTTTCTCTACTCAGGATCAGGCTGCAGCAGCAATCGCAGCAACCGGAGTACAGGTTTATGCCTGGAAAGGACTTAACGAAGAAGAGTTTGACTGGTGTATTGAGCAGACCTTATTCTTCGGAGAAGACAGACAACCGTTAAACATGATCTTAGATGACGGTGGTGATTTAACCAATATGGTAATTGACCGTTATCCGGAATTAATCCCCGGAATCAAAGGATTGTCAGAAGAAACAACTACAGGTGTACACCGTTTATACGAAAGAGTTAAAAACGGAACATTACCAATGCCTGCTATCAACGTAAACGATTCGGTTACTAAATCGAAATTCGACAACAAATACGGATGTAAAGAAAGTGCTGTGGATGCTATCCGTCGTGCTACAGACGTTATGTTAGCCGGAAAAAGAGTTGTAGTTTGCGGATATGGTGATGTTGGAAAAGGTACTGCTGCTTCTTTCCGCGGAGCCGGTTCTATTGTAACCGTTACTGAAATTGACCCGATTTGTGCTTTACAAGCTGCAATGGACGGTTATGAAGTAAAAAAATTAGACACTGTTGTAGCTAATGCCGACATCATCATTACCACAACCGGAAATAAAGATATCGTTATCGGAAAACATTTCGAAAAAATGAAAGACAAGACCATCGTATGTAACATCGGTCACTTTGACAACGAAATCGACATGGCATGGTTAAACAAAAACCACGGTGCTTCTAAAATTGAAATCAAACCTCAGGTTGACAAATATACAATCAACGGAGTAGACATCATTATCTTAGCAGAAGGACGTTTAGTAAACTTAGGATGCGCTACAGGTCACCCAAGCTTTGTAATGAGTAATTCTTTCACGAACCAGACCTTGGCTCAGATCGAATTATGGAAACACAGTGACAAATATGAAAATCAGGTTTACATGTTACCAAAACACCTTGATGAAAAAGTGGCGGCTTTACACCTTGCAAAATTAGGAGTTGAGCTGGAAACTTTAAACGCTGAACAAGCAGCTTATATCGGTGTTGAAGTTGCAGGACCTTTCAAACCGGAATACTACAGATATTAATCCCCAAAATATTCTGTACGAAAATGACCTCAACTTTTTGAGGTCATTTTTTTTACCTTATCCAACCTGACAAGTTTATTTTGGATTTGTCCTTCAGAGCAATACCAACAAAAAAGCCCGTTTCTAAGAAACGGGCTTTTCGTATTTTCTTTTGTAAGAAGTTAATTCTTATGCTTCGAATGGAATTACAGAAACGAAAGATTTGTTATCACCTTTTTTCTGGAACTTCACCACTCCGTCAACTTTTGCATGTAAAGTATGATCTTTACCCATGTAAACGTTTTCTCCCGGATTGTGCTTAGAACCTCTTTGTCTTACGATAATGTTTCCAGCAATTGCAGCTTGACCACCAAAAATCTTAACACCTAAACGTTTCGATTCTGATTCTCTACCATTCTTGGAACTACCGACACCTTTCTTGTGAGCCATGACGTATTAGTTTTTAATGTTAATTATTCTTCTGTAGCTTCCGCTTTTTTAGTCGCTTTTTTCTTTGTAGCTCCACCTGCAACGATACCTTCGATTACAATTTGAGTTAAAGATTGTCTGTGACCATTTTTCTTTTTGTATCCTTTTCTTCTTTTCTTTTTGAAAACGATAACTTTATCACCTTTTAAGTGTTTTAACACTTTGGCTTCTACTGAAGCACCTTCTACAGCTGGGGCGCCTAAAGTTACATTTCCGTTGTCATCTAATAAAAGAACTTTGTCAAAAGTAACTTTAGTTCCTTCTTCAGAAGCCAAACGGTGAACATAAACCTTCAGGTCTTTGCTTACTTTGAATTGTTGCCCTGCTATCTCTACGATTGCGTACATAACAATAATGTTTGATTAATTTTTAAGAGTGCAAATATACAACTAATTCTTTATGAAACAACCATATACCTTTAATTTTACAGAAACGTATTATTTTGACAATAAAAAGTCGCATATTTTCCACAAAACAAATCAATTAAATGTAACATTTTCCCGAAATTGCACACCTATATCGTTATCAAAAATAAATTACTAATTTTTATGAAAAAATCTTTAATGGCTTTGAGTTCACTTCTGATGCTTGGCAGCGTAGCTTCGGCGCAGAAAGTAGCGTTTGAAGAATACAATTTAGACAACGGACTTCATGTGATTTTACACAAAGATCCTTCGGCTCCGGTAGTGGTTACTTCTGTAATGTACCACGTAGGTGCCAAAGATGAAAACCCGAACAGAACGGGATTCGCTCACTTCTTCGAACACCTTTTATTCGAAGGGACCAAAAACATCGCTCGTGGTGAGTGGTTCAAAATCGTAACAGCCAACGGTGGAAACAACAATGCCAACACGTCTGATGACAGAACGTATTACTATGAGGTTTTCCCTTCCAACAACCTGGAACTGGCTTTATGGATGGAATCGGAAAGATTAATGCACCCGGTGATCAATCAGATCGGTGTAGACACTCAAAACGAAGTTGTTAAAGAAGAAAAAAGGTTACGTGTAGACAATCAGCCATACGGTAATTTATTTACAGAAGTTAAAAAGAACATCTTTAAAAATCACCCGTACCGTTGGGCTCCTATCGGTTCAATGGAACACCTTGATGCCGCTACACTTCAGGAATTTCAAGCTTTCAACAAAAAATTCTACATTCCTAACAATGCTGTTTTAGTTGTTGCCGGTGATTTTGATTCTGCTCAGGCGAAAGATTGGATCCAACGTTATTTCGGTCCGATCCAAAAAGGAACTCCAATTAATCGTGAGAAATTCGAGGAAGCTCCGATCACACAAACGATTCACGCTACTTACGAAGATCCGAACATCCAAATCCCGATGGCAGTTACTGCTTACAGAACACCATCTATGAAAACACGCGATGCACGAGTACTGGATATGATTTCTTCTATCTTATCTGACGGAAAAAGCTCAAGATTGTACAAAAAGATGGTCGACGAGAAAAAGATGGCATTACAAATCGGTGCTTTCAACTACAGCCAGGAAGATTACGGTGTATACTTTATCTATGGTTTACCTTTAAGCCCGAATACTCCTGCTGACCTTATTAAAGGTATGGATGAAGAAATCACCAAATTACAAACAGAATTAATTTCTGAAAAAGATTTCCAAAAATTACAGAACAAATTCGAGAACCAAAACGTAAACAGCAATTCCAATCTGGAAGGTGTTGCCGAAAACCTGGCTTCTTACTACCTGCTTTATGGTGATGTTAACTTAATTAATACAGAAATTGACATTTACCGTTCCATTACCCGTGAAGAAATCAGAGATGTGGCCAAGAAATATTTGAATCCGAACCAACGTTTGATTTTAGATTATACTCCAGCAAAAGACAAAGCACAAAACTAAGCAGCCATTCATCATGAAAAAATTTATATATATAGCAGCGAGCTTGTTTTTATCGATTACTATGCAAGCACAAGACAGACCTCAACCAAAACCGGGGCCGGCGCCAACAATTAATGTTAAAAAGCCGGAAACCTTTACTTTGAAAAACGGATTAAAAGTAATGGTAGTAGAAAACCATAAATTACCGAGAGTTTCCTACACATTAACATTAGACAATCCACCTTATGCTGAAGGCGACAAAAAAGGTGTTGCTGATTTAACCAGCAGCATGATCGGAAAAGGCACTCAAAAAATCGCTAAAGATGCTTTTAACGAAGAAGTAGACTTTTTAGGTGCTAACATCAATTTCTCTTCAAACGGAGCCAGCGCAAGCGGATTATCCAAATATGCCGGCAGAATCCTGGAATTAATGGCCGATGGTGCATTACACCCTGTATTCACACAAGTGGAATTCGACAAAGAGAAAGCTAAATTATTAGAGGGAATCAAATCTCAGGAGAAAAGTGTTACCGCTGTTGCTTCAAGAGTAGAAGATGTTCTTGCATTCGGAAAAACTCACCCAAGCGGAGAATATTTAAGTGAAGAAAGCATCAACAAAGTAACGCTTAACGATGTTATCCTAAACTACAATACCTATTTTGTTCCGGGTAATGCCTACCTTGTTGTTATCGGAGATGTAAGCTTAAAAGAAACAAAGAAGACAGTTGAAAAACTTTTCGGTTCATGGAAAAAAGCGATCGCTCCGCAATTGACTTATTCTGATCCTAAAAACGTTCAGTATTCTCAAATCAACTTTGTAGACATGCCAAACGCAGTACAATCAGAAATTGCTCTTGTAAACACCGTTAATCTTAAAATGACGGATAAAGACTACTTCGCTACATTATTAGCTAACCAGATTCTTGGTGGTGGTGGTGAAGGAAGACTATTCCTTAACTTACGTGAAAAACACGGATGGACTTACGGCGCTTATTCTTCTATCGGAGCAGGAAAATACGTAACTAAATTCCGTTCTTCCGCTTCTGTCAGAAATGCTGTTACTGATAGTGCTGTTGTAGAATTTTTCAACGAATTAAAACGCATTAAAACCGACTTGGTTTCTGCTGAAGATCTAAAAAATGCTAAAGCGAAATACATCGGAAACTTTGTAATGCAAATTGAAAAACCGACAACTATTGCACGTTATGCTGTAAACACTGCTACACAAAATTTACCTGAGGATTTTTACGAAAACTATATCAAAAACATCAGCGCTGTAACACCGGAAGATATCCGTAATGCAGCGAACAAATATTTCTTAGCTGACAACACCCGAGTAGTTGTAGTTGGAAAAGCAGCTGATGTATTACCAGGATTAGAATCTTTAAAAATTCCTATTTTCTATTTTGACAAATACGGAAATCCTGCTGAAAAACCAACTGTGAACAAACCTATTCCTGCCGGAGTTACCGCAAAAACGGTTTTTGACAACTATATCAAAGCAATCGGAGGAGAAAAAGTTGTAGCCGGAGTAAAATCGATTGCAACAACTGCTACTGCATCAATTCAGGGACAAACTTTAGAATTAATCAGCAAACACACTTCCGATAACAAATCGTTAATGGAAATGAAAGTAGCCGGAATGTCAATGTCTAAACAGGTTATAAATGACAAATCAGCTTATGCCGTTCAACAAGGACAGCGTAAAGATTACACAGCAGAGGAATTCAAAGAGAAAAAAGAAAGTGCTGCCGCGTTCCCGGAATTAGCTTATGCTAAAAGAACCGACCTTAAAATCAAAGCGATCGAAAACATCAACGGAAGTGATGCTTACGCTATTGAAAACGGTAAATCGACTTTATATTACGATGTAAAAACCGGTTTAAAAATCGGCGAATCTAAAACCATGGAAAGAGGTGGTCAAAAAATGACACAAATGGTTTCTTACAGCGATTATAAAGAAGTAAAAGGAATAAAAGTTCCTTACAAAACGATTATGAATGTAGGTATGGATCTTGATTTTACTACATCTGACGTAAAAATCAACGAAGGAGTAACCGCTGCTGATTTTCAATAATCAATAGCTTTCCTATACTAAAAAGGGGCTGTTCTCAAAATTGAGTCAGCCCCTTTTCTTTTTTATAACTCTTATTATTTACGAGCTGAAAAATAAACTCCGATTAAGATAATCACCGCTCCGACTATCTGAAACAATTCCATCTTTTCATGATCCAATACGCCCCAAACAAAAGCAACAACCGGAATCAGATAGGTTACCGAAGAAGCAAAAATAGGAGACGACATTTGAATTAGCCGAAAGAACACAATATTAGCAATACCGGTACCCAATACTCCCAAAACAGCAATATACATAGCTGATTCCCTCACCTCAACTTTATCCATCACCTGAAAGAAATCGGTACAAAACAATACCGCAAAAGCCGGAATCATCAGCACCAAAAAATTACCGGTTGTAATACTCAGTGAATTTACATCCGAAAGGTATTTTTTGATCAAATTTACATTCATCGCATAGCAAACTGCGGCAATCACAACCAGAATCGCAAAATAATAATTCTGTCCCGGGTTATTCTTCGCTCCGGAATAAATCAGGACAACGCATCCGATCAACCCGATCAACACACCAAAAAACTGTCTGCGTTGAAATTCTAATCCAAATACAAATGCACCTAACAGCAAGGTATTTAAAGGTGTCAGGGAATTTAAAATTGCACTGGTTGCACTACTGATTTCCGTTTGAGCAAACGCAAACAGAAATACCGGCATAAAAGTCCCCACGAATGCCGTTAAAACTATATACTTCCATTTCTCCGACGGTATTTTGGTAAGACTTCGAAAGCCAACGATCAGCAAAAAAAAGGCTGCAAATAAAATCCTTAATCCTCCCAATTGGAAAGGCGTTAATCCAATCAGTCCCTTCTTGATCAGGATAAACGAACTACCCCAGATTAAAGAAAGCCCGACTAACAATATCCACTTGATCTGTTTTGTCATTTTTTAGTATTTTTTTAAGACGTAAAAGTCTAACAATAAAACGGGAAAACGTGCATTTTTTTATAATTTTGTAACGCGCTACAAAAGAGCTTTTTAATAACAAAAAAAAACATCCGCTATGAATATCACTAAAAAAATAGCCGTACTGACATTTGCAACTTTCGCATTAGTAAGCTGTAAAAAAGAAGAGAAGAATACTACTGAAGGCACTGTTGCAACAGAAAACACTAAAGAAGTTGCTGCTAAAATGGAAACAGCCAGCTTTACTATCGAAGGAATGACCTGTGCGATGGGTTGTGCTGCGACAATCGAAAACAAATTGGGACGTCTTGACGGTGTAACATCGGCTAAAGTTGATTTTGAAACCAAAACGGCTACTGTGGAATTCGATGCAAACAAGCAAACAGCAACTACATTAACACAAACTGTTGAAGGTGTAGCTGACGGAAAAACATATAAAGTTTCTCATATGAAATCAGAAGCTAACAAAGCGTAACAAACTGCTTGTCACAATAAAAAAGCGAACCAAACGGTTCGCTTTTTTATTTTTTCCACTGTAATGTCTCCATAATCTTCCGCATATCGTTTTTAATATAACTTGCGGCCGGGAGTATCGAATCAAAATTAGGTTTGGTATAAAAGTAAACCGATCCCACAACAAAATGCCGGGTACTGTCAGTCAGATAAAACTGAGCATTCGTAGCCGCATTTCCTCCAACCTGATAAAACATTCCATATACTTTATCTCTTGGATTTACAAACGGCTGCTCCTGAATATCATCGGCCTTAACCACATGTTCATATGTCAGTTTTTGTGCATCACGCAGTAAAACATCTATATTATTATTTACCGGCTTATAATCAATATAAATCGTTCCTTTCATATTCGGATACGTGATATCAAAACCACATTCCCCTTTTTTGGTAATTGTAACCCGTTGGTTAACATCAAAAGTAAAAGCACAACCATCCATAAACGGCATATATTCCGGCTTAGGATAATCCAATCGTAAATGCGCTTTCGGTTTAGGCACTACATCTCCTTTACAAGCTGTAAACAGTAATCCCGCTCCGGTTAACAATGCAAAAGTTATATTTCTAAATAGGCTATTCATCAAGTAAGGTTACTTTAATTTGTTTGACCCGGCGTTTATCCACCGATTCGACCGTAAATATACAATCTGCAAAATTTATTTTCTGATGCTTTTTCGGAAAATTTCCCGAAATTTCTAAAATAAATCCGGCCAGTGTTTCCGACTCGCCTTTATTAGCTTCAAAAACCTCTTCTTTTACCGGAGCTATCCGATAAAAATCCTTTAAACTAATTTTACCTTCAAATAAAAAGTTTTTAGTATCAATCTGCGAATAGACAATATTTTCATCATCAAACTCATCACTGATATCGCCTACAATTTCCTCCAGGATATCTTCCAATGAGATCACTCCGGAAGTTCCCCCATATTCATCAACCACAATAGCCAAATGATTTTTCATTCCCTGAAATTCCTTCAACAGGTTATCCAGTTTTTTATTCTCCGGAACAAAGAAAGGCTCACGAAGTAGTTTTTGCCATTCAAAATCTGACTGATCAATGTAAGGCAATAAATCCTTCACAAATAAAACACCTTCAATATGATCGATATGTTCTCTAAAAACAGGAATTCGCGAGTATCCCTTTTCTACAATCTCGCTAAGTACTTCTGAAAACGAGTCTTCAATATCCAATGCAAATACATCTATTCTCGGACTCATAACTTGTCGGGCTTCGGTATTTCCGAAATTCACGATTCCTTCCAGTATTTTCTGCTCTTCTTTTGTTGTATCGCCATAGTCTGTCATTTCCAGTGCCTGCGATAATTGATCCACGGAAAAATTCTCTTTTTCTCTACCCATTTTTTTATGCAGGTAAATAATAATTTTTCGCAACGGAATGCTAACCGGAGTCAACAATTTATCCAAAAAAACAACCAATTGACTAACACCTTTGGCAAATTTGATATTGTTTCGGGTAGCATACATTTTAGGCAATACTTCTCCGAAGAAAAGAATCAATAGCGTTACAAGTGCAATTTCGAGTAGGATTTTTGTACTGATCGCCATTGACTCGGAGAAAATTCTTTCACCGAGATATGAGAAAAGCACAACAACTGCAATATTAGAAAAGTTATTAGCCACTAAAAAAGTCATTGACAACTTTTTAGGTGCTTCCAGTAATCTTCTGATTTGTTTCCCTCTGACATTGTCGAATGTTTCCAGACTTTCAACGTCTTTTTTGCTAAGTGAGAAGAGCGCAGTTTCCGCACCGGATATCAGTGCAGAACAAAGTAACAGGAAAAGTATTCCTATTATTAAAAAAATAAGGTTAAAATCTATTGTACTTATTAAACTGACGGGGCCTGGGTCCAAATCAAATAAAATTAGTTAAACAATTAAAACGGCATATCATCATTTTGCATTGATGCGCCCGGCGATTCAAAAGAAGGTTTAGGAGTATCGCCTGAAGGAGGAAAACCTTGTTTATTATTTTCAATTTCCTTTTTGGTCGTTAAAAAGGTAAACTCAGTAACCTGAATTTCTGTGGTATACTTTGTTGTTCCGTCTTCGGCTTGCCATTGTCTGGATTTAATACGGCCTTCCACATAAATCTTATCCCCTTTTGAAAGGTATTTTTCGCAAATCTCAGCGGCTTTGTTCCGCACAACAAGATTATGCCATTCTGTAGAGGTGATTCTTTCGTTTGTAGTCTTGTTAATATAGACTTCGTTAGTTGCCAAAGGAAAACGCCCGATGCAATTTCCTCCTTCGAAATAATGCATTTTGACATCATCTCCTAAATGCCCGATCAACATAACTTTATTTACCGTTCCGTTCATGGCTCGTACCTATTTATTATCTCAAATATACTAATTCTATTTATTTTTTCACATACTCTGTGATAAAATTATATATCACAATCGGAAACGGAAGCTTTTCAATTTCATCAAAAGATAGTCCATCCGGTAACTTTTTATCGATTTTCAATTCCCAGAAATGAATATGCAAATGCTGATGCGACAATTTATGCACAACCACTTCCCTGTTTAAAAGCCGCACATTTTCCAACTTGCTTTTCTCCGCAATCCCATCAAGCCGTACAATCAGTTCCGGTAACAATTCCTGAGCAGCATCCAACTTCGTTTCGATCAGCGGAAATTCATATAAGCCATACCAGATTCCTTTATCCTCTCGTTTCTGTACTTTCGTCCTTCCTTCAACATCTTTCAATATAATATAATTCAGATATCGGTTTGTAACTTTCGTTTTTTTCAGTTTAACCGGAAGACTTGCTATTTTCTTTTTCTGAAGTGCCGCACAGCCATCATTCAGCACACATATAGTACAATCCGGATTTTTAGGCACACATTGCAGCGCTCCGAATTCCATCATAGCCTGATTAAACAACGAAGCTTTATCAACCGGCAACAATTCTGCCGCCAATGCCCAAAACTCCTTTTTAGCAACAGGGAGCGAAATATCCGTTTCCACATCAAAATAACGCGCCAAAACCCGAAACACATTTCCATCCACCACCGGCACCGGCTCACCATAAGCAATCGAAGCAATGGCAGCAGCGGTATATTCCCCTACTCCTTTTAACTTTAAAAGGCCGTCATAATTTTCAGGGAATTCACCATTTCTTTCAAAAGCAATATACTGAGCTGTAGCATGAAGGTTGCGAGCCCTCGAATAATACCCTAATCCCTGCCAAAGTTTCAAAACTTTTTCTTCGTCAGCCTGAGCCAGATCGAATACGGTTGGAAAAGCATCAACAAATGTTAAAAAATACGGCAAACCCTGCGCAACTCGCGTTTGTTGCAACATGATTTCAGACAGCCATATAAGGTAAGGATTGGTCGTTTTTCGCCATGGCAAATCGCGCTTAGACTGCAAATACCACTGGATTAACGAGTTAGAAAAATTCATTATAAAAAATTAAGAGACAAAAATAAAACTTTATGTAATTAAATTTTAATTGATTAAGGTTGAAATATTGTATTTTTAATTGCTATATTTGCAAACTCAAAAAATTACACATCAATATAAATACGAAAGAAAATGACGAAAGCAGACATCGTAGCGAAAATTTCCGAAAAATTGGGTCTAGAAAAAGGAGATGTACAAGCAACAGTTGAGTCTTTTATGGACGAAGTAAAAAACTCATTAGAAACTGGTGACAACGTATACTTAAGAGGTTTTGGTAGCTTTATCATCAAAACCAGAGCAGAAAAAACTGGTAGAAATATCTCTAAAAACACTACAATTAAGATTCCTGCCCACAACATCCCGGCTTTCAAACCAGCAAAAGTTTTTGTTGATGGCGTGAAAACGAATACTGAAGTAAAAGTTAACTAATTTATTAATCACTCTAAACACTACAATTTATGCCAAGTGGTAAAAAAAGAAAAAGACATAAGGTAGCAACTCACAAACGTAAAAAAAGAGCGAGAGCTAACCGTCATAAGAAGAAAAAGTAGTTTAAAACTACTTTTTTCTTTTTAAAGTTTAAAGTTCATTGAAATTGAAATCATAAAAACCGGATCAAATCAGAAAGTTTTTTACTACAATTTAATAGTGTAGTTCCTGCATTTGACTTCCGGACGCTATGATTTCCCGGGTAAAACCTGTAAATTTAATGTTTAATCCATCTGTACACTAATAACCCGTATTTGGGTATTCACTATTAATGTACGGATAAAAATGTACCAAGTGAACAAGGAATTAATTATCCGATCCAGTTCAGAAGCGGTAGATTTTGCCTTATTAAAAGATGGAAAACTAATTGAATTGCATCGGGAAGAAGGTGAAAAAAGCGGTTTTCAGGTAGGTGATATTTTTATTGCCAAAATCCGAAAACCCGTTGCAGGATTGAATGCGGCCTTTGTAAATGTAGGTTTCGAAAAAGATGCCTTTTTACATTATCATGATTTAGGCCCGAATCTATCTTCTCTGATGAAATTCATTAAACTTGTAAGCGCAGGTAAAATAAAAGATTTCTCCCTAAAAAACTTTCCTTTTGAACCTGAAATTGATAAAGACGGCGCTATTTCCGACGTGTTAAGTGCCAATCAATCAATTTTAGTTCAAGTAGTTAAAGAACCCATATCCACAAAAGGCCCCCGAATAAGTTCAGAACTTTCTCTGGCCGGACGATATGTAGTTTTAGTTCCTTTTTCGGACCGGATTTCCATCTCACAAAAGATTGAATCAAAAGAAGAAAAAGACCGACTGAAACGTTTGGTTCAATCTATCAAACCAAAAGGATTTGGTGTTATTGTCAGAACAGTAGCAGAAGGCAAAAAAGTAGCTGAACTTGACAAAGACTTACAAAACTTGCTGGACAAATGGACAGCAATGTGTAAGCGAATCCCCACAGCTCATCATCCTTCAAAAATATTAGGTGAACTCAACAGAGCGTCATCCATATTACGAGATGTATTTAATGATACCTTTACCGGTATTCATATTGATGATGAGGATCTGTATTATCAAACGAAGGAGTATTTGCAAGAAATAGCTCCTGCTAAAGTATCTATTGTTAAGCATTATCAATCGAGAGAATTACCTCTTTTTGAGAAATACAATATAGAGCGACAAATCAAAACGTCATTTGGAAGAACGGTTTCTATGAGCAAAGGAGCTTATTTAATCATAGAACACACCGAAGCTTTACACGTAATTGACGTTAACAGCGGTAACCGCTCCAACAAAGCGCAAAACCAGGAAGACACAGCCCTTGAAGTGAATCTGATTGCTGCGGCCGAAATAGCCCGACAATTACGATTAAGAGATATGGGCGGTATTATTGTTGTCGATTTTATCGATATGTCAAATCCTGATAACCGTAAAGTACTCTATGATTTCTTACGCGAGGAAATGAGCGATGACAAAGCAAAACATAAAATCTTGCCTCCTAGCAAATTTGGATTAATTCAAATTACTAGACAAAGAGTCAGACCAGAAGTAAATATCAAAACAAGAGAAGAAAACCCGAACAATGAAAACGGGGAAATTGAAGCTCCTATTCTTATTATTGATAAAATATCGGCTGATCTAGAAAGAATTTTTAAGGATCATAAAAAAGTGGTCCTGAATGCGCATCCTTTTGTGGCTGCGTATATAACTAAAGGTTTTCCATCATTACGTTCAAAATGGTTTTTTGAACATAAAAAATGGGTGAAAGTTATACCTCGTGACGCTTACACGTACTTAGAATATCACTTTTTCGATAAAGAAGGAAGTGAAATCAAATAAATTCAAAACCGCTCGTTGTGAAACGGAGCGGTTTTTTTATACCCGTAACTTATCGTCTTTTCTGAAAAAAGGTTTTCATCAAAGCAGCACATTCATTTTCCATAACCCCGTTAACCACAATTGTTTTCGGATGCAACTGTGCTCCCATTTTACGATACCCCCTATGATCATCTCCGGCTCCAAAAACCACTTTTGAAACCTGGCTCCAATAAAGCGCTCCGGCACACATCTGACACGGCTCCAATGTCACATAAAGCGTACAATCTTTCAGGTATTTCCCGCCAAGAAAATTCGCTGCGGCCGTTATTGCCTGCATTTCAGCATGTGCCGTTACATCGTTTAGCAACTCCGTCAGATTATGACTCCGCGCAATTACCCGGTTATCGATTACTACTACCGCTCCAACAGGAATTTCTCCTTTTTCAAAAGCAATCTCCGCTTCATGGAGTGCTTTCTTCATAAAATATTCGTCCGTGAAAATGTTTTCCATAGAAACAAAAATACAATTTCAAATTGTACCTTTGCACTATGTCAGCGAAACTCTTATCAAACATACTATCTCCCACTGATTTACGCAAATTACCGGCTGAGCAGCTTCCTGCTTTAGCTCAGGAATTACGTGATTTTATCATTGACATTGTAGCTACAAAAGGAGGACATTTGGGCGCTAGTCTGGGCGTAGTCGAATTAACTATTGCCCTTCACTATGTTTTTAACACTCCGGATGATTTACTGGTTTGGGATGTCGGACATCAGGCATATGGTCATAAAATCCTAACTGAAAGAGCCGCTGTATTTCACACCAACCGGCAATTAAACGGAATTTCCGGTTTTCCCAACCGAAGTGAAAGTTCCTATGACACCTTTGGCGTAGGCCATTCGTCAACTGCAATTTCTGCCGCTTTAGGAATGGCAATCGCTTCGCAATTAAAAGGATTTCCCGAAAGACATCATATTGCTGTAGTTGGCGATGCTTCCATTGCATCCGGAATGGCATTTGAAGGTTTAAATCATGCCGGTGTAACCGATTCCAATTTACTGGTTATTCTAAACGACAATGCGATAGGTATCGACCCGAGCGTTGGCGCACTGAAAGACTATTTAACCGCTGTAAAAGACGGACGAAATCCCCGTGACAACAATATGATCAGTTCGTTAAATTTTGAATATTCAGGCCCGGTTGACGGTCATGATATTTCATTATTAATCAAAGAACTAACCCGACTAAAAGATAAAAAAGGACCAAAATTCCTTCATATAACTACAACAAAAGGTAAAGGTCTTGAACCTGCCGAAAAAGATCAGGTACGGTATCATGCACCCGGAAAATTTGACAAAACAACCGGAGAAATTTTAACGAAACCGGACGAAAATCTTCCACCAAAGTTTCAGGATGTATTCGGTTTAACACTAGTCGAACTGGCGCGAGAAAACGAACGCATCATCGGAATAACTCCGGCTATGCCAACAGGTTCTTCTCTTAAATTTATGATGGATGCAATACCGTCACGAGCTTTTGATGTCGGTATAGCCGAACAACATGCCGTAACGCTTGCCGCCGGTATGGCTACACAAGGAATGATTGTATTTTGCAATATTTATTCCACTTTTCTGCAACGCGCTTACGACCAGGTGATTCACGATGTAGCCTTACAGAATTTACCGGTTATATTCTGTTTGGACAGAGCCGGTTTAGTGGGTGAAGACGGTGCAACACATCAGGGTGTATTTGACATCGCCTACCTCAACTGTATTCCAAACCTTATTCTATTTGCTCCGTTAAACGAAACGGAACTTCGAAACGGTATGTATACCGCACAATTAGGTCTTGATCATCCGATAGCCATTCGTTACCCGCGAGGAAGAGGGTATCAGCTTAACTGGCAACTTCCTTTTGAAAAAATTGAAATCGGAAAAGCAAAAACACTCGCTTCAGGAAGCAAAATAGCCATTTTATCAACCGGAACTATCGGTAACAATGTAATAAAGGCATTAGAACAAACCGGTAATTCCGAATTATTCTCTCATTATCATTTCCCGTTTATAAAACCATTAGACATAACACTATTGAACACCATCTGTAGTACACATGAAAGCCTGATCACAATTGAAGACGGAACGATTAACGGAGGCTTCGGAAGTACTATTGCTTCATTCGTATCAGGTCATTACCGGTCATTAACTGTTAAAATACTGGGCATTCCAGATGAATTCATTGAGCACGGCACAGTTCTTGAGCAACAAGAAAAATGCAAAATTGACGTTAATAGTCTTGTAACTTTTTTTTCAAGTTACTGATTTAACCACTTTTGTCAAACTAAAAAAAATTAAAAACTAAATTTATCATGAAGATTACTCCGTATCTATTCGGATTACTTTTTATTCTATTCGTTCAAAAAAGTAATGCACAAGACGTAGTAAGAACTACAGTTCCCGACACAACATCCTACTGGCACAAGAAAAACAGCGTAGGACTCGATTTCAGCCAAATTGCATTTATCAATTGGAGTGTCGGAGGAAACAACTCCATTTCAGGGCTTTTAAAGGGCGCTTTTTTACGAAACTACACAAAGGGCAATCTAATGTGGAAAAACGAATTAATCGTTCGCTATGGCGTTAATAAACAAGAAGAGCGCGAGCTTCGTAAAACAGACGATGCTATTCAATTGAATTCTACTATCGGATATCGTCATGATAGTATCTCAAACTGGTATCATAGTGCGAAGTTGAACTTTAACACACAGTTCACCAGTGGTTATGCTTACCCGAATACCGATCTGGCTATTTCAAAAGCCTTTGCACCCGCTTATTTATTTCTGGGAGTCGGTGCCGAGTATTCCAATAAGGAACAAAAGCTAAACGCCTATTTTTCACCGTTAACCCAAAAGACTACTTTGGTACTTGATGAACGTCTGGCCGATCAGGGTGCTTTCGGAGTTGACAAAGCGGTTTATGATGAAAACGGGAATCTGGTTCGACACGGTAAAAAATCACGTACAGAAGTTGGTATTTTGGTTACGAATCAGTGGAAAAACGAAATTTATAAGAATATGTTTCTGGATCACCGGTTAAGTCTTTATACCGATTATCTGAATAATTTCGGGAATATTGATGTAGACTGGCAATTGCAGTTAGACTTAGTCGTAAATGAATATGTAAAAGCCAATATCGGAACCCATCTGGTTTATGACGATGACATCAAATCTAAAAAAGAGATTGATGGCGTACAGGTTACTCAGGGGCCGAAAATACAGTTCAAACAACTCTTAGGCGTTGGTTTGAGTTACACATTTTAAAACAAAAAAAAGGTTCCTTTCGGAACCTTTTTTTTGTTATATAGCATTAATTTAATATTACCTTTTTAGTATAATTTAAATTATCACCTTCAATTTTAAGAATGTACATTCCTGATTGCAGCCCTTTAAGATTAATTGTTCTTTCAATGTTAAAGTCTTCTACTTTCTGGTTGTAAACATTTCTTCCGTTGATATCGTATACCTGTAATGAAACTTTTCCGGAATAGTTTCCGATAAATACATTAAACTGTCCGTTAGACGGATTCGGATATACTTTGATCATTTCTTCATTCTGAAAATAATCAACAGCCATTGTACAGTTTGCACCTTGTGGCGGTGTTGTAAAATCTTCCACCTGGTCATTAATCGCAGATACTCCGCTATTCATTCCGGCAGAAGCATTAACCCCAAGACCTCTTCTTGCAAAAACATCCCAGATAATACAAAAATCCTGTCCGCCGGTTGTAGCCTGATCAGCAGCGATAATCGCATCTCTTCCGGAAACAAACGAAGGGTTACACGGTTGTAATTTTAATGCATCGATGATCAACCTAAGAACTTTATTATTTCCTCCCGTTCCTGTATAAATATTCGGATCATAGCCATATTTATTGATATAAGCCCAAGTTAAATCCCAAAGCATCGTAGCCCAAACAGTTCCAACAGCATGCACATCAATTCGTGTATTTCCGTTAGCATCTACATAAGTCAAACCGTTCGTATCACCATATGTAAGCGGGTTTATTCCCATATCGGTTGAATATTTGTACTGACGGATTCCAACACCTGATGTAGGCTGATTTGCTAAGAAAGTAGCAATTCCTTTTCCTGTTACAGGAGAATCTCCTGCTTTAATCTGCAATAAATAAGCAAAGAAATCAGACCATCCTTCTCCCATTTGTTCAGTACTAGTCAAACAAGATGCATTAGCAGGTCCACCTGTTAAACGCGATGAAATTCCATGACCGTATTCATGTGAAATAACTCCGTTATCAAAGTCTCCGTCTGAATTAACAAAGTTTACTGTTTCATGTGTCAAACTAACATTAACCGGTCCGGATTGCATCGCGGCAATTAACGCGTTTCCAACTGACTGACTGACTAATATAGCCGGAATCGTAATAGCAGCATTTGATCCTCCCATCACCATGTATTCCTCCAAATTATTAATCATAATAACACCGACAGCTCCTGCATTCTGAGCGAACATTACTTTATTTACGAAATCACAAGAACCTCTTCTGATCAATACAATTTTCCCATTTAACTGCGCTCCGTTTATCGCTGCAGTACATCCGTCGTTATTATCCGGAATACCGTCATCAAATAATGCTAAATCTGCTGTAATAGCAGCCGGTGCTATCGGCACAGCTACATGTCCGGCAGTAAAATTATTTTCAACTGCAAAATAGCCCCCAGCAAGAGAAGCCGGAGAATGTATACGGAAAAGATTAGGTCTTGGTCCTACATTCCATAAGAACATTTGCATTCTCGGCGACTGACCGTCAACCGGTGTGGCAAAATTTGCATTGTTAACACCGCTACCATCTTGTGCATCGGCTAAAACAGGATCCCCGTTAAATGTAACAGTTCCTCCTTTTCCGTAGTTATTTTGCTGGAAGTTTCCGTTTATTTCATTAAATCCATACTGATACATAATATCGTGCATGATATTATTCATATAGAATAAGTTCGTCGTAGCAGCACTGGTATAAGTTGACGGCTGAACACCTGTACCGCCATAAGGAAAATCGAAAACCATTCCTAAACCACCGTTCGGGCTAGTTCCTGTTCCGTTATTTCCGGCGATATCTTCTTTCGCCCAAGCATTATTTCCGCGGGTAATAGTAAACTCCGGTCCGGCCACACCGTTAGTATCATGCCATCCGTAAGGAGAAGCCACTGCATTATGCGGTGTTACCAGTAATTCACGATTTCCGTGGTTCGGGCTTTCTACATTGTAAGGATAAACACGGTAAGAACCGGATTGTACCTGCGCTAATGAGCTGGCTTCTTTGTAAGCCTGACTTGTAAAGTTTACCGAATGGTTATGTTCTTTATGATTTGAATCACCAAAGTTACAGGTTAACACCAAATCAAAGTTTTCCAGCATTTTACCGTTTACGGCATCAATACGAACACTCCATAAATGTTTATAATCTGACGTATAGAAAGTATAATCCCAAGCCAGACGTAAAGACTGATCTTCCATTTCTTGAAAAACCAGTTCTGCGCTCACCGGATCATCCGCTAAGGTTCCGTTAGTCAGTTTAAATTCTTTGTCACTGATCCTCGTAGCGATTTGCGAACTGAAAGCCGGTACTTTTAAATGCGATTGCGCCTTCAGAAATCCGTCTGTAACCGACAATACCGGTACTACCGTATTCACTTTAGCAGCCACATTACCGACAAAACGGTTTCCTACATTGATCACTTCACCATTTTTAATGGAGAAATTAGTAACAGCGTTAAAAATTTCAATCCCTTGATAACGTTGTTTTACGTAGTAGTTATTAATCTTGGTTGACGAAGAACTCGCCTCACTTTCTACAAACCAATCCGCAACATCTTGTCGGGAAAGGCCTAACTTTTGATGGTTACCGGCCAAATAACGTTGGATCTGCTCATTTTGAGATTGCGCAAATCCAACACCACTTGTCAATAACAACATCAACAGGGTAGTTTTTTTCATAATTTTAAGTTAGCTTTTTTCAATTTAAGTTTCACAAAATTAGAATTTTATTCAACTTAACAAAAAATTATTGCAAACTTATCAATTATATCACACTTAACCCTTAATAATGTTAAAAATCTGTAAGGCTTTCCCGTCAGTTAGCATTGAAATAAAATGACAGATATGCATTAGTCTTTCATACAAACTCATTTTTTCGGTTACAAACTTCTCCGGAAGCAATTTTAATATCAATTGATCATAATTTGTAGCCACTCCTTCGAACTTATTATTATAAGCAGTACAGAATTTATCCAACAATGTATTAATGATCTGATAGCCCATAATCTCCTTTTCAATCACATCATTACTCTGGTAAATATTTTTAACACTGATCTTGATAATATCATCCATCTGTGCTTTATATCGGCTTTTATCCATCAACGCCGAATGAAAAGTACCACTTAATATTTCCGCTTCATTTTCCAGAAACACATTAACCGCATCATTAATCAAACTACTGATCGCCAAAGCGCGCAAGTAACTGATCCGATCTTCCTTAGTAACCAAAGTATTGTATTTCTTTCGATCCATCGTATGCGTTACGAGTTTGACCAAATATTCCAATGCAAAATCTTCGTCGACCAATCCCAGGTTGATTCCGTCTTCAAAGTCAATAATAGTATAACAGATATCATCGGCCGCTTCAACCAAAAATGCCAACGGATGTCTTTCATATCCGATATCATCTCCTTTTTTATTCGGAATAAGTCCCAATTCGGCAGCAACATCATTAAAAAATACTTTATCCGTCTGAAAGAAGCCAAACTTTTTATCAGCGATATGTGGAGTCGGTTTTTTCGGAAGACTTTCTTTCGGGTATTTCATAAAAGCACCTAAAGTCGCATATGAAATCCGTAGTCCGCCTTCGTTACCCGGACGTGAACCGGTTAGCACTGAGAAACCATTAGCATTACCTTCAAAATCGATCAGATCCTGCCATTCTTTTGGCGCCAACAGTTCTTTATATTTACTCCCTTTTCCGGTTTTAAAATATTCACCTATTGCTTTTTCACCCGAATGTCCGAAAGGCGGATTTCCGATATCATGCGCCAAAGCCGCAGCGGCGACAATAGTTCCGAAATCGTTCATATGAAACCCGTGCACTTCTTTTAAATGAGGGTATTTTTCAAGAATTCTTTTTCCGACCAAACGCCCTAATGAACGTCCCACAACCGAAACTTCAAGACTGTGCGTTAAACGCGTATGAACAAAGTCTGTTTTCGATAAAGGTATAACCTGCGTTTTATCTTGCAGGCTTCGAAATGCGGAAGAAAAGATGATCCGGTCATAATCGACTTCAAAACCCAAACGGGTATCATCCTGTTCTTTACGCAAACGTTTACTGGTATCTCCTTGTCTTTTTAACGATAATAATTGCTCCCAATGCATCATAGGATTCTATTTTTTCCCCTGAACGGGATTAATTATTTTGTTGTTTTTCAATTTCTGCCTGAATGATATTATTCTTAACCGCTTTAAAAACGTGATTTTTTGCTTCAGCAAATGACACGTCATATATTCGTTCGAGTTTACAGAATTCTTCCGGATATTTTGACAGTAATGCGGTATAATAATTATCCAGAACCTCACGGGACGGCAGTGTAAATTCGAGTTTTAATTCAAAACGGCGTACTAAGGCTTCGTCTATCATCTGAATCTGATTAGTTGCGGCAATCAATATCGATTTTTTCGGAAAATTATCAATGAGCTGTAAAATAGCATTCACAACCCGTTTCATTTCACTACTGTCTTTATTGTCGTAATCCCGAATTTGTCCGAGTGAATCAAATTCATCAAAAAACAGCACGGCACTTTCGTACAAGACTTCTTTAAATAATCCTTCGATATTTTTAGCTGTTTCACCCAACTTAGACGATACGATACTGGCCAGATTTACGATAATGATTTTTTTATCCAGCCTTTTAGCGATTGCTTTGGCCGTCATGGTTTTTCCGCATCCGGTTTTCCCGTGCAACAGCATCTTGTTCACTACCGGTAATTCATATTGTTCCAGGATTTCCCGATATTGATATTCTTTTAAAAACTGGTTGATTTGCTGCGAAACCGCTTCATTAAAAACAACATCATCCAGGTTAACATTACTTCTGTCTGTAAAATATAAAGTACTCAAGATAGACCGTTTTATTTAAGGTGAGAACAAATGTACAAATACAATTTCTTTAAAAACAGAACAGCCACTTAAAAAGCAGCTGTTCCTTATTCTTCAATTTATTTTATTAAAATTAAGATCCGCACATTTCACAATCGTCCGGTTCTGCATTTCTGGAACGTTCTAACATTGCCCGGAATTCATCAACAGCAATTTCTTCCTGTTTAACCGGTACTTCCTGTTTTTTGTCGTTATCCAATGTGAACTTGATCGCATCAACAGCACTCTTCGTTCTAAGATAGTACATTCCCGTTTTCAAACCGGACTGCCATGCATAGAAGTGCATTGATGTTAGTTTTGCAAAAGTTGCTCCTTCCATAAACAAGTTAAGCGATTGCGACTGATCGATAAAGTATCCTCTCTGACGAGACATGTCGATAATATCTTTCATACTCATCTCCCAAACCGTTTTATACAGTTCTTTAATATCCTGTGGTATAATATCGATATCCTGAATAGATCCATTAGCACGCATGATCTCTTGTTTCAGACTCTCGTTCCATAATCCCAGATTAACCAAATCCTGTAAAAGGTGCTTATTAACTACAATAAACTCACCGGATAACACACGACGGGTATAGATATTGGATGTATACGGTTCAAAAGCTTCATTATTACCCAAGATCTGAGAAGTAGAAGCAGTTGGCATCGGTGCCATTAACAAAGAGTTACGCACTCCGTTTTGCATCACTTCTTTTCGCAATGAAGTCCAATCCCAACGACCACTTAAATCCTCATCATTCAATCCCCAAAGATTGTACTGAAACTCACCTTTTGAGATCGGTGAACCTTCAAAAGAGGAATAAGGTCCTTCTTCTTTAGCCATTTCCATCGAAGCGGTTACAGCTGCAAAATACATGGTTTCGAAAATTTCCTGGTTAAGTTGTTTAGCAGCATCACCCGTAAACGGTAAGCGTAACAGGATAAAAGCATCAGCCAATCCCTGAACACCAAGTCCAACCGGACGGTGACGCATGTTCGAGTTTTCAGCTTCCTGAACCGGGTAATAATTTCTATCGATTACCTTATTAAGGTTACGCGTTACGCGTTTTGTGACGTCAAAAAGCAGTTGGTGGTTAAACGCTCCGTTTTCCACAAACATCGGAAGGGATATTGAAGCCAGATTACATACCGCAATTTCATCTGCGGAAGTATATTCCATGATTTCCGTACACAAGTTAGACGAACGGATAGTTCCCAGATTTTTCTGGTTTGATTTACGGTTCGCTGCATCTTTATAAAGCATGTATGGCGTTCCCGTTTCAATTTGTGATTCCAGAATTTTCTCCCAAAGCTCACGTGCTTTTATCGTTTTTCTACCTTTTCCGGCATTTTCATAACTAAGATATAGTGCGTCGAATTCCTCTCCGTAAACATCATAAAGTCCCGGACATTCATTCGGACACATTAATGTCCACTGTGCATCTTCCTGAACTCGTTTCATAAACAAGTCATTCATCCACATCGCATAAAAAAGATCACGTGCACGCATTTCTTCTTTACCGTGGTTTTTTCTCAGATCCAGAAAATCAAAAATATCAGCATGCCAAGGTTCTACATAAATCGCAAAGCTTCCTTTACGCTTTCCTCCTCCTTGATCAACATAACGTGCCGTGTCGTTAAACACACGTAACATCGGTACGATTCCGTTAGAAGTCCCGTTTGTTCCACGGATATAAGAACCCGTTGCACGAACATTATGGATTGATAATCCGATTCCTCCGGCCGACTGTGATATTTTGGCCGTTTGTTTTAATGTATCATAAATACCGTCAATACTATCATCCTGCATCGTTAAAAGGAAACATGACGACATTTGCGGTTTTGGTGTTCCGGCATTAAATAATGTTGGCGTAGCGTGCGTAAAGAATTTTTTCGACATTAATTCATACGTCTCGATAGCCGATTCAATATCATTTAGGTGGATTCCAACGGAAACACGCATCAACATATGTTGCGGACGCTCTACGATTTGCCCGTTGATTCGCAACAAGTACGAACGCTCCAACGTTTTAAATCCGAAATAATCGTAATTAAAATCGCGATTATAGATAATTGTAGAATCCAGTCTTTCGGCATTTGCCATAATCACTTCATAAACCTCATCCGAGATTAACGGTGATTCCTGATTCGTTCTCGGGTTGACGTAATTAACCATGTCCGTCATCGTTTCCGAGAATGATTTTTTGGTATTCTTATGCAAATTAGACACCGCAATTCGGGCTGCTAATTGTGCATAATCCGGGTGCGAAACCGTCATTGATGCTGCTGTTTCGGCAGCTAAGTTATCGAGTTCTGATGTGGTCACACCATCATACAAACCTTCAATAACACGCATGGCTACTTTTACCGGATCTACTAAATCGTTTAATCCGTAGCATAAAATTCTAACCCGGTCTGTAATCTTGTCAAACATTACAGGCTCACGTCTTCCGTCTCTTTTTACTACATACATATTATTGAAAATTTACAAATTGTTATTTAAAAAACACTGTAGAAACGCTTTCCGTTTCTTATCCATCTCCTAACAAATAAGGAGCTTACAGTCTATTAAAAATCGGCGTCGAAGCTGATTTTTTGTGAATCGGTATCTTTATTTAAGACACCTGCTTTTTGATATTCGGAAACCCTTTTTTCAAAGAAATTGGTTTTTCCCTGTAGCGAGATCATGTCCATAAAATCAAACGGATTGCTCGCGTTATATACTTTTTCACAACCTAATTCAACCAACAATCTATCTGCTACAAACTCCAGATATTGTGTCATCAGCGTTGCATTCATTCCGATCAAACTTACCGGAAGTGATTCCGTAATAAATTCTCTTTCGATATTCAGCGCATCCGTGATAATTTCCTTAATTCTAGCGATCGGCACTTTATTGATCAAATGATGATTGTGTAGGTGTACTGCAAAATCACAGTGAACTCCTTCATCTCTTGAGATAAGTTCATTGGAGAATGTAAGTCCCGGCATCAAACCTCTTTTTTTCAACCAGAAGATTGAGCAGAAAGCACCGGAGAAAAAGATCCCTTCTACAGCGGCAAAAGCGATTAGTCTTTCCGCAAACGATTCGGATTCGATCCAACGCAACGCCCATTCCGCTTTTTTCTTAATTGCCGGAAACACATCAATAGCATGAAACAGTTCATTCTTTTCTGCTTCGTCTTTCACGTAGGTATCAATTAAAAGCGAATAGGTTTCACTATGAATATTCTCCATCATAATTTGGAATCCATAAAAGAATTTCGCTTCCGGATACTGTACTTCATTCACGAAGTTTTCCGCCAGATTCTCATTTACGATACCGTCGGAAGCCGCAAAAAAAGCCAAAATGTGTTTAATGAAATATTTTTCATCATCACTTAACTTGGTATTCCAATCGGTTAAATCCTGATGTAAATCAATCTCCTCTGCCGTCCAAAAGCTAGCTTCCATTTTTTTATACCAATTCCAGATATCATGGTGCTTAATGGGGAAAATTACAAAACGGTCTTTATTCTCTTGCAAAATTGGTTCTATCACCGACATAGTATATTGACTTTTAAAGGATTAATTTCACATTCTTACTGCAAAGACTGCAGTACAAAGATTGCCATTTGAATCGGAAAAAGAAAGACAGTACCCGTCAAACTTATTCACAATTAAGGCGAGTTTTTAACAAGCGAAGAAAATTCTTTCAAGCTTTGCTAAAAAATATATTTAACTGAAAAACAAATAGTTATAAAATACAAAAAAGTTAAATAAATCTACAGAATCGATTTATTTTTTAAGCTCTTCGGCCACTTTTTCAAGCTCCGCATACCAGTCGGAACCAAACTTCCGAACCAAAGCTTCTTTTACAAATTTATACACCGGGACTTCAAGTTCTTTTCCCAGCGAACAGGCATCATCACAAATATGCCATCTATGATAATTAACGGCTGCAAAATCCGAGAAATCTTTTACCCGAATCGGATATAAATGACACGAAACCGGTTTTTTCCAGTCCACCAATCCCTGATTATAGGCTTGTTCGATTCCGCAAAGCGCAGTAGACCCGTCAAAAATAACATAAGCACAATCGGCTCCGTCAATTAACGGTGTTTCAAGATCTCCATCCGATCCGACAATCGAAGTTCCTTGTTCTTCTATCGACGCAACTCCTTCCGGACGCAAAAACGGTTTTACTATCGGATATATCTTCTCCAATATTGCTACCTCATCTTTATCCAGTGGCGCACCGGCATCACCATCCACACAACAGGCTCCTTTACAAGCCGACAAATTACACACAAATTCTTTTTCAAGAATCTCCTCAGACACGATGGTTTTCCCTAACTGAAACATTATACTTCGAATTCATTGATTAAGGGCACAAAGGTACAAATTAATACGGATTTCAAAATACCAACTAAACACCCCTAACATTATCAAATAAGCAACAAAAAGCCATTCTTCACCTTCATTTTTATTTTTACGTTAAAAATTAACCCTATTTTTAGATTTTTTGTTATATTTTTATATAATTTTGCAGTCTTAAAAAAATCAAGCTATGGGATTCGATTGGAAAGAAATTTTTACGGTAGGAATGGTATTATTTGCAGTTATCGATATTTTCGGAAGCATTCCGATTATTGTTGACTTACGTAACAAGGTAGGCCATATCCAATCTGAGAAAGCTTCAATTGTTGCAGCTGTCATCATGATTTCATTTCTATTTGTAGGTGATGAGATCCTGAAACTGATCGGTATTGACGTCAATTCATTTGCCGTGGCCGGATCGTTTGTATTGTTCTTTTTGGCACTGGAAATGATTCTGGGGATAACACTTTATAAAGATGACGCACCAAACACCGCATCAATTGTACCTATTGCATTTCCTTTAATCGCAGGTGCCGGAACGATGACAACATTATTATCGTTGCGATCCGAATACCAAACGATCAATATTATATTCGGCATCCTTGCCAACATTTTGATTGTATATCTTGTTCTTAAATCTTCATCCCGAATAGAAAAAACACTAGGGAAAAACGGACTAGGCGTGATCCGAAAGGTTTTTGGAGTAGTTCTTTTAGCTATTGCTGTTAAATTATTTGCGGCTAATGTTAAAGGTCTGTTTGTTTAAGCGGATTTTTATTAATTTCACCGCCATAATTTAACTACTCGTAGTTCTTTTTTTATTTACAATGAAAATTTTCTCATACATACTAATCGCTGCCGCGTTAGGGTTAATTGTTTTTAACGTAACGTTATTGGATTTTTCGAATCTTTTTGAAGGCAACAGTTTAGTGGCGCTTATAGGAATCGTAGCTTCATTATGCGCTGTTTGTATTTTATTAATCTTCAAGATGTCGAAAGCCATCGAAGAAAAAACAAAAGGAAACTAAGACCATGTTTGATGTGTTAATTATTGGTGGCGGAGTAGCCGGGCTTTCGTGTGCCCTTATATTAGGTTCTGCCCAGAAAAAAAGTTTTGTAGCCGATAAAAAAATAGGAATCATTACGCATCAGAAAGCTTCATCGTTACAAGATGCTCTTTTTAATAATGCTTACGGTATACCGGCAGGCAAACTGGGTTCTGAAATTTTATCAGAAAGTACAGCTCACCTTGCCCAAACTTACCCTCATATTATACAAATTCCGGATGAAAAAGTAATTAAAGTTGAAGGCGAACAAGGCAACTTTACCGTGACCACAAACAAGTCTTCCTACAAAACACAGAATATTGTAGTCGCTATCGGATCATCTAATCTTTTTTCGATTGAAGGACTTGAGCAATATATCGAGCCACACCGAAAATCATTACCGGAAAAGAACCGCATCCAACTTCGAAATAACGACCACCTGGTAACAAACGGAATTTATGTAGCGGGAACACTTGCCGGATGGAGAAGTCAACTTGCTATAGCTTCCGGAAGCGGCGCATCGGTTGCAACCGATATTCTGACCTTATGGAACAACGGTATTGAAACTCATTCACACGACAGTATACGAAAATAAAAAAGAGAGCTTCATGCTCTCTTATTTTTTTGCTTCCATTAACGATTTGATCATCGGATCTTCTTTTAAAATAAGCTGATAATAATGTTGTTCGTCAAACAACTGCCGTACAAATTCAGCCGCCAGATATTGTTTCACTTTATCTTTATGCTTTTCCAGATTAAAAATCAGTCCGCTTTTTGACAAGTGTCGACGGAAACCATCATAATAAAAATCAGTACTTCTGACTTTATTTTCCACTTGCGGAATCGTTAATTTCTGAAATTGCTGTCTTTCGTTATCCAATTCTTCGAAAACAAAATAGCTTACAATTCCGGATTGCATAATCATATTTAGCGCTTCATCTCCGTGTTTTCCTTCCATCGGAACAAAAATATCCGGAATAATTCCACCGCCGCCATAAACAATCTTGCCTTTCTTCGTTTTAAACTTTAAGCTATCCGCAACTTTAATACTATCAAAAGCATATAATTCACCGTTTTCAAAACGCTTTTCAAACTCACCGTAATACTCTTCCAATCCTTTGTTATACGGTTTTTGAATCGAACGCCCGGATGGCGTATAATAACGCGCCACAGTCAGACGCACCGCAGATCCGTCGCCTAAAGGCATTTCCCGTTGCACCAATCCTTTTCCGAATGATCGTCTGCCCACAATAAGTCCGCGGTCATTATCCTGAATCGCACCCGCCAGAATTTCACTGGCCGAAGCACTGTTTTCATCAATCAGAATATACAGTTTCCCGTTTTCAAAGCTTCCTTTTGAAGTAGCATAACTAACATCTTCTACTCCTTTACGGTTTTTAATTTTAACGATTTGTTCTTTATCCTTTAGAAATTCGTCGGCAATTTCAACCGCCCGTTCCATATAACCTCCACCGTTATTACGAACATCGACAACCAATTCCTGCATTCCGGCTGCTTTTAGTTTCGATAAGCCTTGATGGAATTCTTTAAAGGTAGTTTCAGCAAATCGATTGATTTTAATATAGCCGGTTTTAGCATTAAGCATCAGCGCTACATCTACACTTTTAATCGGTATCAAATCGCGGGTTACATTAACTTTAAACTTCTTGTTTTCCGTTTTTCGGAATACGGTCAATTCCACCTTCGAACCTCTTTCTCCTTTCAGTTTAGAGAAAAGTGTATCATTGGATATTTTTTTACCGAATAATTTAGTATTTCCGGCAAACAGAATACGATCACCGGCTTTGATACCCGCTTTTTCAGAAGGACCTCCGGCAATAGGTTTAATAACCGCAACCGAATCTTTATAGGTATAAAAATTAACTCCGATGCCGACAAAGTCACCTTTCATACTTTGCGCTACCGACTCCAATTCATTTTTAGCAATATAAACCGAGTGCGGATCCAGTTTTTCCAGAATACCGTTAACCGTAATATCAACAATCGAATCCGTATTCACCTCATCGACATATTCATTATTGATAAAATCCAGCAGTTTATTCAGTTTGTTTTTACTGGCATTCGATGAAAACGTTGCCGTTGGCGCAGAAAAGTTAAGGTAACCTCCAATAAGCACACCCACGGCAAGCGCCGTCGTGATAATTACCGGCAAGTATATTTTTTTAATTCTCATATTATTCCAAATCAGCAATATACTCTACTTCCACTCCCGCCTTTCTAAGAAAATCCAGTCCGGCTTCGTCTTTATAGCCTTCGCAATACACCACTCTTTTTATACCCGACTGGTGAATTAATTTACTGCAATCTTTACAAGGCGACAAGGTTATATATAATGTAGCGCCTTCACAGGATTGTGTTGACCGCGCTACTTTTAAAATTGCATTAGCCTCGGCATGCAATACATACCATTTTGTATAACCCTCTTCGTCTTCGCAGCAATTTTCAAATCCCGATGGTGTTCCGTTGTAACCATCAGAAATGATCATTCGGTCTTTTACAATAATTGCTCCGACCTGTTTTCTTTTGCAATACGACAACTGACTCCATTCTTTTGCTATTCTCAGATAGGCTTTATCGTATTTATTCCGTTTTTGTTCTTTCATCAATTGTATCGTTTATCAGACCATTCCGAAAAAGCAATGGCCAGCCCTTTAGCCCTGATGGCAGCGACATCCTTGTTTTTTCAACAAGATATAGCGGACAGCAGGAATAGGGAATACAAAAATACGCAAACGTTTCGCTACTGATACTGAAAAGGTAAGCATTTTTTTTACCGGTTCCAAATTTCGCTACCGATGATCATCGGTAATACGACTCCGATTACAAAAGCTGACATCACTAATGTCCAATCGCGTTTGGAAAAACGGAAAAAAGTCTGAATAATATACGACAGTATCAATACGATCAGCACAACGATTATTTGTGCCGCTTCGATACCTAACGCAAATTCCAGTAAGGGTAGTAATTTTTCGGATGCACCACCCGGTAGTATCGTTTTAAAGTAGTTTGAAAAGCCCAATCCGTGGATAATCCCAAAAAATAACGTTACAAAAGCCACAAAGCTGACACTTTCGTTTTTGGATGATTTACCGGCTGTAAACAAATGAAATAAGGCGGTTACCAGAATCGTGATCGGAATCAGGAATTCGACCAGGTTTGCTTTGATATATACAATTCCGTAAACTGAAAGCAGTAACGATAAGGTATGACCTCCAGTAAACAATGTTACAAGCAGCAATACTCTTTTCCAATCCTTAAAAGCATAAGGAACCACAAGGGCGATTAGGAAAAGTACATGATCATAGGCATTGATATCGAGCACATGTCGCAGACCGATATTAAAGTATATCCAAAATTCTGACATAATATTTCTTTTAATTTGACTTGGGAATCCAAACTTACAATTATTTTTGATATTTATGATCTCCGGCAACAAAAGCTGTCATTTTGTTTTAACAGGATGGGAAATAAAGTATATTTGTACCTTCACAACACTATTAATTGTAAAAAAATATGTCATTTTCAGAATTATTTGATAGCGAATTCAAAGCTCGTAATAAAGGTCATTTCTCAGCTATTGTAAGAGTTGCTCTTGCAGACGGTGACCTGACTCAGGAAGAAAAAAACTTCTTAGACAAACTGGCTATTCAGTTGGAGATTTCAAAAGAAGAGTACGAAGAGATTTTGGAGAATCCGTTAAAATACCCGATCAATCCTCCGTATTTACATACGCAACGTATAGAGCGTTTATATGATTTATCCCGTATGGTATATGCTGATCACGTATTAGGCCCGAAACAAAAAGAAATTCTGATGCGTTTTGTATTAGCATTAGGTTTCACACCGAGCAATGCTTCTTATATTGTTGACAAAGCCTTTTCGTTATTGGTTTTAAATGTAGATTTAGACACTTTTGTATACGAAATGCAAAACATGAACAAATAATTCGGTTATACCGTAATAAAAAGGGGGCTGTCTCAAAAGTGAGGCAGCCTCAATTTTTTTATACAAATAAGGGAGCCCGAGAGCTCCCTATATTTTGCAAGTTTGTTAACTTGCGGTGTGTATAATAAATCAAAAGTAGTCTTTAAAGATTACAATCCCAAGCAAAATTTTCTACTTCCTCCGAGTTTAGAGGAGCTGATAGAACTCAACCATCCAGTAAGAACCGTTTCCGATGTGATTGACGGTCTTGATTTGGAGTGCCTTATTAAGAATTACAAACCAGGCGGCACTTCCAGTTACCATCCCCGCATGCTTCTTAAAGTGTTGGTTTATGGTTATTTGTGCAATATTTTTTCCAGCCGCAGGCTTGAGGAAGCCTTGAAGCAGAATATCCATTTTATGTGGTTAAGCGGTATGAGCCGTCCTGACCATAATACTATAAACCGCTTTAGGAGTGAACGCCTTAAAGATGAGGTACGCAGCATCTTTACCCAGGTTGTATTGCTTTTAGAATCCCAGGGACATGTGAGCCTTAAAACTGTTTTTACCGATGGTACAAAAATAGAAGCCAATGCCAACCGGTACACTTTTGTATGGGGCAGATCCATCGAAAGGAATAAAAGGCGCATAGAAGAGCAGCTTCAGGACTTATGGGAGTATACGCAGCAAGTTGCCGCTACTGAATCTAAAGACAAGACAGAAGTTGAGTTTAAGGCTATTGACAAGGAAGCTGTTGAAAAGACTATTAAGAAGATTGACACCGCCCTTAAAGGCAAAAAGATATGCCCTAAAGTACGGCAGAAGCTTAACTATGCCCGTAAGAACTGGCCTGCAAACCTTCAGAAGTATGCTAAGCAAGAAGATATAATGGGTAAGCGAAACAGCTTTTGTAAGACCGATACTGATGCTACTTTTATGCGGATGAAAGAAGACCACATGAAGAACGGACAGTTAAAACCGGGATATAACTTACAGATAAGCACACACAACCAGTTCATTGTAAATTACTCTTTACACCCTAATCCCAATGATACAAGGACGCTACCCGAACATATAAAAATTTTTAAAGAACACTACAATAGACTACCTGAAGAACTTGTGGCTGATGCAGGTTATGGTTCGCAGGAAAACTACACATTACTTGATAATGAAGGTGTTGAAGCATATGTAAAATATAATCATTTTGACAAAGACACCAGAACAGGAATACCAAGTATCTCTTTATCTAATCCCGAAGTAGCCCAGTTAAGAACAAAAGCTTATAACCTGCTCGTAACCGACAGGGGAAAGGAACTCAGAAAGCAACGCTGTCATGATGTAGAAACCGTGTTTGCCCAGATAAAAAACAACAAAGGCTTCCGCAGGTATAATCTGCGTAGCAAAGCCAAGGCCGAAGTGGAAACGGCATTACTTGCTATGGCTCATAACCTCAAAAAATGCCCTGTTAGGACATCATAAAAGGGATAATTTTCTCTTTTTTGAAAAGTAGATGCTTTTACTGGCTAAAAGAGACATCAAAATAGCTAAATCAGAAAAAATAAATCAGAAGATTGTCGGCAATAAAAAAGGGGATGTCCTTTTGAGACAGCCCCTTTTTTTATACCTGTCAGGTTTTAGAAACCTGTCTGATGTATCGATCTACCTTATTGATCGGCTTTTCTCATAAACTCTTCTGCTTTTTCCACCATATTATAGCTTCCGCAGAAAAACGGTACGCGCTGATGTAATTCCGTCGGCTTAATTTCCATAATCGGACCAAAACCATCTGAAGCTTTTCCACCGGCTTGTTCTGCAATAAAAGCCATCGGATTACATTCGTATAGCAATCGCAGTTTCCCTTTCGGTGCTTTAGAGCTTGTCGGATAAATATACACTCCGCCTTTGATCATGTTTCGGTGAAAATCAGACACCAAACTTCCAATATAACGGGAGGTATACGGACGATCGCCTTCTTCCTGCTGACAATACTTGATATAATCTTTTACACCTTGCGGAAAATGAATATAGTTTCCTTCGTTAATCGAATAGATTTTTCCGTCCGGTGCATATTTCATATTCGGGTGCGACAAGTAGAATGTTCCGATTGCCGGATTTAATGTAAATCCGTTTACGCCATGACCGGTAGTATAAACCAACATTGTTGACGTTCCGTAAATCACATAACCGGCTGCAACCTGATTAATACCCGGTTGAAGAAAATCTTCCAATGTTACCGGCGTTCCCATAGGTGTAATTCTTCGGTAAACGGAAAAAATAGTTCCAACCGATACGTTAACATCTATATTAGAAGACCCGTCCAACGGATCCATCAGGACTACATATTTATTATTATGGCTGGCATCTTTACCCTGAACCGTAATAAAATCATCATTTTCTTCCGAAGCAATTCCGCAAACAATTTCCCTATTGATTAGCGTCTGAATAAACACTTCA
Source organism: Flavobacterium cerinum (assembly GCF_024496085.1). Classification (NCBI taxonomy): domain Bacteria; kingdom Pseudomonadati; phylum Bacteroidota; class Flavobacteriia; order Flavobacteriales; family Flavobacteriaceae; genus Flavobacterium; species Flavobacterium cerinum. The sequence continues at coordinate 1,151,574 of NZ_CP101751.1, read as the reverse complement.
TTCGCATAAACATCCAGTTTTTGCTGATCTTCTCCCTGTATATTCTGTTCGCCGGCAGCACCGACAATATCTACCAGTCCGGCTTTATTTACCTTGTGGCTTACTACTTTAGCTGCCAGTCGGATGGAGTTAATAATACGGGACAATTCCCCTGATGAGTACTTGAATTCTTCTTGTTTTTCAATGATAAACTCACCTAACGTTTTATTGCGATCTTTCATTATTAATTAGAGTTGTTGTTGTGTTTTCGAGTACAAATATCGCTATTTTTGTGCAATGCGAATATATATTATTCCCGTAATAACAAAACGCTTAATTTTCAAAAAATGAATATCCGAGAAGGACAAAAAGAAGATATGCCGGCCGTACTGGAACTGATCCGTGAACTGGCCGTGTTTGAGAAGGAACCTGATGCTGTAGTTGTAACCGCAGACGAGTTGATTCGGGACGGTTTCGGAACCGAACCGCTTTTTAAAACTTTTATCGCAGAAGTGGACCACGAAATCGTTGGCATGGCTCTTTTTTACTATCGTTATTCCACCTGGAAAGGAAAAACCATCCATCTGGAAGATTTAATTGTAAGTGAAAAAATGCGCGGTACCGGTTTGGGACATGCTTTGTATTCTGAAGTAATTCGTCAGGGACAAAAAGACAATGTTCGCCGTATCGAATGGGCCGTATTGGACTGGAACCAGAATGCGATTGATTTTTACGAAAAATCCGGAGCCCGGGTTTTAAAAGACTGGTATATCGTACAAATGGACGAAGCCGGAATTACTAATTTCACAAATAGCTTACAGCACCGTTAAAGTTGCTGTAGTCACCATATTATTTATGTCTAATTTTTAAACAATGAGAGTATTCAAATTTGGCGGTGCTTCTGTAAAAGATGCCGGTAGTATTAAAAACGTATATGACGTTTTGCAAAAAGTAGGTTTTGACGATGTTCTTTTAGTTGTTTCGGCAATGGGAAAGACCACAAACGCTTTAGAAGTAGTAATAAAGCACTACTTCGATAAATCTCCGGAGCTGAAGGCTTCCATTCAGGAAGTCAAGAAATACCACAATCAGATTTTACTGGATTTGTTTGAAGATGAAAAACATGAGGTATTTACTGCTGTAAATCGCCATTTTTCGGATATGGAACATTTTCTGGACATCAATAAATCGCCGAATTACAATTTTGTATACGATCAGATTGTAAGTTACGGGGAAATTGTATCCACTACCATTCTTAGTTATTACTTTAATCATGCCGGAATCCGCAATCAATGGGTCGACGTACGTAACCTCATCAAAACGGATAACACCTATCGTGATGCTATAGTTAACTGGGAATTGACACAAAAAACGATTTCCAAAAACATAAAAAAGAACGTCCTTAATATTACACAAGGATTTTTAGGATCAGACGAAAACAATTTTACCACAACATTGGGACGTGAAGGTTCCGATTATACGGCGGCGATTTTTGCCTATTGTCTGAATGCCGAAAACGTAACGATATGGAAAGATGTACCGGGTGTTTTAAATGCCGATCCGAGGTATTTTGAAAATGCAGTTCTGTTAAATCAGATTTCTTACCGCGAAGCAATCGAATTAGCTTTTTACGGCGCTTCGGTCATTCACCCGAAAACCTTACAGCCTTTACAAAAAAAAGAGATTCCGTTATTTGTAAAATCGTTTATCAATCCGTTATTACCGGGAACCAGTGTTTCAAAAGGCGCCGATCTGGAACCGCAAACCTCTTGTTTTATCGTAAAGAAAAACCAGTTATTGATTTCACTGTCATCGATTGATTTCTCCTTTATTATGGAAGAAAACATCAGCGAAATTTTCGGATTATTTCACCAATACAAAGTAAAGGTAAGCTTGATTCAGAATACAGCTATCAGTTTTTCCGTTTGCATTGAAGACAAATTCAATCATTTTAATGAATTAAAAGCAACCTTGTCCAAAAAATTCAAAGTAACCTATAACGAAAATGTTTCGCTATATACGATTCGTCATTTTACAGACAAAGCCGTACAAATGGTTGAAAAAGACAAAACGGTACTTGTAAAACAAATGAGCCGTGAGACGATGCAGATTGTCACTATAGAATAAAACCATCTTAAAACCATTAAAAAGAATCTATTACAACCTTCTTTTTAATGGTTTTTTCTTTTAACATCTCCAGCTTTTTAAAATTTCAATTGAAATTACACTACTTTTGGCATTTTGGAGTTATATCTGTATGCTGAAAAAATGGATTTTGATTTTGGTATTGTTTTGTGTTTCCGGTCTTTATGCCCAGGAAATTGAAACGCCTTATAAATCTAAAAAGGTCCTTTTTACGCAAGATACCATCGCAATTGACAATGTCAGCATCAACAAAGCCTTTTTTAAATTACTGGATAAAGCCGGTAATGAAATCGATACAACTTATTATACGGTAGATTATCCGAAGGGGAAATTATATTTCCGGAATAATTTTAAAACGGAAGACACATTAACCGTCCGTTATCTGAAATTTCCGGAGTATCTGACTAAAAAATACAGTATTTACGATCCGTCACGAATAGTCAGCAACGGAAGCGGTCAGCAATTATACACGATTAAAAGAGAAACGGTTAACAATTTCAAACCTTTCGACGGATTGAATACGTCCGGAAGTATTACCCGAGGCATTACTGTCGGTAATAATCAGAATACCGTATTAAATTCCAATCTTGACTTACAAATCACCGGAAAGATTTCCGACAAAGTTAGCTTGCGCGCTTCCATACAGGACAGCAACATTCCGTTACAGGAAGGCGGTTACTCTCAAAAGCTAGATGAATTTGATCAAATTTTCATTGAATTATTTTCCGATAAATGGAGTGTTCGTGCAGGTGATTTATTTTTAGAAAATCGTCAGTCACGGTTTTTAAATTTCAACAAAAAAGTTCAGGGATTATCCACTCATTTTACTTTTGGCGACAGTGGCGGTAAAACTGATGTCTTTGCAGCCGGAGCTTTAGTACGCGGTCAATATACCCGAAGTACTTTTGTTGGCCAGGAAGGCAATCAGGGACCTTATAAATTAAAAGGTCCTAACGGCGAATTATACGTATTGGTTATTTCCGGTTCCGAGCGGGTTTATGTAAACGGAATTCTTTTGAAGCGCGGAGAAAGCAATGATTATGTTATCGATTATAATGCCGGAGAAATCCGTTTTACTTCCCTATTTCCGATTACTTCTGAAATGCGTATCAATATCGAATATCAGTATACCGACCGAAACTATACGCGATATGTTGCTTATGGCGGCGTAACGCACGAACGCGAAAATTGGAGTGTCGGCGGATTTGTTTATTCGGAAAGCGACATTAAAAGTCAGCCGTTACAACAAAACCTCTCGGCCGAACAAATTCAGATTTTAAGTGAAGCCGGCAACAATCCGGATTTAATGAATGCACCATCAGCTTATCCTGACAGTTATTCCGAAAACAAAATTCTTTACAAAAAGGTCATTGTTAACGGAATTACAACTTATGTGTATTCCAACAATCCGCAGGACGAATTATACAATGTCCGTTTTACATTAGTCGGCAACAATCAGGGAAACTATATTCTTGTCAACAATCAGGCTGTCGGACGAATTTACGAATATATCGCTCCTAATAACGGCACTCCGCAAGGGAATTATGAACCGATTGTTCGACTTGTGGCACCGACAAGTATTCAGATTGCCACTTTTCTGGGAAAATACAATCCCAGTGAAAAAACTTTAGTTGATTTTGAAATCGGATTAAGCAATAACGACAAAAATCTATTTTCTTCCGTTGATGACCAGGACAATCAGGGACTTGCAGGACGCTTTAACGTTAAACAGCGATTATGGTCCAAACGATGGGAAGTAGACGCTTTTGCCAATTATCAGTTTGTTCAGCAAAAGTTCAAAACCATCGAACGTCTTTTCAACATTGAGTTCGACCGTGACTGGAACCTGACCAATCCGATCGGTGATCAAAGTTTATTGATTTCAGGTCTAAATTTCCGTTTACCGCAAACAGCACAATCCCGTAATAACGGATTTGCGCGCTACCAATTGGAAAAACTGGATTTTTCCGAAAGTTTTTCCGGAACCCGCCATATTGTAGAAGGCCAGTTTCAATTGCAAAACTGGGCATTCCGCAATAACAGTAGTTTTCTAAATAGTAGCAGTAATTATTCTACTTCTCAATTTATACGAAGTAATACACAAGCCAAATATCACATCGGAAAAAATTGGGTCGGTGGTAGCGTACGTCTGGAAAACAACGAAGAGAAAGTCAAAGAAACCGGTCAGTTTACAACTTTAAGTCAGCGTTTTAAAGAATTCGGTGCATTTATAGGTCGAGGCGACAGTACAAAAGTGTACCTGGAACTTGGTTATTTACAACGTACCAATGACAGTTTACAAAACGGATTACTAACTAAAGTGAACACTTCCCGTTCTTACTATCTTAAATCCCGTTTACTTCAAACCGAAAAAAGCGACTTATCCTTATTTGTGAATTACCGAAACCTTAAATATGAAGATCCGGCACGGGAAAGTGAACCTTCATTAAATTCCCGTTTACTTTATAATGATCGTTATTTTAACCAACTGATTCAGGTTACCACTGCCTATGAAACCACCTCCGGAAGAATTCCGCAACAGGAATTCACCTATCTTCAGGTCGAAGCGGGACAGGGAATCTATATGTGGAACGATTATAACGGAAACGGCATTCAGGAACTGGAAGAATTTGAGATTGCACAATTTCCCGATCAGGCTAAATATGTCCGGATATTTTTACCAAACCAGATTTTTATCAAAACGCATCAAAACAAATTCTCACAATCGATAACCTTGAATCCGAATCAATGGCAAAATGAAACCGGATTTAAAAAGCTATTATCTTATTTTTATAATCAGACCTCGTTTATAGTCGACAGAAAAATCATTCGTAAAAGTGACAATTTTGATCTGAATCCGTTTTTCGGAAAGGATGATGATTTACTTGGTCTTAATTCCAGTTTCCGAAACAGTTTATTTTACAACCGCGGTAAACAGGATCATTCCGTTACCTATACTTTTTTAACCAACAAGGCAAAAAACTTATTATCGGTCGGATCACAAGAGAACACCAATAGTTCGCATCAGATTCAGTATGCGCATCTTATCCAAAAAATATGGTTATTCGGTTTTAGCGGTAAGACAATCAAATCCAATACTTATTCGGAAAATTATGCAAGCCGAAACTTTGAATTAAAAGGCTATCAATTGGCGCCAAAAGTATCGTATTTATTCTCCAAGAATGCCAGTTGGGATGTATTTTACGAATATCAGATCAAGGAAAACAAAATCGCCGATTTCGAAACATTAAACCAACAACGTATCGGTACTTCTTTTAGCTATGCTTCCGACAAACGTTTTACGATCAACGGTGAATTTTCGTATTATCAGAACAAATTTACCGGAAACGAACTATCACCGGTTGCCTACCAAATGTTAGAAGGCCTACAAGCCGGCGAAAACTTAACCTGGCGATTACTTTTACAAAAAAACCTGACACAATATCTGGATGTCAACCTCAACTATCAAGGTCGAAAAAGCGAAACCAGCCAAACGATTCATACCGGAAATATACAATTACGGGCTTATTTTTAATACCGGAAACGGATAAATCACAAAAAACCAAGCTTTACATTTACTAATTTTAGTACATTTACATTTACTAGTTTTAGCACGTTCACATTTACTAGTTTTAGCACCGTTATTTAAACGTACTCAATTATGGCAACACCCAAAGAACGTTTTATAGAAGCACTCACTTTTTTAAAGGACATACAGGACAAAGGTATTGTTGGTATTCACACCGATACTATTCCCAACACAAAATACCGTCAGCTACTTCTAAAGAAAGGTTTTATCAAAGAAGTAACTAAAGGCTGGTATATCGCTACTGATCCAAACGAAAGAGAGGGCGAAACAACTTCCTGGTATAGTTCGTACTGGGATTTTATTGTACAATTCCTTAATCGGAAATACGGAAATGATTGGAGCCTTTCAGCCGATCAGTCATTACTTATTCACGCTGGTAACTGGACAATTCCACAACAATTAATTATCCGGACTCCACAAGGCAATAACAAACCTACCCCATTACCTCATAATACATCATTATTCAACCAAAAAGCAGAAATACCACCAGTTGAACACATAGAGATACAAAAAGGTGTCCGAATATATAATCTACAATCAGCACTTATTTATAGTTCTGCTACTTTATATAACCATAACGCCATTGACACCCGTACGGCTCTTTCCTTAATACGGGATGCTTCGGAATTATTACCCATATTATTAGCAAAAGGGCATACAACTTTAGCCGGACGTCTTGCCGGTGCATTCCGGAATATCGAAAGAGAAAAAATAGCCAATCAGATTATAGAAACTTTTAAAGACGCCGACTATGACATTCGCGAAGAAGATCCGTTTGATAGCAAACTCGCCATTCAATTACCTTCTCGTGAACGTTCACCATACGCTAACCGTATCCGCCTGATGTGGCAGGAAATGCGCGAGGTAGTTATTGCTGATTTTCCTGTCTCTCCGGGTCATATCACAGATTACGAATCCTACCTTAATGATGTCGATCACATTTTCGTTACTGATGCCTATCACTCGTTGTCTATCGAACGCTATAAAGTAACCCCGGAGCTAATTTCAAAAGTAAGTAGCGGTGAATGGAATATAGAAGAGAATGAAGCAGATCGTCGACAACGGGACGCAATGGCAGCAAGGGGCTATTTTCAGGCATTCAATGAAGTTAAAAAAACAATTGAAAGCATTTTACAAGGAGCTAATCCCGGAACACAAGCCGATTTAGACCATTCCAAATGGTATCGACAATTATTCGATCCCAGCGTGGTTGCAGGATTACTTCAAGCTACCGATCTAGCCGGATATCGCAATCATCAAGTATATATCGGCAATTCGAAACACGTTCCTCTTAACGTAGATGCGATGCGTGATACTATGCCTGTATTGTTTGAGTTACTCGAAGAAGAAACTGAGGCATCAGTAAGAGCAGTATTAGGACACTTTATTTTTGTTTTTATTCATCCCTATATGGATGGTAACGGAAGAATCGGTCGATTTTTAATGAATGTTATGTTAGCTTCCGGAGGTTATCCCTGGACCGTTATCCCGGTAGAAAATCGGGAGGAATATATGCAAGCTCTTGAAAACGCAAGTGTCAATCGGAATATTACCCCTTTCGTAAGATTCCTCAGCTATTTAGTTGAAGAAGGATTAAAAGGTAAAGCAGTAGCGGGACTACCTGACTAGTCCTAAAATAACGATACAGGATTAATACTAGTAAAAATAGCTTTTTTAGACAGAAGTAGCTTCCGAGTTACTTCTGTTTTTTGTTTTATAAGTTTTTATTTTAATACTTCTTTGTAAATGCATTTGATTAGGTGTTAGCATATAGTTTGACCAATGTGGTCTAATCTGGTTATATTTTTTAATAATCTCATCTATGAGTTTCTTCATTAAATATAGTTCAAGATGATAGGTATCAATTCTAAACTCTTGTTTTAATATTCCGTTTATTCTTTCAGCCACTGCGTTTTCATACGGATCTGAGTTTTGTGTCATACTGCATTTTAGACTGTATTTCTTTAATAAATACTGATACTCATCCGAACAATATTGTATTCCCCTGTCTGAATGATGTATCAATGATTCAGACTTAAATATCCTATTCTTACGAGCCATTTTTAAGGCTCTGATACAGCCTTGTGTACTGAGAGAATCAGATACATCATATCCCATTATCTTTTTTGAATAGGCATCAGTTATTAAACTCAGATAACAAGGCTTTTCTCGTTTTCCAATATAGGTGATATCTGATACCCACACTTGTTCCGGCCTTGTAATATCCAGCTCTTTTATCAAGTTAGGATGTTTTCTAAAACGATGGTGTGACCATGTGGTAAGATGATAACTCCTTTTGGGGTGTATCAATAAATGATTAGCTTTTAAAATAGAAAAAAACTTATCTCGGCCTACTTTTAATGCTTTAAGTTCAGTTATAAGAATATGATACAGTTTACGTGTTCCTAACCGAGGTTGAGCTATACGTTGCTCTTTTACAAGTGTTACAACCTGTTCTGCCAAGGTTCTTCTGAATTTAGCGCGCTTAATACTTCGATAATAAACCTGCCTGTTTATCCCGAACAAACCACAGGTAAAACTTATGTTTTCCTGCCTTTTTTGACTAAAGGATTGGATTGTCCGGGAGGTAAGTTTTTTCGAATATCGATATTGTATTCCTTTTCCGCAAGGTCTATCATCATATCAAAAATAATAGCTTTAGAATCAGAAATATGGTTTTGTTTTTCAAGCTGGGCTTTCTGCTTTTCCAAAAGTTTTACCTTGGCTTCAAGCTCCATAATTCGTTGTTCTGGTGTCTTTGGCATATTTGATGGTGTTTGGTTCTCCCAATCAAAGTTACCATATTTTCTGAGCCAATTCACAACTGTGGACCGTGCCTGGATACCATATTTCTTCTGGGCTGCATAAGTTGACAATTCTCCCGATTCAATTTCCTTTGTAATCTGAATCTTTAAACTTAAGGAGTAGTCTTTTTGGGTACGTTTAACATAAGTGGTTTGTTTTTCCATAATAACGCTTTTTTTTGTATCGTTATTTCAGGACGAGACAACCTGATAAATAAAAAAACCTGTACAAGTTTGTACAGGTTTTTACTTTTCAAGTGGAGAAGATGGGGCTCGAACCCACGACCTTTTGGCTGCCAGCCAAACGCTCTAGCCAACTGAGCTACATCCCCGTTTGATTTCGGGTACAAATATAGCTTTTTCGGGGAACCTACCAATATTTTGCTGTAAAAAGTGTAATTTTAAGGCAAATTATTTTACGCATGACAACTGACAGACAAAACGGTTCTTTATATACCAAAATTGAAAACAAAATCGCCTTTGTTGAATTCGGTCATCCGGCCAGCAACTCCTTTCCGGGCGAATTATTACAACGTCTTACCAATGAATTAAACTCTTTAAGCAGCAATCCGGATGTATCGGTAATTGTTTTAAAAAGTGAAGGTAACGGTGCTTTTTGTGCCGGTGCTTCCTTTGACGAATTATTAGCCGTTTCCAACCTGGAAGAAGGCGCTACGTTCTTTTCCGGTTTTGCCAATGTGATCAATGCGATGCGCAAATGTTCGAAATTAATTATCGGGCGGATTCACGGAAAAGCCGTAGGTGGCGGTGTCGGATTAGCAGCAGCGTGTGATTATGCTTTAGCAACGGAACAAAGTGCTATCAAACTTTCGGAACTGGCAATCGGAATCGGTCCTTTTGTAATTGAGCCTGCCGTTTCCCGTAAAATCGGGAAAGCCGCTTTGGGTGATATGACCTTAGCTGCTCACGAATGGAAAAATGCGTATTGGGCTCAGGAAAAAGGATTATATGCGAAAGTTTTGGAAAACGTTGCTGATCTTGATAAAGAGCTTGACATTTTCGTTTCAAAATTAGCAAGCTATAATCCGGATGCATTAAACGAAATGAAAAAAGTATTGTGGGAAGGAACCGAAAACTGGGATACGTTATTATACGAACGTGCCGGAATTTCCGGAAGACTGGTGTTATCGGATTTTACCGTAAATGCTTTGAATCAATTTAAAAAGAAATAAAAAATGGCGTTATTCTTTTTGCTACAACAGATCAATATTGAAGAAAAAATCCAAAATGCACCGGATAAAAATTATGAAACCGGCGTATTTATCGGTTCATTGATTCCTTTTGTAGTACTGGCTTGTATCGCTTACTTTATGTATTACCGAGCCAAAAAGAGAAATAAAAGCAACTCCTAACTATTTTCCACACCTGACAGGTTTTAAAAACCTGCCAGGTGTAATAAAATTATCGGGTTTTCAACCAACCGGTGATACTTAATCGCGGTTGTTTTACCGGTTTTACTTCGTGCTCCAGAATCTGACTTTCGAAAATCACCATTCGTCCTTTAACCGGATAAATTGTTTCCGTAACTTCTTCTCCGTCTTTATTCAGATAAATAGCCAATTCACCGCCATATTCCGGCTGCCAATCCTGTTCGTTTAAGTAACATACAATTGACAATTTTCTTCGACTGTCATTTTGAAACGTATCAAGATGTCTTTTATAAAAGGTTCCCTCCGGATAATAGGCATAATGAAATTCCTGGTCCCGAATCCCCATAAAACAAGTTCGGTTCAGGTATTCTACAAAATCATTAACCTTATCAAAAAAAGCTTTTTCAGCCGCATTGCTTTCCGCTTCATTTAACCAATGAATAAAATCGCCGCGAATTGCCGTTACAATTTGTTCGTTGATCTGGTTACCGATCGCTGATTTTTTAAAATGATCTTCTTCGTATTTTTGCAGTAAACTTCCGCGTAAGGCAATTACCTCATCATCAGAAAAAAAACAATCCGCAATGCTGAATTGTTGGCTTAACAAATCGTCTATAATTTGTTCGTATAGTGGATTCAATTGAAAATCGCTCATACAGTGTTATAAAGTGTGAACAAATATATGACAAAAGTGAAATTCGATCGCTTAATTTTATTTACTAAATTTGCAATCTAATTTCTACAGGATGAGTAACATCAGAATAACCAAACAATTTACTTTTGAAACCGGTCATGCTTTATATGGCTATGACGGCAAATGCAAAAACGTTCACGGACATAGTTATAAATTATCGGTAACGGTAATCGGAACTCCGATAACTGATGCTTCGAATGTAAAGTTTGGTATGGTTATCGATTTCGGCGATCTGAAACGTATTGTCAAAGAAGAAATTGTTGACATTTTCGATCACGCTACCGTTTTCAACCAAAATACACCACACATTGAATTAGCCAACGAATTAAAAAACCGCGGCCATCATGTGATTTTAGTTGACTACCAACCTACCAGTGAGAATATGGTAACCGATTTTGCCGACAAGATAAAGAAACGTCTTCCGGAAAGCATCCGGTTACATTCCCTGAGATTACAGGAAACGGAGACTTCTTTTGCTGAATGGTATCAATCGGATAATCTGTAGTTATATGAATATTCCTTTAGACATGAAAATATACTTTGCTTCCGACCAACATTTTGGTGCACCCACTGCTGAAAAAAGTTTTCCGCGGGAACAAAAATTTGTAGCCTGGCTTGATCTGATTAAAAAAGATGCCGAGGTCCTTTTTCTTTTGGGTGACCTTTTTGATTTCTGGTTCGAATACAAAACAGTTGTTCCGAAAGGCTTTGTTCGTGTTTTGGGCAAACTGGCTGAATTACGTGACAGCGGTATTCAGATTTATTTTTTTGTCGGCAATCATGACCTTTGGATGTACGATTATTTTGAAAAAGAATTAAACATTCCGGTTTACCATACACCACAGGAGTTCACCTTTAACAAGAAACTTTTCCTGATTGGCCACGGCGACGGTTTAGGTCCCGGTGACAAAGGCTATAAAAGAATGAAAAAAGTTTTTACCAATCCTTTTTCAAAATGGCTTTTCCGCTGGTTACATCCGGATTTAGGTGTCCGACTGGCGCAATATCTTTCGGTAAAAAACAAATTGATTTCAGGTGCAGAAGATGTAAAATATCTGGGCGAGGAAAACGAATGGCTGGTACAATATTCCAAAATGAAACTACAAACAAAACGGTATAATTATTTTGTTTTCGGCCACAGACATTTACCGCTCGAAATCACACTTTCCGAGACGGCCGAATATATTAATCTGGGTGACTGGATCAGTTATTTTACCTATGGCGTTTTTGACGGTGTCACTTTCGAATTAAAGAAATTTACAGATCAATGATGATGTGGTCTGGGTTTTAATACTTTTCCGTGCCAATATTGCATTAAAAGAATACTACCCACTACAGAAGAAGCGATTCCTTCAAACAATAGTCCGATACAATATTCGTTTACTTTCGGTTTTCCACCCACAAACAGGAAGCCATCTGAAAGTCTGGTCAGATACGTTTCACCGCCTCGAATATGGATATAGATGATTAAGGCAATAATACTCGCCACAATCCCGACAACACAAGTTTTAAAGCTGGAAATAATGTTGTTCAGATATTCCGTATCACCTTCTCTGTAGTTTTCCTTTATGGTTCTATTCGCACCATAAAGCACAATGAATACGTTAAATACCCGCAAATATAATTTATCAGTCAATCCCAATAATTCCATAACGAGGAAATACAATGCGATTCCGATAAAAATAACCATCCCGTTTTTAAATTCTTTAGACTTAAACATAATCGTAAATTTTAAAGTGAGACATGGAGTTTGTTTTCGAAGTCAAAACTATTTCAACTTCAAACACTTATCAAATTTACAAAAATTTAAGTCCGGTTATTTTAATTTCGCAACTTAATCGTTAAAGTACTCGATTTTTCCTTCCAAGAAATACGCTTTAGCCGTTTCTTTATCCAGTGCTAATTGTTTTTTCAATTCATCGAGAGAAGGGAATTTTTTCTCATCTCTGATTTTTTCATAGATTGCCACGTTAAGTTTTTTTCCGTATAAATCACCGTCGAAATCCAGATAATTCACTTCCACTGTCAAAGCCACACCATCAACCGTTGGTCGCACTCCGATATTCATCATTCCCGGCACGAATCGACCGTCAATTATTGAAGACACTATATACACACCATTTTGCGGAATCAACTTATATTCTTCTTCAATTTTAAAATTCGCCGTAGGAAAGTTAATCGTCCTTCCCAACTGGTTTCCTTTTACAACCGTTCCGGTAAAGAAATAATCATAACCCAAATAGGCATTCGCCAATGCGACATTGCCTTCCGCCAGCGCATTTCGGATTTTGGTTGAGCTAATCGATACATCATCAATTTCCTGAGCCGAGATTTGTTCCACTTCAAAACCATATTCCTTTCCAAAACGAATCAGATCATCAATAGTCGCTGTTCTGTTTCTTCCGAAGCGATGATCATATCCAATGATAATTTTGCAGATATTAAATTGATCTACCAGGATATTTTTCACAAACTCCTCAGCCGTTAACCGGGAAAAAGACTGGTCAAACGGATGAATAATCAGATTATCAATACCGAATTCCCGTAATAAAAGCGTTTTCTCATCAATCGTATTCAGTAATTTAATATCCGAATCCTGCTGTAGCACCATTCGCGGATGCGGAAAAAAAGTAAGCAATAAACTCTCCGCCTGTAAATTTTTACTTCCGGCTATTACTTTTTCCAATATACTTCTGTGTCCCAAATGAACACCATCAAACGTTCCCAGTGTTACTACCGTTCTGGTATCCGTTTTAAATTCCTGAATTGATGAAAATACTTTCAATGGATTAATTTTGATTGGCAAATTTAAGCGTTCCCTTTTACATAAAAAAAGAGGATTGTAATAAAACAATCCTCTCGATTCGAATAATCCGGAAATTGATTTTATTTTTTCCGGTATTTTAACATTTTAAAAGGAAGCAGCACTCAAAATTACCACTACTACTTTATGTTTTTAGTTTTTAATAAACTTAATCGTTTTCACGCTATCCGCTTTATTGATTTTAATAAAGTACACGCCGTTGCTTAAACCAGCTGTATTAACCGTTAAATCGTTAGCTGTAACTTTATTTTTCTGCAATACTGTTTGTCCCAGATTATTATAAACCATATAACTATCAGGTAGTTCAAATCCTTCCGGCACTACAATATTTAAAACTTCTTTAGCAGGATTCGGGTAAACCGACAATGCATTTAGCAGTGTGAAATCATTTGTTCCCAAAGCATTAATACGGAAAGCTTTTGATTCTGATGCTCCAAACTGACCTCCGGTTGCAATCACTGCACCTGCCGGTGTTTCGATACGGTAATATCCGTTACCATAATCACAACAGAAACCATCTTCATACTCATCAAGAACTGTAAACGTATAACAATCATTACTAGCCAATGTCCAGTTTTGTGTTATTAATGCCGGCATATTCGGAGAAGCATCCGGATAACCGCCACCTTGATAAAGCGTAGTTCCGGCACTATTTTTCAAAGTCCAACTTGTTTCTGAACCCCATCTGTCCAATTGCAGTTTAAACACCACCTGATTGGTTTCATAATTATTTGGTGTAGAAGGCGCCACAGTTCCTGTTGCATTATTATTTGATGCTCTTTGATCCGCTCCTCCATTGGCAGTAGCCACACTTACCGTAAAAGGTACAGTCGCCGTTACCGTAACCGGAATTCCTACAATTGCATAAGCATTAGGCACCAAAGAACCCGTCCAGTTATATACTGTACTTGCTCCTCCGTTTACCGTATAATTCAATCCAACAGAAGTAAGTGTACTTGTTCCGCGGTTATACAACACCACTTTACGAATTGTTTGTGTTCCGGTTCCACACTGGGCTCCTAAAACAGCAGTACAATCTGTATCCAATGTCACCTCAGCGTCATTAGCAAAAAGCGGAATCGGTTGATCTTTAGTCGAAGTTCTTAAATCAGCTCTTCGCAATGCATTCGTCATGACAGCAGTAATTCTTGCCTTTTGGTTATTGGTAAAAATATTCATACAAGAATCGTCTGTATAATCCATATAATTCTGGATCATATCCAATCCGGGACTTGACGGACAAGAATCTGTTCCAACAGGACATTCGAAGTTAGCATCAGAAGCCGCAGGTGTATCCAGACAGTAATCGTTAAAACTATCCGTTGCATTTACCACACAACTACTAGTATCGCCCCAAATATGACGTAATCCCAACCAGTGACCCACTTCATGCGTCATGGTTCTACCTTTATCATAAGGTGCTTCTAAAATAAACGTACCGTCATTATAATCGGAACTACCAAAAGTAGAATAATTTGAAACCACTCCATCAGTATTTGCAGGGCCTTCATCCGGATCCAATCCACCTAATCCAGAGTTTGACGGAAACTGGGCATATCCCAAAAGCGTTGCATCAGTAAAGTTTACCGACCACATATTCAGATATTGAGACGGATTCCATATTGTTCCCGGCTTTAATATCATTTCAATATCATCTTCCGACCATGACTCCTGACACATATTCACACGATGAATACCGTTAGTCGGGTTTCCGTTCGGATCCTGCTTTGCCAAAGCAAACTGAATCATCGTATCCGCTCCGTCAGGATTTGTATTAAAACCCGGAGTTCCGGCTAATCTTCGGTAGTCATTGTTTAACACCGTAATTTGCGACATCACCTGAGCGTCAGTAATATTAGGAGCAACTCCCAATTGTTGGCCACTGTGAATTACGTGTATTACCACCGGAATTGTAATTACGCCTCCAACTTCCGAACGGTTGGATTTTGCCTGTTCCACCAAAGGTGCCAACCAAGCTTCAAAAGCAGCAGTAGTACTACGCTTCGGATTATTTGCTTTCAGATAATCTTCATACTCATCGGTAGCACATCTTACAAAACCGTTTTTAGGATTAACCGCCGATGAATGAGCCGGTTTACCAAAAAGTTTCGGTTCTTTTTTTCGTTGGATTTCCTGAGCAAATGTCGGAACAGAAAACATACCTGTTATAACACAACATCCCAGAACACCCAGCCATGTAGTTTTTTTCATAATATTCAGCTAAAAATTAATTAACCTACAAATCTAAGTATTATTTTTTTATAAAAAACACATCAAAACCTTCATAATACAAAATTATATACAATTTCTCAACAAAAACACTCCATTTACCGCTAATTTTTAACAAACAACAAATCGTTTTCAAACTTTAAAACATATAAAAAAAAATAAAATCATTTATCAAATTTCGTTATAATCAACAAAATCAATGCTTTTATAATGCCCATTATTGTTAAAAAAGGGAAAAATCTTTTTTTTTTATATAAATGGTGTACTTTTACAAAACTTAACTGTTTAACAACCTAAAATACCTCAGATGAAAAGAAAAATACTTTTGTCTTTCGCATCAGTGTTTGCTATGTCCGTTGGTTACGCCCAAAATGGTCAATTATGGACATCAGCAAAACAAGAAAGAGTAGTTATTTCTAAAAAAGCACAAAGAGAATCCTTTCCAACTAACTATTCTCTTTATAATTTAGATTTCAGTTCTTTAAAAGCAGAACTTTCTAAGGCACCAAGCCGTTTTTCAAACAATTCCGACGTTATCATTACTATCCCGAATGCGGAAGGAAAAATTGAAAAATTCAAAATTTACGAAGCATCAAACTTTGCTCCGGAATTACAATTACAATTCCCTGATATCCGTTCCTATGTCGGAATCGGAATCGATGATCAATATGCACAATTACGTTTGAGTATTTCTCCGGAAGGCATTCAGACGATGGTATTCAGAGCGGATAAAAAAGCAGAATTTATCGAGCCTTTTTCTGCTGATGCCAAAACTTACGCTGTATATTCTTCAGCAAGAGAAAAAGGAAAACTTCCTTTTAACTGTTCTACACCACACGAACAAGAATTAAGCAATGATTTAACGAACAAAGTTAGTTCTGCGCAACAACTTTCCAATACAGGTCAGTTAAAAACAATGCGTTTAGCATTATCATGTACAGGAGAATACACTACTTACCACGGTGGTACTGTTGCCGGAGCTTTAGCAGCGATGAACAACACTATGACACGTGTAAACGGGGTATTTGAAAAAGATCTTGCTATTCACTTAAACATTATCGCAAACAACTCAGCTGTAATCTTTACCAATGCTGCAACTGACCCTTATTCAGATGCTGAAGCAGGTGCTGACGGAGCCTGGAATTCTGAGTTACAAAATACTTTAACCAACGTTATCGGTAATGCAGCTTACGATATCGGACACTTATTCGGTGCAACCGGTGGTGGTGGTAATGCAGGATGTATCGGTTGTGTTTGCGTAGACAACTCTAAAGGTAGCGGTTACACATCGCCAGCAGACGGAGTTCCTATGGGAGATACTTTCGACATTGATTACGTAGCACACGAAATGGGTCACCAATTAGGAGCGAATCACACTTTCTCTCACAACATTGAAGGTTCAGGTGTAAACGTTGAGCCGGGTTCAGGATCATCTATTATGGGATATGCCGGAATTACAAACTACAACGTTCAGCAACATTCTGATGATTATTTCACTTACAGAAGTATTCTTCAGATCCAAACTAACATGGCAACAAAATCTTGTCCTGTTACTACTCCAACCGGAAATCAAGCACCGGTTATCAACGCAGGTTCAAACTATACTATTCCAAAAGGAACAGCATTCGTATTAAAAGGAACCGGTAGTGATCCGGACGGAAATCCGATTACTTATAACTGGGAACAAAATGACAGCGCTACTTCTGCTAACACAGGAGCAAACAGTGTGGCTTCACCAACAAAAACAACCGGACCAAACTTCCGTTCAGTAGCACCATCTGCTTCACCTGTGCGTTATATGCCGGCGTTTAGTACTGTACTTCAGAACACATTATCTTCTACCTGGGAATCTGTAACTGACGTAGCCAGAACATTCAACTTTACCTTAACCGGAAGAGATAACGTAGCTAACGTAGGACAAACAAATACATCTTCAATGGCTGTAACTGTAAGCGGTACTGCAGGACCATTCAAGATTTCATCTCCGGCTAATGACAACATTTCCTGGACACAAGGTACCTCACAAACCATCACTTGGGATGTAGCCGGTACTACAGCTAACAATATCAATACAGCTAATGTAAACATCTTATTCTCTAGTGATAACGGTGCTACATTTACAACTTTAGTGGCTAACACTCCAAACGACGGATCAGAAGTAATTACAGTTCCAAACGTAACATCTCCAAACTGTAGAATTAAAGTAGAAGCTGTAGGAAACATTTTCTATGCGTTATCAAAAAATATCGCAGTAGGATATACTATTACTACAACTTGTAACACTTATACTGCTAATCCGAATACTACAATTGCGGCTCAAAACCCGATTGCATGGCAAATTATGGGTTCAGTAAACGTTCCGGATAACGTTACGATTTCTGACCTTAACTTAAATGTTAACATTACACACACCAGAATCAACGATCTATACATCGGTTTATTAAAACCAGGTGCTACAACTGTAGGTGAGATCCGAATTGTATACCAACAAGGATGTTCTACTCTATTCAGTAACATGAATACTACTTTTGATGACTCAGGAGCGAACTTAAGCTGTGCGGGTATCAACAACCCTGCAAATTCATACAAGCCGTTAAACACATTAGACATTTTTAACGGACAAAGTTCAGCTGGAGCATGGAGATTAGTTATTGCTGACGTAGCAGCGGCTAACAACGGAGTATTAAACAGTTTCGGAGTTAACATCTGTAGCAAAACGGTAACACTTGGTAACGAGAGTTTCAACTTACAGGATTTCAACATCTATCCTAACCCGAACAACGGTAACTTCAATGTTGAATTTAAATCAAGCTCAAACAATGAAATCAAAGTGGTTGTTCACGATATCAGAGGTAGAGAAATTTTCAACAAATCGTATCAGAACAGCGGGTTATTTAACCAGAACTTACAGTTAAGTAATGTTCAATCCGGAATCTACTTAGTTACGGTTCAGGATGGCGACAGAAAAGAAGTACGAAAGATTGTTATAGAATAATAACATAAAAAAAGCCTCAGAAATACCATCTGGGGCTTTTCTGCTTATAACAGCACTATTTTAAAAAGGTTACTTAAACTGTAATCTTTTTAGCATTTCAACCGAGTAATTATTAACTATAAATCCAATAACTAATGAAAAGAAGATTACTATTCGTAGTATCAGCCTTTTGCTTATTTGCATCGGGCTATGCACAGGGTTCTCTCTGGACGAAAGTCAAGGAAGATCGAATCCAGATGTACGAAAAGATGGAGCGTGCCTCCTATCCTCAGAAATTTGAGTTGTTTTCACTTGACCTTCAAGGTATGAAAGCCAAGCTACAAAACGCTCCTTTACGCGAAACCTCCAATGGTGTTTCGGATGTTGTACTAAATTTCCCTAATCCGTCAGGAAAAATGGAAAGCTACCGCATTTTCGAATCACCAGTTATGGAAGCCGGATTAGCAGCCAAATATCCGGGTATCAAAACGTACATTGGTAAAGGTATCGATGACCCAAGCGCTACCATCAACTTTAGTGTTACACTATTCGGTCTTCACTCGATGACTTTATCCGGTCAGACAGGTACGTCATATATCGACACGTACACGAAAGATCTTAACAACTACATCGTTTACTCCCGAAGCGAACTAACCACAAATCGTTCATTCAGCTGTATGAATGAAGACGATGCGGAAGAAGTAGCCGGAAGAGTAATCGAAAACAGTGCTACCGCTTTAGCAAACGACGGTAAATACAGAGTATACCGTTTAGCTATGGCATGTACTATTGAGTATGCTGCTTTCCACGTAAACGCTGCCGGACTTGGTGGTGGTACTACTGCACAGAAAAAAGCAGCTGTATTAGCTGCAATGAACGTTACTATGGCTCGTGTAAACGGTCTTTACGAAAGAGACATGGCAATTCACATGAACTTAGTAGCTAACAACGATTTAGTTATCTTTATTGATTCTGATACTTTTGACAACGATAACGCTAACACGTTAATCAACCAAAGTCAGACTGTAATTGACGCTAACATCGGTTCAGGAAGCTACGATATCGGACACACTGTAAGTACAGGTGGTGGTGGTTTAGCACAGTTAAACTCACCGTGTACAAGCAACAAAGCAAGAGGTATCACAGGATCACCTTCACCGGTTGGAGACCCTTATGATATCGATTATGTAGCACACGAAATGGGTCACCAGTTCGGAGCAACACACACATTCAACGGACTTGGCGGTAACTGTACTACAACAACCCGTAGTGCCGGTACAGCTGTTGAGCCAGGTAGTGGTAACACTATCATGGGATATGCCGGTATTTGTCCGGGTGTAGACGTTCAGAACAATTCTGATGCTCACTTCCATGCTGTAAGTATTGGACAAATGCAAGCTTTTGTAAATTCAATTGGTACTTGTGCCGTGATCACAAACAACGGAAACGTTGCACCGGTAGTAAACGCCGGATCAGATTATACAATCCCTTACGGAACTGCATTTATCCTTAAAGGAAGTGCTACTGACTCAGCTGGTGAGGTTTTAACTTACTGTTGGGAACAAACCGATACACAAATTTCGACTCAACCACCGGTAGCAACATCTACTTCAGGGCCGAACTTCAGATCATTCCCTCCAAAAACAACTCCTAACCGTTACATGCCTCGTTTTGAAGATGTATTAGCAGGAAACCTTGTTCCAACCTGGGAAGTAGTTCCAAATGCAGCAAGAACGATGAATTTCGCCTTAACTGTACGTGATAACAAAGCACCAAACGGAGGACAAACCAATCGTGATGATATGGTTGTAACATTTGCTAACACAGGACCTTTCCGCGTAACTTCACCAGCTACTGCTGACGTTTCATGGACTCAAGGATCTACACAGACTGTAACTTGGGATGTTGCCGGAACTACAGGAAACGGTATTAACACTGCTAACGTAAACATCTTATTCTCTAGTGATAATGGTGTTACTTTTACAACTTTAGTGGCTAACACTCCAAACGACGGATCTCAGTCAATTACAGTTCCAAACGTAGCTTCTCCTAAATGTAGAATTATGATTGAAGCTGTAGGTAATATTTACTACGCGTTATCTAAAAATATCGCAGTAGGATATACTATCGCTACAACTTGTAATACTTACACTGCTAATCCTAACACTACAATTGCAGCTCAAAACCCAATTGCATGGCAAATTATGGGTTCAGTAAACGTTCCGGATAACGTTACGATTTCTGACCTTAACTTAAATGTTAACATTACTCACACTAGAATTAACGATCTATACATCGGTTTATTAAAACCAGGTGCTACAACAGTTGGTGAGATTCGTATCGTATACCAACAAGGATGTTCTACTTTGTTTTCTAACATGAACACTACTTTTGACGATTCAGGAGCGAACTTAAGCTGTGCTGGTATCAACACTGCCGGAAATGCTTACAAACCGTTAAACACTTTAGACATCTTCAACGGACAAAGTTCACTTGGAGCATGGAGATTAGTTATTGCTGACGTAGCAGCGGCTAACAACGGAGTATTAAACAGCTTCGGAGTTAATATCTGCTCCAGAACGGAAACATTAGGTACAAGCAACTTCGGATTACAAGATTTCAACATCTTCCCTAACCCGAACAACGGTAACTTCCGTGTTTCTTTTAACTCAAACTCAAGCAACGAAATTAAAGTAGTATTACACGATATCCGCGGACGTGAGATCTTCAACAAATCTTACCAAAACGCTGGTTTATTCAACCAGGATATCCAGTTGAACAATGTTCAATCCGGAATCTATATCGTATCTGTTGTTGACGGAGATCACAAAGAAGTAAGAAAGATTGTTATTGAATAACAATTCATCTATACGATAAACAAAAAAAGAGTCCCGAAATCGGGACTCTTTTATTTTACAACAGTAGCTTTAACCTGGGTAAAGACCTGTGGCACTTCTTTTATTTTAAAATCAAGTTCAAAAGCTATAGCACTTCCTTTTTGCTTAAGATTGAGAACTCCTTGATTAACCGCAAAAAAACCGGCTTGCCCTCTACAGAAACAATGCCTTCCAAACAGCATTTTCACATTTGAAAGATCACCATCTTTCAGTTGAAGCGTTTCTACTCCATTATCGATTTCAAAAATAATTTCCTCTTTATGTTGTCCGTCCTGAAGTCCTTCTTCTACATTTCGATTATAGGCATACACCACGACCGACTTATTAGTATCATCTGCTAATTGATAATACAACTTTCCGAGTCCATCTGTTTTTAAATCGATTGCTTTATTTTTAAACACCTCAACGGTACATTTACCGTCACTCGGACATTCCGATTCAATAGTGGTCATCATAGTAGCCTTATTAGTATTAGCAGTATTGCAAAACGACAGCGCCAACAATACCGGGATAAGCAATATTTTCTTCATATCAGCAGTTTTTAACCTTTTAAAGATAACGAAAAAGTCTTATTTACCGTTAAAGGTATTCATCGTATTGTTTAATCCTGCCAGCGCAAATGACTGAATCGCTTCAACAGCGACATCCAAACGTTCCGGAAGTTTTGCTTTTTCTTCTTCAGTCCATTCCCCTAAAACATAGTCTACCTGCTGGCCTTTTTTAAACTCATCACTGATTCCAAATCGAAAACGAGGATATTCAGCCGAGTTGAGTACTAACTGAATATTTTTAAGTCCATTATGACCGCCGTCACTTCCTTTAGATTTGATACGAATCGTTCCGAACGACAAATTCAGATCATCGGTAATAACAAATACGTTTTCTTTTGCTATCTTTTCTTTATCCATCCAATATTGTACCGCTTTTCCGCTTAGATTCATATACGTATTCGGCTTAAGCAATAAAAGCGTTCTTCCTTTTATCTTATATTCCGCCATCGCCCCTAGTTTTACCGTTTCGAACGACAGACTTTCTTTTTTAGCCAGGTGATCCAAAACCTTAAAGCCAATATTATGACGCGTATTCACATATTCGGCTCCGATATTTCCCAAGCCAACGATTAAAAATTTTTTCATCGGATCTGTATTTTCTTGTATTTCTTTTTTTCTGAATAACCAATCTATAATTTTCATGATGCAAAAGTACATATTTCATAAAGTTATCCGCTTTACACAGTTATTGATTACCATAAAAAAAGCACCGGGAATCCGGTGCTTTTCAAGTATTTGAAAAATAAAATTATTTTTTCTTTCCTTTTGCTGGTGCTTTTGCAGCTTTTGCAGCTTCCTGAGCAGCTTTCATAGCAGCACGTGAAATTCTCACTTGACACACTACAGTGTTATCCGGGTGTAACAATCTGAAGTTGTTTGTAGGTAATTTAGTTACATACAATTTGTTACCCATTTCTAATTCTGTAATATCGGCTTCAACGAAGTCTGGTAAGTTAGCAGGTAAAGCTCTTACTTTAAGTTTACGTTGGTTTAAACGTAAAACACCACCGGCCATTACACCTTTAGAGTTACCAATGATTTTTACAGGAACTTCCATAGTAATTTCTTTATCTTCGTGTAACTGGTAGAAGTCAATGTGTAAAATTTTATCTGATACCGGGTGAACCTGAATATCTTGTAAAATAGCGTTGAATGATTTACCGTTTTCCAATTCAACTACAACAGTGTGTACGTTTGGAGTATATACTAAACTTTTAAACGCTTTTTCTTCAGCGATAAAATGTACTGGTTGTTCTCCTCCGTATAACACGCAAGGAACCATTCCAGCATTACGTGCCGCTTTCGTTGCCGATTTGCCCACGCTTTCTCTTTCAGATCCTTTGATCGTAATTGATTTCATTTTGAAATATAATTAAATTAATAAAAAATTCTTAAACTATGAATTTGCTGCTGATTGAATTATTATTGTGAACCATGTGCATTACATCGGCAAATAATTCAGCGCAACTAACTACTCTGATTTTCTTACTCTGTTTTTTTAGCGGAATAGAATCAGTAACGATTAATTCCTCAATTTTAGAGTTTTCAATTTTTTCATAAGCATCACCCGACAAAATAGCATGTGTACAAATAGCACGTACACTTAAAGCTCCTCTTTCCATCATCATATCAGCCGCTTTAGCTAATGTCCCTCCGGTATCAATCATATCATCAACCAGAATCACATTTCGTCCGGTTACATCACCGATTAATTCCATTGTATCGATAACGTTAGCCTGTTTTCTTTGTTTATAACAGATTACCACATCTGATTCCAGGAATTTCGAATAGGCATAAGCTCTTTTCGATCCTCCCATATCCGGTGAAGCAATTGTTAATTTATCCAAATTCAGACTTCTTACATAAGGCAAGAAAATCGTTGATGCAAATAAATGATCAACCGGCTTTTCAAAAAAGCCCTGAATTTGATCAGCATGTAAATCCATCGTCATGATCCGGGTAGCTCCTGCCGCTTCGATCAGTTTTGCCACCAATTTCGCTCCTATCGGAACTCTAGGTTTGTCTTTTCGATCCTGACGTGCCCATCCGAAATAAGGGATCACCGCTGTAATATGGCGAGCCGAAGCTCTTTTAGCCGCATCAATCATCAACAACAGTTCCATTAAATTATCAGAACTAGGAAATGTTGAGCATACTAAAAATACGCGTAATCCGCGTATTGACTCTTCAAAAGACGGTTGGAATTCTCCATCGCTGTATTTTGAAATTGTAACTTTACCAAGCGCTACACCGTAGTGCTTAGCTATCTGTTCAGCCAGATATTCACTTTGAGAACATGCAAATATCTTTGCTTCCGGTTCTATATGTGACATTTTAATATGTTGTTTAGTAGTTAGTTAGTGTTGTCGTGTTTAAACGAGGTGCAAATTTAGAAATTAAATTCCACACTTAAAGAATATTTTCCTTTATTTTTTTGATTATTTCTATTTTTTTTATTTACATTTGCACCCACAATTGACAAACAGTTGTCATGAAGCCTAGGTGGCGGAATTGGTAGACGCGCACGACTCAAACTCGTGTACTACGGTGTGTGGGTTCGATTCCCACCCTAGGTACAAAAGCTTCAAACATAGTTTGGAGCTTTTTTATTTTACACCCATTTGTATTCTCGCACTTCCCAGCTCTATATTAAAAGAACAAGCGCAAAATCAAGCTAACCTCAACCACCATATTTATCACCCTCTTACATGGCTTTCTAATCCGTTCTTAAAATGAAATAAACAAGCTAAGAAACTTAATCTTTACCCTTACTAAAAACATAACTACATCTTTTAGACCTGCTCTTTCATTTGATCATCCAAATTACAATTCCGATCCAAGCATAGACTGAAGACTACATTCCGTAGTAACAATCACCAACTTACACTCTTTTTAGCAAAAAAAACCTCAACCATAACGTCAGAGCTTTTACTTTATTTATTGTATGCACGGATTGCAAATCATAAGTATTCGAAACCTTAAAAGCTATATTTTATCATATCTTCATTTGGGCTCTCTTCTTCTAAAAAACATTCATCAACGATATTCTTATTAAAATCTATAATTTGATAAAAATAAAAATTGGATATTTTTCCTGTAAAATTCTGTGGACCTGAAACAATAAATAGCTTTTTAGGCAATTTTTCATTTATATAAAAAACAGAATTCCTATAATCAATAATTACATTTTCAAAAACATCATTATTGAAAATTTTATTAATCCGATTGTTGACAGTTAATTCAACCTCATTATTATACACAATTCTCCCTTTATTGATAGAATTTTGAGCAAACTTAAGATTAAAATCCTCATTATTAAAGAAATAACATTTCACTTCAAATTCTTCACCTTCGACATCATATTTAATATTTTCACCTCTATTAATAACACTGTAACCATTTTTCAATTCATACTCCTTCCCTTTCTCATCATTAAGAACCTGACATTTTCCACCACAGAAAAAAAGAAAAAAAAAAAAAAAAAAAACAGTCGCGACAAGAAAACAAATTCGATTAACTACCCATTTCATTTAACATTCCTTTTTTAGTTACATTACCATTTACCAGTTCTGAAACACCAATACAGGATTAATAATAACCAGCAGCATTATACCTCACTTTACATACCCAACACCTGCCAGCAGGGGATCTTATTTTGTACTATAAATTTCATCTAGCTGTTCTTTTGCCAGCTCAACATCTTTTAATACTGAATCACTTTTTGTAAGCAAATAATAACTATTTGCAAGCAAATATGCTTCATACGGGCTGTCTTCATAATACATATAAAAGTACTTCTCATATAAGGAATCATTTCTTTTTAAAAATACATTTCGGTAAATATCTTCATTTTCTTTTCCTATTTTCAAATAAGATTCTTGATATAGCTTAATCACTTTTTCATTACTACGAACTTGTACTTTATATTTGTTATAATAAATGAATACCAAAACAATACTTAATAAAAGTAAAAAACAAAAAATTATATTTTTTTTAGACATCATATTTTATTTTATTTTTTAAAACATCACCTATTTCAACAGGTGCGTTTATTTCTTTAACGTAAGCCGATCAAAAGGATCCTGACTCATAAACCAATCCTTATAATAAAGAAAAGAACAATATTTATAATACTCATCACCTTCCGTATTTCCATACACATCATATTCAATGGTCGCTATAAATTCAGCACACCCCTGAAGCCTTTCTCTCTCACTCTTTATAAATTCCTCCGAAATAGCCCCAAAACTCCTCAACCTCTTAAAATAAGACACCGTATCCAACAAACAATAACCATCTTTACCTTTCACAACATCCCAATCCCTAAAACCATTCTTGAAATACCAACCATAAAAAGAACCACCGCTTTTTTCAATCCTTTTTAACCCTCCCTTATCGTTACTCTCCGTTGAAATTTCAGCCGTACTATCTGATTTTTCCGTTTTAGAATTACAAGACGCAAAAAAAAAGACACAACAATAACAAACAAAATAAGCTTTTTTATTTCCATACGATACCAATAAAAGCGTTATAAATCACAGTAAATTCATACAAGCATCCCGAATTTACAGCATTAAATATAGTGGCTTTTCTTTCAAAAAAATACAATCCCCCAATCATTCTTATAAAACACTAAAAGCAATATCAAACAGCAACAACCAATTCTTTACACTCCATTTCAGACAGCATAACACGTCAAAAAAATTCTTACAATTACTTAACACACAAAACACTCGTTTTCATCACAAATTTTACCCTCATTTTTCACAAATAAAAGCATTACTTTCAAAAACAACCATCTACAAACAACTCAAAATCAGCATTTAAAACCAAGTAAAAACACCTGGTTCCATCATTACAAATCTCACATTTTAACACCGTATTGTTAGTTTCTTAAAAAGACGTAAAATCCGCATAATGTAATCCTAATTTTACACTCGTGCATTTTGTCGATTTTTTACGTCAGTTTAAAGATTTATTGATGTAATAATAACAATCAGGTCTATATTCGTGACACTATCAAAATAATACAGTATAAACATTGACAATATAGCAAAAATGAAATCCTCTAATCTTTTTGTTTTTTCATTGCTTTTTTCTGCACAATTATTCGCACAAGGACAAAGCAGTAACAATAAAGCCTTCAAAATACCTGAAAGCAACGGCTACAGTTTTACCACTTATGATGCCGGCGTAAACAGCGAGCTATCCGAAATCGGTACCGCTTTCTTTATGAATAAGTATTTAATCCTCTCTAATAAAAAAAGAGGATTCTCTACCGTATCTGTTGACCCGAAAACCAACACTCCGAATCACAACTTGTTTTGCGTTGATTTCGACAAAAACGGAAACCTGTCACGCCCAGTAATTTTCTCAAAATTATTAGACTCCGACAGTAACGAAGGTGGCGTAACTTTTTCTGCTGATCAAAAAACAATATACTTAACCCGGGCTAAAGAGAGTAACAGTAAACAATTTTCGCTTTACAAAGCCACTTTAGATTTACAAGCTAAGGGATTCTGGAAAGATATTCAGGAATTAACAATCAATGGAAATTACTCTATAGAAACGCCATTTATGAGTCCTAACGGGCAGAAAATATATTTTTCATCTGATAAAAAAGGTGGTTTCGGAGGTTATGACTTATATAGTGCTGACGTATTAGCAGACGGTACTTTAACCAACGTAACCAATCTAGGACCTACAGTAAACTCCGCTAAAGATGAAAAATACCCATATGTATCCGGCGACAACCGACACATCTATTTTTCTTCTAACGGACACGAAACTTTCGGTGGTTATGATGTATTCCGTGCATCTAATGTAAACAACGGGTTTATCAACCGTTCCAATTTAGGCGAGACCATCAACACAAATAATGACGAAATCGCTTTTACATACAGTCACCAAAATCAAGGTTATATTTCTTCTAACAGAAAAACCGATAAATCTGATTTTGACATTTATAAGTTCGAATTGGTTGTTTTGGAACAAAATTTCAATGCTTTAGTAGAAGAAAACAAAAGCAAAACAGCACTACCTAATACAGAAGTAGTTGTTAAAAACGAGTTCGGAGATGTTATCAAAACCCTTAAAACAGATAACAACGGTAAGTTCTCTCTAAAAATGAATCCGATGGTAGATTATACTATCGAAACCAAAAAAGAAGGATACGAACCGAATATCTATCGTTTTAAACCGAACGGAAATAGCCTGGAATACAAAGGTCATATTGCATTAAACCAATTAAAAGCCAAAGTAACCAACACTGCTATCGAAATCGAGAATATTTATTTCGCTTACAACAAAGTTGAATTACAAAAAGAATCTGAATTATCATTAAACAAAATCCTGGATGTATTACACGAGAATCCGGAAATGAAAATCAGCATTAACGCGCATAGCGATTCTAAAGGTAAAGCAGCTTATAACATGGCTTTATCTGAAAAAAGAGCGGAATCAACTTATAATTACCTGATCCAAAACGGAATCAGCAAAGATCGTCTGACCTACAAAGGCTACGGAAAATCGCAACTTAAATTCAAATGTAACGGTAATTGTCCGGAAGCATTAGAAAGTCAGAACAGACGAGTTGAATTCATTATAAAAAAATAAATCCACTATAAATTACTTAAACAAACCCCATGAAAAAATTATTCATCGCAGGAATTATCACTGTGTCTGTATTATCCGCTTCTTGTTCAAGCGGTTGGAATTGCAAATCCAGTTATGTTAAAAATGACGTAGCTAAAAAGAAAGAAATGCAGAAAGAAGCATAATAAAAGGTCCCTATTTAGGGACTTTTTTGTTAGTTTTGCCCTCCTTTAAAAAACAGAACGATTCGACGATGGGGGCATTTGTGATTACAAAAAGAGAAAACGGACAATACCGGTTTAACTACACTTCAAGGAAAGGAAAAATTATCCTTACCGGCGCCAGTCATAATCAAAAAGTAGGCTGTGTTCGTGATATCCAGATGTTAAAGCTTTATCATGCCGACACTTTGTTTTTAAAGTTCAAGACACCGGGTGGCAAATATTTTTTCCGCGTGGTAATTCAGGATCATATTTACGCTACCAGCAGAAAATTCACTACAGAATTACGTATCGCCAAAGGTATTGAAGAGATTCAACGCAATGTCGAAAAGGCCGAAGTTTTGGATTTTAGCGTGGAAATTTTCTTTTAAAGAAAATAATTTTCAAGTTTTCCTTTCCGATAACTTACTCTCCACCAACAACCTCTGAAAAATATAGCTTTTTTAAGCATTTCCAACACAAATAAAGCTTGCAGAATTAAAATATAGTACTACCTTTGCAACCGATACCGAAACATGCTCGAGTGGTGGAATTGGTAGACACGCTGGACTTAAAATCCAGTGAACAGTAATGTTCGTGCGGGTTCAAGTCCCGCCTTGAGTACAAAAGCTCCAAACAATGTTTGGAGCTTTTTTGTTATATATACTTTATGATTCCGATGTAGCTAGATTTGTCTTAATCAATAAAAGGCGCAAACGGCTTACATTATGCCACCGGTTCCCTATCTAAGTCACTATACGGATAATGTCCGGCATCTTCTAATCTTTCAAACAATGCTGCGCTTCCGTTTGCTCTTGCGAAATCCATTTCACTTCTAAAAACCTGCAAACACAAAAGCAGATGATGCTCGCTATCGCCTATTTTAAACACTTTATCATCCGGCTCATAAAGATCAAATATCAGACAGGTATTTTCTTCTCCTTCTTTGCCCGGCACTTCACAAGTTTCATTTGGATTTAAAACCGCTTGACGCGAGTAAAATCCAATCATTGTAAATATTCCGCAAATTTTTCTCTCAATAACATTAAACGGAGTCGTTGTCGTTTCTCCGTCACTATAATCGTATTTTGTAAAAGCAACCAGCTCATATGTCCCGAGTCGGTTAGGTAAAGGATTATCACCATTAGGATCTAAAAGCTCCATCGTGGCAAATCCCGTTCCTTTAATGTGATTTGGGAAGTAATACATATCTACCGCTCCGCCAACAGCAAAAGGAATTATGGCATGTCCTACAATACCGTGCATTTCTCCAAGAACATCTTCGAGACCTTTTGTTTTTTGCTCGTAATAAAGATCCAGTTCCTCATCCGTAAGCTCTTTTTGAACTTGCTGATCCTTTTTACCAAATAGTTTTTTAAAAATACTCATTTCTATATCGTTTATCTGTTCTTATGTTTATCATACTATCTATACAAAACCGAATAAATATACAAAATTCAACAAACATCAATCCTCCTTACAATTGATCTAATATATAGTAAATTCTGATTTTGAAACCAACTTTATTACACGAAATCTGTAAATCACAATCTAACGCTAAAAACACAATCAATTCATCAAAATTGTTAAAATATTAATTATATTTGATATACTTATTTAAAATTAGGCATAATTATCTCCAATATTTAACCTATAAACAATAAGAAACCAAAGTCTTGATTTATTTTTTTGAATTTAAATTATAGCACAGGTATGAAATCATATATCATTAGCGGTTTAACTGTAATTTCGATTTTTCATACGGTATATATTCAGGGACAAGATACAACACAACAACTCCCTACTATATGGAATCTGGAACAATGCATCTCCTATTCGAAAGAAAAAAATATTCAGATCAACACATTACGTCTCACCACAAAGACTTCTGAGCAAGATTTACTATTGGCAAAAGCTGCAAAATTCCCTAATCTTTCCGGAAGTGCTTCTCAAACCTACACCAATGCCAAAAACGCCGACTTAGTTGTGGGTGGATTTCAAACGCAATCAACATTTGCCGGAAACTATTCATTAGGAACATCAGTTACCTTATACAACGGCGGTTATTTAAACCAAAATATCAAACAAAAAAAGCTATTGATTGAGACAGCAGAATACAATGCCAAAGCAGCCGAAAACGATATCGCACTTCAGATTACTCAAGCCTATTTAACCATTCTGCTTACAAAGGAAAACAGCGTTTATTTAAATGAAATCCTGACGACATCGAAAGCACAATTAAAATTAGGTGAATTAAAATACAACGCCGGAAGTATTGCAAAAAAAGATCTGGTTCAGTTAAAAGCCCAATTGGCCACCGACAATTACAATCTTATTAGCTCTCAGAATACGGAAAAGCAAAATACTTTAACCTTAAAACAATTATTGCAACTCCCCTCCGGCTATACTTTAAATATTCAGAAACCGGATACTCTAATTGCTATTTTACCGGTTATTAATTTAGCCGAAGCCCAAAAACTGGCTTTAGAACAAAGACCGGAAGTAAAAAGCAGTCAACTGGCAACCGAAACAGCAGAACTGGAGTTAACAAAATCCAAAGCGGGTTATCAACCTATCTTAAGTGCCAGCGGTTCGATTGCTTCGGGATATTCCGACAATCAGCAAACTGCTTTTGCAACGCAACTGGACAATAATTTCTATCAGCGATTAGGTCTTTCCCTTTCAATCCCCATTTTTAACAATAGAATAGCCAAAACCAATGTTGAAAAATCAAAAATAGCAATTGATCAATCTAAATTAAATCTTACGAATACCGAAACGATATTGGCGCAACAGGTTGAACAAGCCTACATCAATGCGCTCAATGCACAATCCCAATATACGGCTGCACAGGAACAACTGGATGCCAACAAAGAAAATTATCGCATCGCTAATGAACAACTCCGTTTGGGAGGTATTACTACGGTCGACTATCTGCTACAAAAGAACTTATATGTTCAGGCTTTTCAAAATTTTATACAAGCAAAGTTCAACGCTGTTGTGAGTTTAAAAATATACGACTTCTACAAGGGAGAACCGATCAAACTCTAAAAAAACGAACATGAAAAAAAATAAATGGATCCTTATCATCATTGTCGGATTATTACTTGTAGGAGTTGTGGCCTATTTTATATTCCATAAAGAAGAAAACAGCGTACAGTTAACAACTGAAAAACCGCATTACGGAGATGTTGCTACCAGTGTATCAGCTACCGGAAAAATTCAGCCTGTAGATACTGTAGCCGTGGGAACTCAGGTATCCGGCACCATTCAAAAGGTTTTTGTTGATTTTAATTCGGTTGTTAAAAAAGGGCAATTACTCGCCCAAATCGATCAATCCTTACTACTTGCTCAGGTAGAACAGATTACCGCTAATTTACAACAGTCCAAAAGTAATTTTAGTTATCAGCAATCTAATTTCAACCGTCAAACGGAATTATACAATGCAGGCGGAATCAGTCGCGCCGATTATGAAACGGCAAAAAACCAA
The DNA here is from genome assembly GCF_024496085.1 of Flavobacterium cerinum. Classification (NCBI taxonomy): domain Bacteria; kingdom Pseudomonadati; phylum Bacteroidota; class Flavobacteriia; order Flavobacteriales; family Flavobacteriaceae; genus Flavobacterium; species Flavobacterium cerinum. Next base: position 1,119,213 of record NZ_CP101751.1, on the reverse strand, counting down.
TATGAAGTCGCCAGAGATAACGTTAACAGCGTATCAGCTCAATTAAAATCAATTAAGAAGAGTCTTTCTTTTACTGATATTTTTTCGCCTATAGACGGTACGGTGTTATCCCGAAAAGTAAGTGAGGGCCAAACCGTTGCTGCAAGTTTAAATACACCAACATTATTTAGCATTGCTAAGGATCTTACCAAAATGCAGGTTCAGGCATCGGTAGATGAAGCGGATGTCGGTAATATTAAAGTAGGCGAAAGAGCCAGTTTTACCGTAGATGCTTTTCCGGATGATGTATTTACCGGTACCGTAATTGAAGTACGCTTACAACCGACCATTTCATCGAATGTCGTAACCTATACTACTATTATCAACGCGCCGAATGACGATCTGAAACTTAAACCGGGCATGACCGCTAATATTGTGATTTACACCAAAGAAGTCAAAAACACTTTGTTGATCACTACCAAAGCGATAGCTTTTGTACCGGATTCTACTCTGGGCAAACAATTCAAAATCGGAAAAGCGCCTTTTTTACATACGAAGAAACACAAGAAAACCGAAAGCAAGTCCAATGACAGCATATCGGCTATCAAAAAAGCCATTGTATGGAAAAAAGAAGGCAATAACTTAATTCCCAAACAAATTGAAATCGGATTAGACAATGATATCGACGTACAGATTATCAAAGGAATAACGGAACAGGATGAGATTGTTACCGGCATCAAGGCACCGCAACAATCCAAAGGCGCCAAGACAAACAATTCAAGTCCTTTTATGCCGAAGCGTCCGGGCGGCGGCGGAAGGAACTAATATTTTTTTAGTGTAAAAAGAATTGTGATGGGTAAAAAAATTCTGGAAATACAGGATCTGAAAAGAGAATTCGTCATGGGTTCCGAAACCGTGCGGGCTTTAAAAAGCGTTTCCTTTGATGTTATTGAAGGTGAATTCATGACCATTATGGGTAGCAGCGGTTCCGGAAAAACCACTTTATTGAATATCTTAGGTTGTCTGGATAAACCTTCAGACGGAAATTACTTATTAGACGAAGTCAATGTAAAATCGCTGTCAAAAAACGAATTGGCGGCCTTAAGAAATACCAAAATCGGCTTTATATTCCAGTCGTATAACTTATTGGCACGTACTTCTGCTATAGAAAACGTCGAATTACCTTTATTATACAATCCGAAAATTTCGTCAAAAGAGCGAAAAGAAAGAGCCATTAAAGCCCTGGAAGCGGTAAAATTAGCCGACCGACTGGATCATTTTCCGAATCAGCTTTCAGGAGGACAACAACAAAGAGTAGCGATTGCCCGTGCTTTAGTCAATGATCCTGTGATGATATTGGCCGATGAAGCCACCGGTAATCTGGACACCCGGACGTCCTATGAAATTATGGCTTTGATTCAGGAATTGAACCAACAGGGAAAAACCATCATTTTTGTCACTCACGAACCCGATATCGCCGCTTTTAGCAGTCGGACCATCACATTGCGCGACGGCAAAATCATGAAAGATTTTTATAACCAAAACATCAAATCGGCACGACAAATGCTCGCTGATTTTCATGTTGATGACGATTACAATTATGAGAATAGCTAATCTTTTTCTAATCGCATTAAAAGCGTTACGACGCAATAAGCTACGAGCCTTATTAACGATGCTCGGGATTATTATTGGTGTCGCTTCTGTTATTGCTATGGTCGCGATCGGACAAGGTTCCAAACAAAGCATTCAGGATCAATTGTCGAGTATGGGATCCAATATGATTACGATACGTCCCAACAGTAATGTTACAGCCGGAGCGCGTTTGGATATATCCAGCGTACAAACCTTAACCCTTGCTGATGTCGAAGCACTTAAAAAAGAAGCAAAGTATTTAAATGCCGTTTCGCCGGCCGTATCCTCAAAAGGACAAGCCATTAACGGTTCGTTAAACTGGCCTACAACCATGCAAGGTGTTGATATCGGTTATTTAACGATTCGAAACTGGCCTTTAAAAGAAGGAATTGCTTTTAGAGAATCGGATATTCATATCGCAAATAAAGTTTGTCTTTTAGGTCAAACGGTAGTTGATAATATTTTCCCGAACGGAACCGATCCGATAGGTCAGACCATCCGGTTTAATAAAATTCCGTTTCGGGTGATCGGTATTTTGGAGAGTAAGGGTGAAAATGCATTCGGACAGGATCAGGATGATATTATTATTTCGCCCTACAGTACGGTTCAAAAGCGAATCACGAATTCGATTTATTTACAGAATATTTATACCTCAACGACCGATGAAAGTCAGACGGAATTAGCGACTGCTGAAATCGAACAAATCATGCGGACATCCCACCGGTTAAAAGCAAAAGACGATGATGATTTTTCTGTACGCACCCAAGCAGAATTGATCAACACATTTAGCTCAACGAGTCAGCTATTAACGGTATTGTTAACGGCTATTTCCGGGATTTCCCTGTTGATTGGCGGAATCGGGATTATGAATATTATGTATGTTTCGGTTACGGAGCGTACCAAGGAAATCGGTTTGCGAATGTCGATCGGAGCAAACGGGCGTAATATTTTATTGCAGTTCCTGGTAGAAGCCATATTGATCAGTCTAACGGGCGGTGCAATCGGGATTATTGTAGGCATCATCGCTTCCGAGCTGATTCAGTACTTTTTACAATGGCCGACATTGATTTCAGAGTCTTCGGTGATTCTTTCGTTTTTGGTTTGCGCTATAACCGGTATCTTTTTCGGTTATTACCCGGCTTTAAAAGCCTCAAAACTCGACCCGATTGAAGCGTTGCATTATGAATAAGTCTTTAGCTTTTAAAAACAAAGTCGTGCATTTATTAAATTAAAAAACTCCGCAAAGTCAGAAGACATTACGGAGTTTTTACAGCTACTCTTTTTAAAATGAGTCACATATATCGAAATACAAAACAGTTTTAGTATCTATTTAAACGACCTGCCTTGTATTCGAAATCTTCTATTGGTATAAATTTATACTCGGAAATTTTTAAATCCTCAAGTCTATTTTTTAAATCCTCAGATACTACAATTTCATCTCTAAAATGTTTTAACCTAAAAATATGTCTTGACTGGACTTTAGAGTTATTTAAAACTAGCTTAGTGATTTCTGATAACACTTTAGTTTCAGGCATGATTTCCACGTAAATAGACTTTTCAAAATCAATAGCATCTACATTGTCAAGTATATTTAAAAAATAAAACTTTGATTCTATCTTCATGTCAATTTTCACCTCAAATAACTCAATTTCATTTGGACAATTACTCAATAAAACATCTGAAATCAACTCAGATATTATTGGAATACCGTATAAATTGGAGATAACATTTCTAACATTACCTTTATTTTTCTTTAATTCAATTTTAAGTTCTTTATCCTTTAAAGATACTCCTGAAATACTTAGTTTATGCATTCCTTTTTCTGAAACATTAACTTTTTCAGCTAAGTAATCTTCGTCATCAACTACTGATTTTAATATATAAAAACTCATCATAATTATAATTTTATTGTTCCGTTTAATAGATCATCAATTGTTGAATTAAATAATTTATCAAAAATTGGCTTATACTTTTCTATAGCTGCTGCTTTAGAAACTCCAGCTTCTATCAATTCATCAAACTGTGTTGCTAGCTTCAATATATCTTCACTCATCATAGCATTATAGCCTGGATGATACGTTTTAACAGAGTGGATAGATGCATCTTTGATACTTTCTAGTTCTTTAACTATTCTTTTCAGTTCATTAATATCAACATCATCCGCTAATTTTAAAGTTTCTTTGACTTCATCAACGTGTTTTGTATTTTTTAAAACATCAATACTATCATCAAGTGCCTTTATTGCTTCATCCAATAGATCTAGATCGATTCTAGGAAGTCCAATTGCATTTATAACCTCATCAATATTATGCCCCATATCAGATAAAAAGTCCGCTATTTCTTCAATTCCTTTTAGGGAATTAGGCACAATATGGTGTACTGCAATGAATTTTTTAGCATTTTCAGAGAGTTTCAGACCTTGACTTTCTAAAAATTTAAAGAAATCTGGCCTAAAATTCGGATTACGTGGCACTCCTCCTTTTTTAGATATCTTAGCTGCTACAGCTTCGATATTCTTACCAACAACGCCTTTAGAGTCTTTACTAGCCTCTAGTAATTCGTCATAGACTTTTTTACTACTTTCAAATACCTCATCCCCTACTTTTCCTGCTTGCTTAGAATTATCGATACCTTTTATCAAATCATCAACAAAACCGGACTTGGATGCATCTTTTATTGTTCCTTTAGATCCGACAACGATGGCATCATTACCTCCAACTTTTACAACACTTCCAACTTTAGAACTACCTGTAATCTGATTGTTTTTTACTTTTTTAACCTCACCATTGGCTAATAAAACCCATGGGTTGATACTTCCGTAAAGACTGAATCTAAACCCTTTTACAACGATTTTAAACCCTTTAAACTTAAAGCGTTTTGCCAAGCCTTCACCCAGTTCGTCTAAGCTTTTAGCTCCTTTGGCAACTCCTTTTCCTAGACCTTCTACAAAGAACTTTACTTTACCGGCTTGTTTTACAAACCCTTTACCGGTAGCGACAAAAGCACTCTTACCTGCTTGAAGCGTACTTTTAATTCCTGTCTTAGTCAGGTTAACGACACCTTTTACACCACCTTTAGCAGCTGTTTTCAACACTTTAAACAGTGCTGCAGAATCAAATAAAAGAATAAAAATCAACTCCACCAAAATAATTACAATTGCTCGTGCCAATGCTACTGCTGCTGCTGCAAAATTTCCAACCCAACCGTCGGTCATAAAAGTTTTGAAGAATCCGCTTGCTTTTGCGATAGCTACTGCCATCATGATCGCTGCGAAAATCTGTAATGCCGGTGGAATAAGAGCGAAAATAGCTCCTGCTGTCAGAATGGCCAACGCTGTAATTCCAATAACTATGGCGGCTCCAATCCCAATATATTTCCATTTGTTATCTTCCCAGTTCTTTTTAATTCCAGCCCACATTTGTTCTTTCAGGTAGTACAAACGAACACCTGGTGTCCATGGTCCAACAAGTTTCATCTCTTCCGGCATTGAATTGGCAGTAGCCGCTTCTTTTCCGGAACTGCTTTGCGAAGTATCCATAGGTGCCTGACTGTTTTGATATTTAATAAACCAGTCGGCCTGAGCATATGGATCAGCAGGAACATCCAAGCCTTCTCCTCCTTGTGTCGGAGCAGTTTCTGTTTGCTCCGATGAACCGAAAGATTCTTTAAAGCCATCCATTGTATTATTATTTTCTCCGAAATGAATCTCGCCGTCACCATTTTGTAATTGCGCTAAGATTTCCGGACTTAATGCCAAATCACTGGTTACAGGATCGACATGGAAATCATCTTCTTCATAAGAATTCTTTCCTAACAATTCAGAGTACTCGGAGTCAGACCCGGATGCAGATCCTCCTCCTTCAGGCATACCTGTTTTTTCAAAAGGCAATGGTTTAGTTACATCCATTCCTAAGAATTCTTCAGAAAGCTGACCCATAAAATTATCCGGCATCATTACTGCGGAAACACCTAAATTGTAAAGCCCTTCCATTATTTTCAGTATTCCGGACACAATAAAATTAATCCCATCAAGAATAAAGTCATAGAAACTCTGTAGAGCATCCAGTAATGCATCAACTACCGAAGCCAGGAAGTCCATAATAGCTATTACCGCTTTTTTAAATTGATCAAATGCTTGATTAACATATTTTTCAGCAGCATTGACAAATTGATCGATTTTTGCTTTCAGACGATCACGAATAGCCGGGAAAGCTGCTAAAGCAACATCCAGGAATTTTTTCAGAAGAGCACCGAAACCTTTAATAATGTTTACAATTGCTTTTCGGGCGAATTCCAATGCCTCGAGCATTAATTTTTTCGCAAGGTCAAAAATAGCTTTAACCGCTGCACGTAATTTGGTAAAAATAACGTTTAGGGCATCTTTAAGCGCATTGATAAATGCTGAAGCCTTGTCGGCAACCCATCCGAAGAAACCGCCGCTTGATTTTTCCTCTTCCGCTTTTTTCTTTTCTGCGTCTCTATCTGCTTTTTGTTTTTCTTTCAGTGCATCATCATTAGCTTTATTGATATGTCCCTGCGCTTTTGCTTCTCCGGCTGTTTTTTCCGTCTGGATTTTACCCATGGTTGTTTTAGCCTGTTCGCCCGATTTTTTAGCAAAATCAGATTCCGTTTTGTCTAATTCATTCTGCCATTCAAGTCGTGATTTATCGACATCACCCTGTGCTTCTCTGACTGATTTTAACTGTCTTTCTTTTGATTTACTTTTCTCGTTTTCAACTTTTGTTTCGGCCGCTTTTTCTTCAGCAAAAACCTTTTGATCATGCTCTATTTCAGCGGCATCATACTTACTCTTTTCTGCTCCGATTTTAGTCTGGATTTCAGGGTCAAAATGAGCATTGAGCATTTCTGCGTCAAATCCTTCGGTCTTAAATCCTTTGACCGGTTTACTTTTAACATTCTTCGATTTGAACTTATGTTTCGACTTAAGAATATCATTCCCCGGTTTTTTGATGATATCATGCTCACCGTAGTCTTTTTGAATATCCTGTTCCGCGTGATTCTTTTTACTACTAACATCGTGACTTGCATCATTTTGTTCAATTGCTAAATGCTCAACAGATGCGTCACCCGTAAGCTCCAGATTCGCATTTTCCTTCATTCTTGTCGGAATTCCGGATGTATTTAAACGTACCGCGTCAAATTGACTTTTTGCCTGTTTATCAATCGGTGCTTTTTTGTCGCCACCTGTTTGAAACGAATATGTTGTTTTTTTCAACGGTTCTTTTTCCGGGAATGCTATGTCTTTCGACGCTTTTTTCGGAGCAGCAGCTTTAACCGTCTTTTTAGCCGTTTTTGATTTGGAACTATTTTTATTCTTATTGTTCTTATTCTTATTATTTTTCGCCTTATCACTAAAAGCACTTCCCTGAGCTTCATTTAGTTTTGGCTGGCTATTTTCCGCTTCTTTATTCTGATTATTCAAGGCTCCTGCACTTGCTTTTTGAACGGCATTAAAGTTCCGAGCCAATTCAGTTGCAGATGTATTCGATAAATCCGTCAGAAGATCACCCGGCTTACCTGTATTTGAAATTTTTACTTGTTTTGTTTCTTTAGCCGGTTTTACAGCTTCTCCTTTTGAAGTTGCAGCCGGCGATGGTGTTGTTTGCTTTTTAGGTTGTACTGCCGGCGCAACATCCTGTTTTCCTTCAGCCGGCGGTTGCTGCTCTACCGTTTTATCTACGGCAACCTGATTTCCAACTGCTTCCGGAGTTACCGCAGTTTCAACAGGCGCAACTGTTTTGTCTGCAATTTTTCCATCATTTTTGGTTACCGGAGCCGATACTGTCGTTTCCGCTACCTTTGCTTCCGGGTTTTTCGGAATATAGGTACCGGACTTAATATCATTATAATTTCTTAATTCACTAATTCCCAACGTACTTTTATAGTCCTTCTCAGCCTGTTTTGTTTCCGGATGGTCTAGTCCGCCCGTTTTTTCAAGGCTGGATTGAAGTTCGCGGTGCATTTTTTCGGAACCGTCGGAATAAGCGGGATCGGAACCGTGAACAACCGGAACATTATCGCTACCGGTCAACGGGCTTTTGCCCTCAACAGAAGCTTCTTTTATCGCTCCGTCGGGGTCCTGCGTCTGAGAATTCGCATTCTCAGTTTCGCGCAGTGAAAAAGGCAAAACCGCTGCCTGTTTCTGATCTTTCTTTTGCGCTACATTCTTCGGATTACTCTCTTTCTCTGCGTTCATTATTATTCATTTTTTCTTGGTTTTGCAATACGATTTTGCGCTATACAAAGTGTAACGTTATACGTTACACTTTGTATAACACAGGATTGTCTGAAAATCAATAATCAGACACTTGGTTGTTTTTTGAGGTATTTAACTGACGAAGCAGTTTATGCGAATATTCGGTCTTCTTTTAAATATTCTTTTTGGATACTTTCCAGTAGGACATCCTGACTCACGCTATAGTCGGGCGATTTGGATGCAATTGTTTTCAAACTGACATCCTGGATAATATTCATGATATTCGACCCGGTAAGTTCATAGCGCATCGCTATCTGATCGATATCTATACCTTCCATATTTAATTGTTTCGGCAGATTCTGTTGCCAGATACGCAGACGCTCTTCATACCTAGGGCTGTTAAATCTGATACAACTATGAAAGCGTCGCGTAAAGGCTTTATCCATATTATTTTTATAGTTGGATGCCAATATGACCAATCCGGAGAAGGTTTCGATACGTTGTAAGAGGTATGAAACTTCCTGATTAGCATATTTATCATGTGCATCGCGAACATTGGTTCGTTTTCCGAAAATAGAATCGGCTTCATCAAAAAACAGAATCCAATTTTTATTTTCTGCTTTATCGAAAAGCTTTGCCAGGTGCTTTTCGGTTTCTCCGATATATTTAGACACCAACATCGAAACGTCAATTCTAAATACAGGTCGGTCTGTATATTTCCCCAGAAGGCTGGCCGCCAGTGTTTTTCCTGTCCCCGGATCTCCGTAAAACAGCACCCTGAAGCCCGGTTTTAAAGTCTTCTGCATATCCCATTCTTCCATGAGTATATGTCCGCTACTGTACCAGGCTTCAATACTTTGAAGTTCGTTTAGTGTGGCTTGGGGAAGTATGAGGTCATTCCACGATCTATGGGTGTGTATTTGCTCAGCCGGGAAATCTTTGCTCATTTTCGGCAATAATTCCACTCCTAACAGGATACGGTTAAAAGCCTCCTGGGAAATATTTATTTTATTACTTGTTGCATTTTCATCATGTCCTAACAAATTGACGGTATTTTCTTTTATTAATATATTTGACTCATCAAAATATTTCAGCACCTCTAATCTGCCTGAGATGCTGCTTCCTCCTAAAATATATTGTATTGCTTCGAGAGTTGGAAAGAAAAGCCTGCCGTTATCATTGGTTGTACATAAATCAAACAATACGCTATTGGGTACCTCCAGGTATATGCGTCGTAACAACGCCGGGTCCAATTTTGGCATCAGTGCCAGTAAGAGAATGACAACTTCATGACGGGCAAGCTTTTTCTCCGAGATATAGTCTCCTAGTGGAAAGCCTTCATGGTCACTAGTACTAAATCCAGGTCCTTCTATATTGAAATCCTTTTCAGGATTATTAATTCGCCAGATAATTACTTGTTCCAGATAACTGAATATTTCTTGTAATTTTTTTGACTCCATTGTAATTTTAGTGTTTGTTTTTTATAATTCTGAAATTCAAAATTCACTCTTTTTTTCCTGAAAAAACAGTTTTCAGAGCGATGGTTTCAGTAGTTGCAGTAAGTGGTAAATTTTGTCGTTTAAAAACAAGTAATATATTTGTTTTCAGTCAATTACAATATTTCATAAATGAGTAAAAAAAACACAAAACGACCTTTCCGGATAGGGTTTATCCGGTTCTTATGATTTGCTTAAAAAAACCTCACAGGCTGATTTAGATCTGCTGTGAGGTTTTCAAATTTTAGTAATACCTTTTGATATAATTTACGATCAGATGACTTCGTTCTGCCATAATGAATGAAAGAATTCCTTCTTTATCGTTGAACTGATACATTTGTGGTTCCAGAATATAAGGGTTGAAGTTTTTCCCATCATCACTTCTAAAGTAGATGATGTATTTTAATCTCGCTCCTATCAGATCACTGTCATGATATCTTCCATTATCTTTATCGTTATAACGGAATGTAAGGGTTTTTAAATATCCTTTTTCATTCTCATCACCCGGTTCAATTCCTAATTGTCCTAAGTTAACTGCACTACCACGCGTTGTGGCAGCAGGGATATTTACTTCTCCTGAGAAATTACCCGTTCCGTTAACATCTAACCTTGCTACCGGCCACGGCGTACCGATTCCGATATTACCTCCTTCTCTTTGGAAACTGATATCTTTAGGTTTTCCCTGTTCATAATCACTTCCCTGAATATTCGGAGACTCGTCACCAGTCATTTCTATCCTCACAGAATGGCCATGATCTTTATTCGTAGTTGCGAAAACACCTTCAACACCCAGATTGCCATATTTTATGTCATCTCCGTTTTTTTGCAGATAATCTCCACCGCCGCCACCGCCCATGGCTTTCCAAGATGACCAGTCACCATTATAAAAGGCCCGATAATAGATGGTATTATTCCCTCCATAACTATGATAGGTTTGGTAAGACATTGCTTCGTCTTTGTAGTTTTGGACTACTTCTAACTTACCGGCCTGGCCTAAAGGGTAATTATGTCCTGTTCTGGCTGCCTCATCAGAATTTTGTGTATAAATTCCCGTTGCTCTATATTCGTCTAAATTTTCTCCGTATTCAAGGCTTCTTTTAACATTTAAAGTTCCATATGCATCTACTTTAGACCCCAGGTTACTATATAGAATGTTAGTTGTTTCGGCGAATCTTGCATCAACTTCATTCGCATTTGCTTTTCCATCTAATCTGGCATATACTTCGTTAGCATTCGCTTTGATTGCCAATCCGGCATTAACATCGGCTGTATTGGCTTTCGCATTCAGATCGGATACGTTAGCTTTGTCCGATAACTTAGCATTCATATCGGCGGTATTTGCTTTAATAGCCAAGCCTGAACTGACATCAACTTTGATTTGATTCAGTTTTGAATCCATATCCGATGAATTTGCTTTTTCAGCCAATCCTTCATGTATGATGGTTATTGTTTCATTAAACTTTACATCTACATCATAAGCATTTGCTTTCGCATTCAGATCCGCCACATTGGCTTTACCTGCTAACCCCGCATTTACATCAACCGTATTCGCTTTTGCGTTCAGATCAGCTACATTCGCTTTCCCGGCTAACCCTGCATTTACATCAACTGTATTGGCTTTTGCGTTCAGATCGGTTACATTGGCTTTTGCGGATAATTTTGTATTCATATCCGCAGTATCTGCTTTTAAAGCAAGGCCTTCACTGAATTCCGTTGTACTTATTTTTGTTGCTAATTTGTTATCAACATCAACCGTATTCGCTTTTGCATTCAGATCGGTTACATTGGCTTTTGCGGATAATTTTGTATTCATATCCGTAGTATCTGCTTTTAAAGCCAGACCTTCACTGAATTCCGTTGCGCTTACTTTTGTCGCTAATTTGTTATCAACATCAACTGTATTGGCTTTTGCGTTCAGATCGGTTACATTTGCTTTTGCGGATAATTTTGTATTCATATCCGCAGTATCTGCTTTTAAAGCAAGGCCTTCACTGAATTCCGTTGCGCTTACTTTTGTCGCTAATTTTACATCAACATCGAATGCGTTGGCTTTTAGATTTAAGTCGGTTATGTTCGCTTTAGCATTCAAATCCGTTACATTCGCTTTGGTAGCTAATCCTGCATTCAGATCCGCTACGTTAGCTTTCATAGTCAAACTTGTAACTAAATCCTCTTTATCTGCTTTTTCAGCTAAACCTTCCTCTAATTGAACGGCACTGATTTTACTTGCCAACTTAGTATCAACATCCGTTATACTTGCTTTTAAGGCTAGCTTGTTATCAACATCGATAACGTTTGCCTTTAAATTTAAGTCGGTTATATTCGCTTTTAAATTTAAATCGGTAACATTTGCCTTAGTCGCTAAGCCGGAAGTTAAGTCCGTTTTATTTGCTTTTGCAGCTAAACCGTCTTCGATAATAATGGACGTTGCGGCAAACTTGTTATCAACATCACTCGCATTCGCTTTTATAGCTAAACCTTCTTCTAACTCAACAGCACCGATCTTTTCCGATAATTTTGCATCAACATCAAGAATGTTTGCTTTTAAGTTCAGGTCGGTTATATTCGCTTTTAGATTTAAATCCGTTACGTTTGCTTTAGTCGCTAAGCCGGAAGTTAAGTCCGTTTTATTTGCTTTTGCAGCTAAACCGTCTTCGATAATAATTGATGTTGCGGCAAACTTGTTATCAACATCACTCGCATTCGCTTTTATAGCTAAACCTTCTTCTAACTCAACAGCACCGATCTTTTCCGATAATTTTGCATCAACATCAAGAATGTTTGCTTTTAAATTTAAGTCGGCGATACTCGCTTTAGTTGCCAATCCGGATGTTAAATCATCCTTATTTGCTTTGATTGCCAGACCTTCTTCCAATTCAACTGCGCCAATCTTTTCCGATAATTTTGCATCAACATCAAGAATGTTTGCTTTTAAATTTAAGTCGGCGATACTCGCTTTTAATGTCAGCTTGTTATCAACATCAATTGTGTTTGCCTTTAAATTCAAATCAGCGATACTCGCTTTAGTTGCCAATCCGGATGTTAAATCATCCTTATTTGCTTTGATTGCCAGACCTTCTTCCAGTTCAACAGCGCCAATCTTTTCCGATAATTTTGCATCGACATCAAGAATGTTTGCTTTTAAATTTAAGTCGGCGATACTCGCTTTTAATGTCAGCTTGTTATCAACATCAATTGTGTTTGCCTTTAAATTCAAATCAGCGATACTCGCTTTAGTTGCCAATCCGGATGTTAAATCAATTGTATTCGCCTTTAAATCCAAGTCGGCTATATTCGCTTTTAGATTTAAGTCTGTTATGTTTGCTTTAGTCGCTAAGCCGGAAGTTAAGTCCGCTTTATTTGCTTTTGCAGCTAAACCGTCTTCGATAATAATTGACGTTGCGGCAAACTTGTTATCAACATCACTCGCATTCGCTTTTATAGCTAAACCTTCCTCTAATTCGACAACACCGATCTTTTCCGATAATTTCGCATCAACATCAAGAATGTTTGCTTTTAAATTTAAGTCGGTTATATTCGCTTTTAGATTTAAATCTGTAACGTTTGCTTTAGTCGCTAAGCCGGAAGCTAAATCCGTTTTATTTGCTTTTGTAGCTAAACCGTCTTCGATAATAATTGACGTTGCGGCAAACTTGTTATCAACATCACTCGCATTCGCTTTTATAGCTAAACCTTCTTCTAACTCAACAGCACCGATCTTTTCCGATAATTTCGCATCAACATCAAGAATGTTTGCTTTTAAATTTAAGTCGGCGATACTCGCTTTAGTTGCCAATCCGGATGTTAAATCAATTGTATTCGCCTTTAAATCCAAGTCGGCTATATTCGCTTTTAGATTTAAATCTGTAACGTTTGCTTTAGTTGCTAGGCCGGAAGTTAAATCCGTTTTATTTGCTTTTGCAGCTAAACCGTCTTCGATAATAATGGACGTTGCGGCAAACTTGTTATCAACATCACTCGCATTCGCTTTTTCAGCTAAACCTTCCTCCAGTTCTGTTAAGCTAACTTTTTCGGCTAATTGGGCATTAACTTCAAGAACATTCGCTTTTACTGATAATTTCGTATCAACGTCTGTTATCGAGGCTTTTAAAGCTAACTTGTTATCAACATCGATAACGTTTGCCTTTAAATTTAAGTCGGTTATATTCGCTTTTAGATTTAAATCCGTTACGTTAGCTTTAGTCGCTAAGCCGGAAGTTAAGTCCGTTTTATTTGCTTTTGCAGCTAAACCGTCTTCGATAATAATTGATGTTGCTGCAAACTTATTATCAACATCACTCGCATTCGCTTTTATAGCTAAACCTTCTTCTAACTCAACAGCGCCGATCTTTTCCGATAATTTCGCATCGACATCAAGAATATTAGCTTTTAAGTTCAGGTCAGTTATATTCGCTTTTAGATTTAAATCCGTTATGTTTGCTTTAGTCGCTAAGCCGGAAGCTAAATCCGTTTTATTTGCTTTTGCAGCTAAACCGTCTTCGATAATAATTGATGTTGCGGCAAACTTGTTATCAACATCACTGGCATTCGCTTTTATAGCTAAACCTTCTTCTAACTCAACAGCGCCGATCTTTTCCGATAATTTTGCATCAACATCAAGAATGTTTGCTTTTAAATTTAAGTCGGCGATACTCGCTTTAGTTGCCAATCCGGATGTTAAATCATCCTTATTTGCTTTGATTGCCAGACCTTCTTCTAATTCAACAGCGCCAATCTTTTCCGATAATTTTGCATCGACATCAAGAATGTTTGCTTTTAAATTTAAGTCGGCGATACTCGCTTTTAATGTCAGCTTGTTATCAACATCAATTGTGTTTGCCTTTAAATTCAAATCAGCGATACTCGCTTTAGTTGCCAATCCGGATGTTAAATCATCCTTATTTGCTTTGATTGCCAGACCTTCTTCCAATTCGACAACACCGATCTTTTCCGATAATTTCGCATCAACATCAAGAATGTTTGCTTTTAAATTTAAGTCGGCGATACTCGCTTTTAATGTTAACTTGTTATCAACATCAATAGCGTTTGCCTTTAAATTCAAATCAGCGATATTCGCTTTAGTTGCCAATCCGGATGTTAAATCATCCTTATTTGCTTTGATTGCCAGACCTTCTTCCAATTCGACAACACCGATCTTTTCCGATAATTTCGCATCAACATCAAGAATGTTTGCTTTTAAATTTAAGTCGGCGATACTCGCTTTTAATGTTAACTTGTTATCAACATCAATAGCGTTTGCCTTTAAATTCAAATCAGCAATACTCGCTTTAGTTGCCAATCCGGATGTTAAATCATCCTTATTTGCTTTGATTGCCAGACCTTCTTCCAATTCGACAACACCGATCTTTTCCGATAATTTCGCATCAACATCAAGAATGTTTGCTTTTAAATTTAAGTCGGCGATACTCGCTTTAGTTGCCAATCCGGATGTTAAATCATCCTTATTTGCTTTGATTGCCAGACCTTCTTCTAATTCAACAGCGCCAATCTTTTCCGATAATTTTGCATCGACATCAAGAATGTTTGCTTTTAAATTTAAGTCGGCGATACTCGCTTTTAATGTTAACTTGTTATCAACATCAATTGTGTTTGCCTTTAAATTCAAGTCGGTTATATTCGCCTTTAGGTTTAGATCCGTTATATCCGCTTTGGTCAGTAACCCTGCATTTACATACACTAAATTTGCTTTAGTATCCAATCCGGTCTGTACCTCAACAGTATTCGCCTTTGCAGCCAATGCTGTAGCAACACCGCCACTCGAAATAGCATTATTGCTTCCTACAGTTGGTGTGCTATCTACGTCTAATGCTTTCGGTACACGTCCCCAATTAACACCATTAGAAATAACCCAGTCACCAATTTTAAAATTTTCACCCTGTTGTGTTCCTACTACATTTACTACCCAGTATTTTCCTTTATTAGCCGATGCAACCGGTAAAGCCGGACTATTGGTTGCTGCATCATACGTTCCCTGATAATTAACTGCTCCAACCAGAGCGTCGTTAATTTGTGAAAGCGGGATTTTTCCATCTACAAGATCCGCTTTATTCGTCACTTCCCCTGTTAGGAAGTCAACTGCATTTTTTAATTGCTGATCAAATCCAAGTGCTGTCCATTCGGTTCCATTATGTCCCTCGAACTTTCCCGTTTCCGGATTAAAACGAATACGTCTCTTAAGCTCAATATTGGGTAATAAATGAGCTTCAGAATCCTCAGGAACCTGCATAACAGTTGTAGCACTTATACCACCACGAAACTCCGTATTTATTACTTCATCTCCTGTCTTAATTGTTTTACCTTGTTCATTGATTTTCATACTATCGTTTTGTATAAAGTATTATATATTGTGTGTTTGCTCTAAAATCCCAGTTCGACAGCGTTCCGGTTACCGGATCCAATTGTATTACATTCATATCGATCTGGCCTAAATACATCACGGCATTTAGCGTGGCATTTTTAAGTTCCTCGATTTGTAATTCTGAAGTATCAGTTGTGGGGAAAACCGGTAAAAATCGATAGGGTGTTGCAGCCTTAGCGAATAAGTCAGCATGGGCATTTGCATCTGTTGCATGGGCACCAAGCGCTGCTTTTTCTGCTTTGTTATCAAGATCCGTTTTAAGATTCTGAATTTTTGCCTGTGGGATAATATCATCTTTATGCCAGTAGCTTTCCATCCATTCCCAAAACTGAGATTGTGTTGGATACAAACCCGTTTTAAACCAATCTTTTAAAATATTCTTACTTGCCATAATTATCCTTTAATTCAATAAACATTACTATTTATAAGGGCTTGACCACCATTTGTTTTTGTACCGGAATTCCCCTTATCTGAATCCGGTTTCCGAAGGCGGCCTGGTTTTTCTTTTATTCACGTTGTGATAAAAAATTAAAAATTCGGAGCACTGATTTTGCTTTCTCCGTTACTATTTCGGTTACAATGTCGATGCGGATTCGCTATTGGTTTGCTTTGCCGGCGGCTCCTGTAATCGTAATTTAAGTGCTCCACAAACGGCTACCACTATTCTTAAAACAGACCCTACCCATTCCGGTGCATTAATTTGTTTTAAAAACAACGGCATGATGTCTGTTGTTTGATCGATAACAGCTAAAATGATGACTACTGCGAACAGCGTCCAGTTTTTTAATTTTTCCATAATTGTTCGTATTTATTAATTTTCAAATTCCCGTTTTACACCTTACAGGAACGGGTTATCTTCCGGTATTTTCGCAGATTTATTCCGTTTTAAACCGATCACTAAATTTGTAACAGACGAATGTCATTACGTTATCAGTTGCTTTCCGATCGACGATAACCTGCGGTAAAATATTCGGGTATTTTTGTTTTATCCTATAATCGTCCACCCTTTGTCGGTAGCGATGGCTCTTTCTTCTGTTGTAAGCGACGGAGCCCCCCAGTTGTTGGTTATGTTTATCGTTTTAGATACAACTCCGGCTGCTATATTTTTAAATATGTCGACTAAAGCAACACGGGAAAGTTTACAAGAGTCATATGCGATGGATTGTTTTGTCCCTGAGAATGTGGCTTTACTTAGTGATCCGCAATTCGCGAACATATCGTTAAAAAAAGTACCTTCTGTTACTTTTAATACCGGAACCGATTCCAATGCGCTGCAGGAATGAAACATACTTCTGAATTCCTGTCCTTTAGCTGTATTCAATACCGGTATTGTTCGTAATACCACACAGGATGAAAACATACTTATAAATTCAATCCCACTGGTTGTGTCTAAAGGCGGAATATTGCGTAAAAGTGTACATCCTAAAAACATGCTCCTGAATTCCGTTCCTTTGGAAGTATCTAATAACGGAACCGTTCGTAATGCTGTACATTCTAAAAACATACCGCTAAAACTTCTTCCGTTAGCCGTATTCAATTCCGGAATTGTTTTTAAGGCGTTACAAGTAGCAAACATGCTGCTGAAACTATTTCCGTTGGAAGTATCAAACGCGGGTACCTTTTGTAAAGACGTACAAGCCTGAAACATATAACCGAAATCCTCTCCTTTTGAAGTATTAAACAAAGGGATTTTTGCCAATGCTTTACAGGACGCAAACATATAACCGAAATCAATCGCATTAGAAGTGTCTTCCAATATAACGGATTCTAATACCGGACAGGCATAAAAGGCTCTTCGGAAGCTGGTTATTTCATTGTTTCCTAAAAAACAAAACGCTTCTAATAATCCGTGATACATTAAGGAACCGCCAATAACAAGACTTGTCATTTTCGGCCCGCTCATTCTAATATCCATCCATCCGGTACTGTAGTACGTTAGTAAAGGCTGTCGGTGTCTTTTTTGTAAATTGATACTGGTAAGATTTTGTCCGTTTTGTGGTGTAATCGTGACAATAGCTTGCCGGTAACCTGTAGCCGTTTCTGTTCCCGGAAAAGAGTTGTACGAATAAATATGTGACGCCTGAGTTCCTGAAGTAAAATTCTCCACGACTCCATCTCCCCAATCTACCGTATAATCGGCTGTAGCAGTAAAGGAAATAAAATTACTATCTTCCGATATTGCATGTAATCCGACGAATTTCTGATCACCGGTTGTTACGCTGTCCTCTATCCGAAGCCAGTCGGTTGGACGGATCCAGTCCAGCGGATCATTTCCGTTACCCTCCGCATTTATTTCAAGTATTTTACCGGCATACTCCCGAAAGGTCGTTTCGGGAGTAACTGCAACTCCTTTTTTGACGATCGCATCTCGTATTTCGGCTTTCGTTTGACCTAAATAGGTTAATTTATCTGCAATTGTTCCCATTTCATTATACTATTTGCCCGTTAATTGCATCAATCGCATCACCGATCGTCACTATTGCGCCATTTACAGCATCCACCGTAGGGAACTTTGTTCCTGTATTGTCTGATGCCAGACTATTTTGTTTGTTTCCACTATTTTCTTTAGCCGCAAACAGAACAGTATGAGCCTGCTCATCAGTAAGATGTGCTCCAAATGCTGTTTTATCCGTTTTTTGGTTTAGTGTCAGATCCAATCCTTCAATTTTAGCTGTCGGTATTGCTTCTTCTTTATGCCAAAAAGATCGGAATGTTTCTTCAAAATTGGACTGCGTCGGTTTCTTACCTTGTAAGAACCATTGCAATATGTTGTAAAGTGGTGTTACCATATTCTGTTTGTATTTGATCAAAATTATTAGGCAATAGGGATCCGCTACCTTAACCGGAGGCAGGTTATTTCCATTAAATGATTCGGATTATCCGGTGCGGTTTTATCCTATAATTGTCCAGCCTTTATTGGTGGCAATAGCTCGTTCCTGCGCAGTTAGTAACGGTGCGCCCCAGTTATTGGTTATGGTTATCGTTTTAGCCGTTACGCCCGATGCTAATTTGTTAAAAACATCAACCAAGGCTGTTCGGGAAAGTTTACAATTCTCATATGAAATCGAATTTTTCGTTCCTGAAAAAGGTGCTTTGCTCAGTGCTCCGCAATTGGTCAGCATACCAGTCAATGTCGTTCCGTTTGAAATATTCAATGACGGAAGTGTTTCTAAGGTATAACATCCTGTAAACATCGTACTGAAATCGGCTCCTTTTGAAGTATCCAGTAAAGGAATCGTACGTAACATGTTCGAGAATGAAAACATTCCGATAAAAGTAGTCCCGTTCGAAGTATTCAGCAACGGAATCGTTTTCAGTGATGGGCAACTTCCGAAAGTATAATTAAAATTTGTTCCTTTAGAAGTGTCGTAAAACGGAATTGATTGTAAAGTCGGGCAGCTGTAAAACAGGTTTCTGAAATCGGTTCCGTTTGATGTGTTCATTATCGGCCCTGTTTTCAGCAAAGTACAACCCTGGAACATATTTCCGAAATTAACCCCTTTTGAAGTATCAGATAAAGCAATACTCTTTAAAGAAATACAACTTTGAAACATGTAATTAAAATAAGCTCCTTTTGAGGTATTATATACCGGAATATTTTCCAGTGCATAACACGCTGAAAACATATAACTAAAATTAGTCCCGTTTGAGGTATCCAATAAGGGCGTTGATTTTATAGCATAACACGATGAAAGCATGTAACGGAAACTCGTTCCTTTGCCCGTATTGAACAGCGGAATAGATTTTAACTTATAACATGAAATAAACATATAGCTAAAATTAGTCCCGTTGGAAGTATCGAATAACGGAACCGACTGTAATAATGAACATCCCTGAAACATATAGCTAAAATCGGTTCCTCCGGCTGTATCCAATAACGGAACCGACTGTAGTAATGAACACAACTGGAACATATAACTAAAGTCTTTTCCTTTTGAAGTATCAAATAACGGGACGAATTGCAAGTCATAGCATCCAGAAAACAGACGATTAAAATCGGTTATTCCATTCTTCCCCAAAAAGCAAAATGCTTGTAAATACCTATGGTTTGATGTAGATCCGCCTACACTTAGGTTTACTATATTTTCTCCGCTTATTCGGATATCCAGCCATCCGGTGCTGTAAATAATATTCAATCCGGACTGGCGGTGTTGGCACTGTAAATTGATACCGGTCAGATTTTGTCCGGCTTGTGGAGTAACCGTTACAACAGCCTGTCGGTAACCCTCAGTACTCTCCGTACCCGGAAAAGCATCGTATGAATAGCTATGATCCGCCTGAACACCGGAAGCAAAATTTTCAACTACACCATCGCCCCAGTCTACCGTATAATTTCCGGTAGCCGAAAGTGAAATAAAATTTCCTTCTTCAAATATTGCGTATAACCCTACAAACTTATGATCGCCGGCTACTACTTTACTCTCTATCGGCAACCAATCGCCGGGGCGCTTCCATACATCCGGTTCTTCTCCTTCGCTTCCGGCTCCTATTGCCCGTATTTTTCCGGCATATTCCCGAAAAGTGGTATTCGCCGGAACACTCACCCCTTTTGAAATGATAGCATCCCGTATTTCCGATTTGGTCTGCCCTAAATAGGTTAATTTATCTGCAATTGTTCCCATTTTATTATACTATTTGTCCGTTAATCACATCAATCGCATTTCCTATTGTCGTAATAGCGCCATTTACAGCATCCACCGTAGGAAACTTGGTTCCTGTATTATCCGGCGTCAGACTATTTTGTTTGTTTCCAGTGTTTTCTTTAGATACAAACAGAACAGTATGAGCCTGTTCATCAGTAAGATGTGTTCCAAATGCCGTTTTATCTGTTTTTTGGTTCAATATCTGATCTAATCCTTCGATTGTATTCGTTGGTATCGCTTCTTCTTTGTGCCAAAATGATCGAAATGTTTCTTCAAAATTGGACTGCGTCGGTTTCTTACCTTGTAAGAACCATTGCAGTATATTGTAAAATGGTGTTGCCATATTATGCTTGTATTTTATAAAATTATTATGCAATAGGAATCCGCTACCTCAAGAGGCAGGTTGTTTTCACTATAATGATTCCTATTGTTCGTTTGGCTTTTATCCTATGATTGTCCAGCCTTTATCGGTGGCAATAGCCCGTTCTTGTGCTGTTAATAATGATGTGCCCCAATTATTGGTTATGGTGATCGTTGTTGCTGTTACGCCTGATCCTAAATTGTTAAAAATATCGACCAGGGCAGTATGTGAAATTTTACAATTTTCGTAGGAAATTGCATTTTTGAGACCTCGTAATGTGGCCTTACTTAATGATCTGCAATAACTGAACATTTCATTAAATTTTGTTCCGTTAGCGACATTTAACCTCGGTACATTTTGCAAAATAGAACAGTATAAAAACATACCGGAAAAATCGCTTCCGTTTGAGGTATCCAATAACGGGATTATTTGTAATGAGCCGCATGACATAAACATTGACACGAAAACGGTTCCTTTCGAAGTATTTAATAAAGGGACTGTTTTTAAAGAGCCGCATCCTTCGAACATATTTCCAAAATTTGTTCCGCTTGACGTGTCCAATAAGGGAACTCTTTTCAAATTATTACAGGAAAAAAACATCCCGCTAAAACGTGTTCCTTTTGATGTATTTAATAACGGAATGCTTTGCAACGAGCGGCAGGCCATAAACATCCCGTTAAAACCTAATCCGTTTGCTGTATTCAATAACGGAATGGTTTTTAAAGAACTACATGAAGCAAACATATATTCAAAATAGATCCCTTTTGCGGTATCGAACTGAGGTATATTTCGCAACTTCGTACAGCTGTCAAACATATTATTGAAGTATATCCCATTGGATGTATTTAATAACGGCACTGTTGTTAAAGATCCGCAACCTACAAACATGTAGTTAAAATTAACTCCGCTTGAAGTATCTAACGACAAAATAGTACTCAGGGCATTACATCCGGTAAACATATAATTAAAACTTCCGCCTTTTGAAGTATCCGGTAACGCAATGGTTTTCAAAGCTGCACAACTTTCAAACATAAAACTAAAAGTTGTCCCTTTTGAAGTATCATCAAATAATACAGATTCCAAGACTCTACACATTGAAAAAAGCTTAGTATAATCTGTTATTAAATTGCTTCCAGCCAAGTAAAACGCTTCTAAATAACCATGAGTGACCGTTGTTCCGCCAACAATAAGATTGGCAATGTATTGACTGCTTATTTTGATATCCAGCCATCCGGTACTGTAAAACATATTCAATCCGGTCTGACGGTGTTTACTCTGTAAATTAAGGCCTGTCAAATTGTGTCCGGCTTGTGGTATAACCGTTACAATAGCCTGACGGTAACCTCCGGTAGTTTCTGTTCCCGGGAAAATATCGTATGAATATATATGATCCGCCTGAACACCGGAAGCAAAATTTTCAACGACACCATCCCCCCAATCCACCGTGTAATTTCCGGTAGCCGAAAGCGAAATAAAGTTACTGTCTTCCAATATCGCGTGTAATCCTACAAACTTCTGATCTCCGACAGCCACTTTATGTTTGATCGGCAGCCAATCATCAGGGCGCGTCCATACATTCGGGTCTTCTCCTTCGTTTTCAGCTTGTATTTCACGGATTTTTCCGGCATACTCCCGAAAAGTCGTATCAGTAGGAACAGTCACCCCTTTTGATAGGATAGCATCCCTTATTTCCGATTTGGTCTGACCTAAATAGGTTAATTTATCTGCAATTGTTCCCATTCTTTTTCTACTGGTTTTCCGATTAATATTCCGTTTTTAATCCTGTTTTTTACGATTGTAGCTCCTTTTTTAAAAAATCCTGAAATAGAATCTGTTTTCTTTTTCACTACCCACAATCTCCGCCCATCCGTTTGCCGGAATCGTGACTGAAGTATTGGACACCCCTCCAATCCAAAATGTTGTTATACCGGCTCTGTTAATTGTTATGGCATATCCGGTGTTATTGATAATGGTATAACGATAACTGCCAAAACTTTCTACCGGAATCATCCAGGTTGCATTTGCAGTACCATTATAAACCAATGTTGTATGTAAGGCTTTATAATCGCCGCCGGTATTATCTAACGGTGTTATTAAGGCGAGTAATTGCTGATCGTTTAATGCTGTCGCCGTGGTAGCGATTGTTCGATGCATCAAAGCCGGCAGTTCCGATTTAACCGGTAAGTGACCGTCTTTTTTGGGTAATACCACCTCAACTTTATTTGTATTAGCCTGTGTTTTATTAGGCACTACCTCCACATCATATTTATAAGTCGGATTATTAGGATAGGTATTAAAGTGCATTCCGTCTACTGTATACGATCCAAACCGACCATTCCAATCGTTATCATACACATTATAACCGATAAAGGAGCCTCTTCCGCTGACAATATTACGAGTCAGGCCGTCGCCGGACCAAAAATTGATAGCTGTATTAATGCTGTTACCACTGATTGCGAGTACCTCTCTAATATCGGGTATTGTTGGTACCACGGCTTTAAGCGTTCCGTTTGGCTGTACCTGAACGACATTATTATATAGAAATTTCCCCATACCATCCTTATCAGCGGGTAGGTTTAATTTAACGATGCTAGGCGCTATTTGACTTACATATGCCCCTTCTAAAGAAATAGAAGTATAGCCGGTTAATGCCGGCATTGTCCACATCGGTCCGTAGCCGGTTGTTGTACCAAAAGATTCATTCTTAGTAAAAACGTAATCTCCGAAATTACCATCAACCAATAACCGAACCGTAATCGTTTCACTTTGTATATTAATATCAAAACTATCCGGAGCAACGGTAAAAAAGAACAGATTGTCAAATTGCGGGTATTCCGGCATAAGATTACTTTCATCGAAATACATACTATCCAGTTCCGGTTCACCATAACGAATATAGCTTTCAAACAGCTGTTTTACAGTACCTTTTAATTCCAGATTACCTTCTATCGTTTGTTTTCCGGTAAAAACATTACCGCCATTCTGATTTGCTTTGTTAGAAAGATCCGTTTCAAGATCCAGAATATTCGCTTGCGGAATTCCCTCTTCTTTATGCCAAAACGAATCCCATGCCAACCAAAATTGAAATTGAGATGGTTTTAATCCGGTTTTAAACCAGGCTTTTATTTCTGATAAAGTTGCCATATAAAAGTATTTTGATTTTAAGTCTTCGTTAATTCCGCATAATCCGATATGTTCCTAATTATACCAGCTGTCCGTTAATGATAACAATAGCTTTATTGATATCACCAATAGCGCCATTCACAGCATCAACTGTCGGGAATTTAACTCCTTTATTATCCGGTGTAAGATTATTTTGTTTATCTCCGGTATTTTCCTTAGCGGCAAACAAAACAGCGTGTGTATTCAAATCATTAAGATGTTCTGTAAACTGTGCTTGCTCTGCTTTTTGGTTAAGCGCCTGCTCTAAGCCTTCGATTTTATTGGCCGGAATGATTTCTTCCTTGTGCCAAAAAGACCGGAATGTTGCTTCAAATTGTGACTGAGTTGGTTTTTTACCTTGTAAAAACCATTGTAATATGTTGTTAAATGATGTTATAGCCATTAGTCTTCTTTTATAATTTTTTTACACTTTATCCCAAAACAACCCAACCTTTGTCGGTTGCTATGGCTCTTTCTTCCTTCTTTAATAATGGAGCACCCCAATTGTTTTCAATTATTATTGTTTTGGATGCTACACCTGATGCTAAATTTTTAAACACATCGACTAAAGCTGCCGGTGACAGTTTACAGTCAAAATAGGAAATAGATTCTCCGGTATTTAATAATGCTCCTTTAGTTAATCCGCCGCAATTCGTAAACATGCTGCTAAAATTGACCCCATTCGAGGTATTCAGTAACGGAATGGCTTCTAACAGGTTACAGGCATAAAACATATCATTAAAATCAGTTCCTTTTGTTGTATCCAATAACGGTATTGCCCGCAAAGCTGTACAATTTGAAAACATGCCCGTAAAAAGTGTTCCGCCGGACGTTTTTAATTCCGGAACGGTGTGTAATGAACTACACGTTACGAACATATAGCGAAAATCAACTCCTCTGGCAGTATTGAGTGCCGGAATGGTTTTCAAATAAGTGCAGGCAATAAACATATTGTAAAAAACCACGCCATTTGAAGTGTTTAAAAACGGGATTGCTTCCAATTTATAACACCATCCAAACATGAAACTAAAATCTATTCCTCTTGAAGTATCGAATAACGGGACGCTTTGCAGGGAAATGCAGTTTTGAAACATATAACTAAAATTGATCCCGCCAGCTGTATTTAATAAGGGAACATTTTTTAAGGCCGTACAATAATGGAACATATAGCTAAAGTCAAGTCCGTTTGCGGTATCGAATACCGGAACAGCTTGTAGCCGGGTACATCCGTAAAAAAACCGGTTAAAGTCGGTTATTGCATTGTGGCCTAAAAAACAAAAAGACGTTAAATACCGATGATAGGCCGTTGTTCCGCCAATTGTAAGATTTCTGATATTTTGTCCGCTCATTCTGATGTCCAGCCATCCGGTGCTATACGAAAAACTCAACGCAGGCTGATTATGTCTTACCTGCAAAAAGAGTCCGGTTAAATCCCCGTTATTTTGAGGTGTGATAGTAACAATCGCTTGTCGGTAGCCCTCAGAAGTTTCAGTTCCCGGAAAGGAATGGTAAGAATAGGTATGATTCGCCGGAACACCTGAGGCGACATTTTCGATAACGCCGTCGCCCCAATCTACCGTGTAATCGCCGGTAGCGGCAAACGAAACAAAGTTTCCTTCTTCAAATATCGCGTATAAACCCACGAATTTATGATCGCCTTCCGCTACTCTGTCTTCTATAACCAACCAATCTTCCGGGCGTTTCCATTCTTCCGGATTTTCTCCGCCTTCCGATTTTATTTCACGTATTTTTCCGGCATATTCCCTAAAGGTAGTTGCAGGAGGAACCATCACACCTTTCGAAGTGATAGCATCCCGTATTTCGGCTTTGGTTTGTCCCAGAAAAGCTAATTTGTCTGCAATTGTTCCCATTATTATTTTCGTTATCCGTTTAATCCCATACTCCTTCCTATCGTTTCAATGTCTGGAGGTGTTATTACGCTGTTTTAATTTCCGGGTATAAACCCGGCCGGTGTATTTTCAGGGCTATTCTCTCCCGGCACCGGATCTCTTTCGATCCAGTTGCTTAAATCGGTTCCTAAAGGTGCCGTCACTCTATTTGTAACATACTCTCCGTCAAATAATTCCTTTCCTTCTTCGGCAATTATTTCGATAAAATATTCGTTTGTGTTCGTTATCATAGTTTTATTTTTTGTTATCCAATAATAGTCCATCCTTTACCTGTAGCAATTGCCTTTTCGCTTGCTGATAATGATGAAGCCCCCCAGTTATTCGTAATGGTTACGGATTTGGAGGTCACTCCGGTTGCCAGGCTTTTAAATATGTCGACTAAAGCATTACGCGAAAGCTTACAGCCTACATATGAGATTGTTACTTTAGTTCCTAAAAATGTTGCTTTACTCAATGATGTGCAGTTCGTTAACATGCCGCCCATACTTCCCGCTTTTGCAGTATCAAATGCAGGGAGTGTTTGTAAGGCAACACATCCGAAAAACATACTTGTAAAATCAATTACACTTGAGGCTTTAAATAAAGGCACTGTTTGCAGCGCCACACAGTCCTGAAACATGTAGCTGAAATCCGTTGCTTTTGAGGTTTCAAAAAGCGGAACTGTTCTTAAATGAGAGCAAGACTCAAACATACTTGTGAATACTTCACCGCTTGCAAAATTCAGTAAGGGTACGGTTTCCAAAGCAGTGTTAAATGAGAACATCATACTAAAATCGATTCCTTTTATTGTATTGAATAAGGGAATGGTTTTTAACGAACTACATCCGTAAAACATGCCGCTAAAGCTGGCTCCGTTTGATGTTTCCAATAAAGGAACCGTTTTTAATTGCGTACAGGATTCAAACATATAGCTAAAATCAAGTCCTTTACCTGTTTCTAACATCGGAGCATTTTTCAAAGCAGAACAAGAACTGAACATTGTTCCGAAATTGTTGCCTTTTGAAGTATCCAATGCGAGAACTGCTTGTAGTTGACTACATCCCAAAAAGAATTTACGGAAATCGGCAATCTGATTACTTCCTAAAAAGCTAAACGCTTCTAAAATCCGGTGCGAAACTACCACTCCGCCAATACCAAAACTTGTAATGTTAGATCCGCTTACTCTGACATCTAACCATCCGGTGCTATAGGCTCCTAATCCGGCCTGCGTGTGTTTTCGCTGTAAATTGATATTTGTTAAACTTTGTCCGGCCTGTGGTGTAACCGTTACAATAGCTTGTCGGTAACCGCGTGAAGAATCGGTACCGGGGAAAGCGCTGTATGAATAAATATGATTTGCCTGAATTCCTGAAGCATAATTTTCAACAACGCCGTCACCCCAATCTACCGTATAATTACCGGTTGCGGAAAGTGCGGCAAAATTACTATCTTCAAAAATAGCATAGAGTCCTACAAATTTCTGATCACCGACCTTTACTCTCCCTTCAATGGATAACCAATCTGCCGGTCGTTTCCATTCGTCCGGATTTACTGTGGTTTCCGATTTAATTTCACGGATTCTTTCGGCATATTCCCGAAAGGGTGTTTCGGCTGTGACCGTCCCTCCTTTTGAAATGATTGCATCGCGTATTTCCGATTTTGTTTGTCCTAAATAAGTTAATTTATCTGCTATTGTTCCCATCTGTTATACGATTTGCCCGTTAATTACATCAATAGCATTGTTAATAGTTCCAAGCGCTCCGTTAACAGCATCAACAGTAGGAAACTTTGTTCCTGTATTGTCGGGTGTCAGACTGTTTTGTTTGTTTCCGATATTTTCTCTGGATGCAAACAAAACAGTATGCGCCTGTGCGTCTGCAAGGTGTGCTGTAAACTGTGTTTTGTCTACTTTTTGGTTTAATGTCTGGTCTAATCCTTCAATCTTATTTGACGGAATAATTTCTTCCTTATGCCAAAACGACCGGAATGTTTCTTCAAAATTAGACTGAGTCGGTTTTTTACCTTGTAAAAACCATCGTAGTATGTCATTAAATGGTGTTATCATATTGGTATTTTGTATTTGATAAAATTGTGTACTGTAGTGATTTATACTCCGAAAACACTTTCAGTTGATGGTAGCGGTGTCTTATTCCGATTTGCTGTATTGCTTTTTGATCGTATAATCAATGAAGTCAGATAAGACTTAGGGGCGTAATTCTAAATCGGATAGTGTACTCCGGATGCACAAAAAGCAGCAAGCTTCTGTTTGTTGTTGTGAGGTCGTATAGAAACAGCTCTTTTCCCGGGCGAAAGAGGCTGTTAAAGAGGAAATAATTCACTCATCAACAATCCGTTAACCGGCGTTATACTTATAACGCAAAAATTACGATCAGTAATCGTTGCCTATTCGTATTGATAAAAAAATAAATCTTACAGAGGGTCATTCTCAAATAGATCGTCTCACGGGTTTCCCCAGAGTCATTCGCTAAGGATATTCCCACGAAGATCAGAATCGGCAGAAAGCTTCACCATCACCCGAGGGTATGCCACCAGGGATCGTCCCTCTGGATAAGATTTATGTTCGTTATAATCGTTTTTTGTTTCTGTTAAAAAATAAACCTTGCAGTGGGTCATTCTCAAATAGATCGTCTCACGGGTTTCCCCAGAGTCATTCGCTAAGGATATTCCCACGAAGATCAGAATCGGCAGAAAGCTTCATCATCACCCGAGGGTATGCCACCAGGGATCGTCCCACTGGACAAGGTTTATGTCAATTAAATTCGGTTTTGGGTTGTTTATTATGTCTTAAAATAAACCTTGCAGAAGGTCGTTCACAAATAGATTGTCTCACGGATTTCTCCAGAGTCATTCTCCTAGGATATTCCCGCGGAGTTCCGAATCAGTATCCGCCTGAGCGAAGACTGAATCCGTTACCTCCGGGGGTATGCCACCAGGGATCGTCCTACCTGGACAAGGTTTATCAGTATTTTTTAATCATAAAAGAAGTTTATCGCATCTGTTATTCCGGATGACCCTAAAACAATTTTTAATCCTAAAGGATTTGATTGGTACGGAATACCATTGATCAATATTTGCATTCGTATTCGAATCTTCGCAAAAGGTTTTCCGTGTTTTGAATATTTAAACGATCCCGGTTTAAAAATGCTTCCTGACGGCGAAAATTCTTTGTAACCTTCACGGCTAGGTCTGAAGTAATGGATCGGTTCAAGATCCAGTACCATTTCCCGGTCTTTCAGAACGTATTCTGACTGTCGTTTCCATATAACAGCATCTTCCTTTTTTTCCTTATAATAGCCTAACGGTTTGAATTTGCGATTACGTCGCTTTTTTTTCTGTTTGTAGCGTTCTATGATAATTGTCGGTTGGTATTCCTTCATATCAAAATCTTCATCCAGGGTTATCTTTAATTTCTTAAAGGCTACCGGTCTGCCTAAAACATGCTTATAGCCATCAAAATACTCCGGATCTTTTCCTTCAAATCCCTTGTTTATTATGTGTCCCATACCGACATTCGGCAGTTTCTCAGATATATAGAAATCATAATACTCATTATAGGTTTCCGATGTTGGCCTAACTGAAAATCCAAAATTGAGTTCATTTAAATGCACATATCCGTCAATCAGTTCTGAGAATTCTTGTTCCGTTGGCCGGTCTCCTCTTTCAAAATACGTTTTGAGTTCCTGTCTTGTTCTTATATTTTTCATATTTTTTTTGTAATGTCTTTTCAATATCTGACTGTCTCTATACACTCCTATATTGAAAAGATATTTCCAGTAATTTTTTGTTGCTTTTATAAGCAGGATTTGCTTTTGTTACTTGAATTTGGAGCGCTGTATTCGTTTGTTTTACCGTTACGAAATTCCGTTATTTTATTTAAATTTCAAGTGGATTTTTGTATTGGATTCTGTAGTTGCAGTAAGTCTTATTCTTCTGTTTTCCAGCTGTATTATTCCTTAATTAACACTGCAAATTTGAAGCTTTTTTATTGTATTTTAAAACTTTACGGCTGTTGTATTCTGTAGTTGCAATGCTTAATTTTTCGGAGAATTAGTGAAGTAGCAATCCTCCCAATATAACGCCGGCGGCAAAGCCAACCAGTCCATAAATAAAACTTCTTCCGTTTTTACTTTTTGCTGTTTTTAACTGTTGGTCTTTCACTTCCAACTGTTTTTCAGTTAACCGCAATGTTTCTGCAAAGAGTTTATTTTGTTGCGACATATAACCGATTAATGTATCTTTTTCTTTTTGAATTTCAATACATTTTTCCAGGTTCGCTTCCACCTTATTTTCTCTTAACCGATCATAATCTGTCAGTTCGATCAGTGCTTTCCTGGCGACCTCTTTTGAGATCACCACACTATCTTTCTGCGTAACGGTTTGTGAGCTGGCGTGCCAGGCTGTCAGCATCATCAGTGTTACGGATGTTCTTTTTAATTTGTTCATAACGCATATTGTTTTCTTTTGCTCTGGCGATATTGTCATAAAGCAATTTTTCTTTTTCATCTATCGCTGCTATTTTCTTTTTTTCCAGTAATGTTATGCTATCCAGGCGCTTTATGTTTTGTTCTTTCAACCGCTCTAATTCTTCAATTTGTGTTTCAAGAGCAGTGTTAAGTTCCCTTTTTAAAAAATACATTTGAATGTTGAGTACCAGAATAATAAGGATCAAAACCCCAAAAGCATAGAATACTATTTTATCTTTCATCTTTGTTGTTTTTTGATTACTTATGCCAGTGATTTCAGCATTTCTATCAGTTCCTTCTGAGGATGTACATCCGATTTATCCGGTCGGAATGAAACATGTGCCCATATTCCGCTTTCTCCGCCTAAAGCTCTTTTGTTATATTCAAACATAACATCACCTTTATAGTCCAACGGAATGGCATATCTGTCACCCCAATACTCCAAAAGTTCACACAAGGAATCCAATTGTGCCGTTGTATATTTTTCAAAATATTTATAGCCGCGGAATCCTTTTTCGTAATACACTACATTTTCTTTTTTAATCTCCTGCCCGGATGCGGAATAAAACCGATCATTTTTGACCGTTAATCCGCCCCAACTGTCCAGTTCCACTCCGATAAATTCTTTGTTTCGCTGTGTATTCAGCGCCGGAAGGTTAAACTTTTGAAAGTGTTCCTGTTTGATTCCTAAATGGTGTGCCCAATACTGAGAGGAATATATCTGGTGTATTCCGCCATCTCTAGCTATGATTATTGGGGTTGCAACACGTTCCGCAGTGGACTTCCACCATTCGATATCGCCCGAGACCGAGTCTCCAGAGACGGTATGATGCAGCACAATTCCTTTTTTTTTTGTTGCTTCCTTGTAATACTGATTTTCAGGAAAATCGTGACTTATTATTTTCATGTTTGTACTCCTTTTAATTATTTTTCCTCCTCCTCATTTTTCTCGTTTGGTGTATTGTCTGTATTAACTCCGTATGTTTTTTCTATGTAAGCCTTAACCGCTTTGTCTATCCAGTTCGGAAGATTTGTGGTGATCATTTTCAGAAACTTATCATAGCCATAACCCAAAACAAAAAGCATCCCTGTGGAATACCACTTGTCGTTCACGTTTGCCTTATGCATTACATAACTCATTGTAAAGCCAACGATTATTACAATCAATAAGGTTACAATATGTTCCCAGGGTTGCTTTTTTTCTTTGTTTTGAATTGAAATTAATACTCTCAATAGTCCTCCGGAAAATGCGACTGCTGTTCCTATAAATAAGACTTTGAAGTTTTCTAAATTCATTCTTCCTTATTTATCAGGTACATATTATCCAAAAAACTTTTGCTTTTTTTAATGTTTTGACTTTCATCTAAATAAGCTATATCGTCAATAAGGTCATCAATGTCTTTTTCTGCTTCATTGAATATCCCTTTGCCTTTTTTTATTTTTTTATTTTTTCTTTCCATAATTATTAGAGTTTTATTAGTAGTGTTTATAGTTCCTGTAAGCTTCAATCTAAAAGGGATAAGCTTCCGAAAGAAAAAAAAGCCCCCTTGCCTTTTAAGTCAATGCTTAAAAAGCCTGTAATATTTTCCACTTTATTTTTTTGTTTTCTTAAGGCACCTCTACAACAGTAATTGTATTACTTTTCTTTGAATACCGGCTTACAGGCCCGTTTTCTATTCACTTATGAGGCGTTGTTCCTTTTTTAGAAATATGCTTAACTGTTTTAAGACAAGTGCATTACTGCATTTATTCTTTTATACCGACAGTTTCGTTAAATAGCCTTTTACTGTAGTTTCAGGCTTTGCTCACAACCAGATTTTGGGCATCCGGCTCATTGTTATCCTGATAGAACCAGAAGAGATTCCATCCTTTATCGAGACTTACGATCCTAGTAATCATTTTCATCATCAGTAAGGATATTATATATAGTTCGTTCTGATAAAAACAACATTTCTGTCAATTCATTGACAATAACTTTCATCTGCTTGCTTTGATTGTGCGTTACGTAGTTAGTAACAAATTCTTTTCGCTTTTCAATTAATTCTTTACTTCGTCTCATTGGTTTGGTTTTAATTTTGTTGTTTAAGAAATTGATTAAAAATAAATCTTGTATTCATGCAGCTTTTTTTTACGCAAATAGTTCTGTTAAAACTCAATAAAACGAACATTACCGCACTATGTTCGTATTTCAACCTAACTACACTATTGTTATGCGAAACAAAATAAAACACTGTATTCTAACAGTCTCACCTAATTATCACAATAAAAAAGACACTGTTAAATGTTGCATATATTTCGTATATTTGCAATAGTCCTAAACGCTACACGACAAATATGCGAATTATGTTCGTGTTTACAAAACAAAAAAGAGTACAATTTGCGTTTTATTTTGTTTAATTTTTACAAAAATCTCATTATGAACTATTTAGAATTCAAAGAAATCAGAAAAAACTTGAACATGAAGCAGTCTGAGCTGTCAAAATCGATCGGTGTGGGTATTCGAGCGATTCAGTATTGGGAAAAAGGCGAACGAAAAATTCCCGAAACAACTGCCTTTTTCATGAAAAGCCTACTCGCTAAAAAACAGAAACCGACCAATGAAAACGGATCACCTGTTATTTTTTCCGATTTAAAAATCATGAACGTACCTCTTGTCAATCAATATGCACAAGCGGGTTATCTGAACGGTTTTGCCGACGAAGAATTTACAGAAAGCCTACCTACTATTCCGTTTACTGACGACGTAGAACATCGCGGCGAATACATGTGCTTTGAGGTTAAAGGCGACAGTATGGATAACGGATCCTACGAAAGTTACCTTGAAGGTGACATTTTATTATGCAGAAATATCAGACAGGATTTCTGGATGAGCAAACTGCATTATAACAAGTGGGATTTTGTAATTATCCATAAGGAAAAAGGTATTCTGGTAAAAAGGATCATCAATCACGATGTTGAAAACGGAATCATTACGTTACACTCTTTGAACGATTATTACAATGATTTCGAAATTCATCTTAAGGATGTTGCCAAACTGTTTAACATTATAAGTACAAGACGCAAAAACAATAGACGATAAGACAAAACGCCCGAATTAACCGTCTATGGTTTCTTTTTATTCTCAAAAATCAAACAAACAGAAACGTCGGGCCTTTCGGCCCTTCGTTTCAATGTCAACCAACAAACCTATTCACATTCTGCAATCAATTTAACCTAATTATCTTCAAATCTATGGTTGCGGCAATGGTTCTATTTCACTGTGAACAGCATAAGCATTCGCGAAATAAACCTTACTTCCGTCAACTTCCAGATTATAAACTCTGTACTCTCCGGTTACAAAATCGACATTTCTTAAGAAATCTCTCTTCTCATATTCTTTTATAAGTACCATTTCCGGTTGTAACAAACCTACCGGTAATGACGGCAATATTTCTTTGGTTTTTTCCGGTTCATGCGATTTCCATCCACCTTCGGTTAATACCGGGTGTGCTCCAGTGATAAAGTGTTGCTCCTCGTTTAATCGATACAATCGATCTACAGTCATATAAGTAACCGCATTAATTACCGTTACCGTATTACCATTAAGGGATTGTAACTTATCACCGGCTTTAACCTGTTCAATATTTCTTTTAACTCCACCGGCCATGGTTATCTGTGTTCCCGCAATAAACGAAGTACCGCCTCTCATAGGTGGCTGCGTTACATTTACATAGGCCACCTGATGATCGTCCATATGGTTATTTCCTGTACTGGCTCCTAAACCTACTTCAATTTTTCTTTGACCTACATTTAGTGTTCCCAGGAATACCGTATTCACTGTTGTCTGATCTACTAATTGACCATCCACATACCAATCATATCGCAATCCGGTAATATTACTTGGATTGTAAAGGGCTGCTTGTGCTACCACAATATCATTTGTAGTTGGCCCGTCCGGTGTTACGGTAATACTCATGATACGGGCTTTTTCTCCTACTTCAAAAGTAATAGAACTGGAGCCTTCCTGATTATTAGCATCTTTTACCGTTAGCTTAACTACAAAGCTTCCTGAATACGGGAAAGTAATATCTGTAATTGCTCCTGTATGATTAGTAAGATACACGTTAACATCTGTACATGTCCATAGATAGGAACTAATTGCAGCACTTCCCGGTACGACTGTACTTCTAAACGTTGTTGTTCTATCCGGCAAATACAAGGCTGCTTTATCCGGCTGTATAGTTACTGTAGGCGGTTTGATTTCAACCGTTGGCGGGATATACCAGTTTGTAAGTGGAATATGCTGATCACATCCGTTATTAGTTACAATAACATTTACCGGTAGTCTCGGATCTATTTTAAAGTAAGTATATTTTACATTTCCGGCACTATCCGGATTTAAACTAACATAAGCTCCGTTACCTAAGAAATCCCATTTATAATCATACCCTGCATCGTTTGTTACCTTAAACGTTACCGTAGTCCTTGACGAATCACCTTCCGGATAATCGAATCGGCTTGCTACAACCGTTACATTAGGTTGCGGTAAAACTTTAATTGTACAATTCGTTGCTTTTCCGTTTACTGTAAAACCGATTTCCTGGTTTAACAATGCTGTTTCAACCGATCCCGGATTAAATAAATATTGTCCGTTAACTTTTATAACACCTCCTGTTAAGCCTGTTGCCACTTTAGCTTTTACTTCTCCGTTAGACGGAGTTACCGTAAACACAATAGGTTTAGCATTTTTACAAATGGTTTCAGACGGCAGCGATAAACCAATATTTGATTTTGGTGTACAACAAACATACGGCAATGCAAAGTCAGCAATTATTGTCGGATCTGTTTCTGATTTATAAACAATCACAAAAGTACCGCCACGCATCACGCCGCCAATATGCCTTAAGCCCGGATTTTTCGTTACATAATCAACAAAATCAGCCTTATAATAGTCCTTATTATCTACTAACTGACTCAAAGACAATGACATGATTTCAAATCCCAATTGTCCTACATCTTTTGTTTTTTGAAGAAAATCAGCTATTTCGCGATAATTACCTCCCTGATGTCCTTCGATAAGGAAATACGGTTTATTGTCAATATTATAATCCAACGGTTTTTGTATTGCCAGATCCGTTGAAAGATAGGTTTTATCATAACTTAGGTTTCTATCGAAAGCCCTGTTGCTTGTTTTGTCGAAATTCCAAAGACGAAGTAACTTCTCCGATTTCTCATAATAAAACGGGATTGCTGACTCAGTTATACTATTTTTTTTCTTCGACGGTGTAATTCGAATTCCTGTGGTAATTCCAATCGGATCTCTAAACTCCGTTATTTGTTGTTTAAAGCGTCTGATTAATTCAATTACTCTTTGCTTAATTCTTTCACTGTCTAAAACCGGCGATTTATAGAATTTATGTCGGGCAAAGTCCGGCTGGTTTGTCGGGATCGTTTTTCCAAGCATAATGTGTTTTGGAAATGACATCAGATCCGGCAGACACTCTGTTACCGATTTAGGTAATAGTTTAATAATTTCTGAATACGTAATCGCTAAATCGTTTATAATGTCATACGCATATTGAAAGTTCTTATCCCGGTTACCAAGTACCGTCAAGACGTTTAAAAACGGGGTTCTATTTTGTATCGGTTCGTTAAAAAGCCTTGAAATAGAATCGACATTGCGAAACATCTGATCATAATTACTTTGATCCAATGCCTCTTTATAGGCTTGTCTCAATAATTCCGCAGAATTTAATCCCGGATTTAGAATAACTCGTTTTAATTTGAATTCCGTTAGAAGAGTATTCGAAACCATATGATTTCGATAAATCTTGTCATCTCTGGTAATTTTTTGGATACCGGCTTTTGACGTTAGCAATACTTTTAGATTTCGTACTTGCTGAATTCCGTGATTATCACAATCAACACCTCTACATGGTTTTACTTCTTTTTCATAGCTCTCCAGATAAAGCAGCAAATACTTATCATCCTGATTGGTAAGCGTACTCAATGGCTTAAAACCAGCCTTAGCCTCTTCGGCAGTTGCCAGTTCCCAAAGCGGAATCTGACTTTTCGGATTGTTGTAAAACGGAGCATATTTTGCTTTATCGTCTTCATACACCTTAAAATGGGTATATTCCTTACTCTCTAAATCGATATCTTTTAGCTCACTCATATAGGAGTCACCACTTAAATCAAGTGTTTTGCTTTTCTTATTTAACGTAAGCAAATCTCCATCTGTGGTTACCGCAACACCCTGAGAAAGCAGGATACTGCCGAGCTGTTTGTTTTTATAGATGAGTTGTGGCTGAAAACCGCACCCAATCCCCACTCCTTCCAGCATTACACGGGACAGACGGTCTTGGTCTTCAAAAAAATCCAGGAACTCGTTGAATTGTGTCTCCTCTACATATTGTCCTTTACTGAACTTTCTGTATTGAGTTGCTATTTTATATAATTGATAATTATCATTCATTTTTAATATTTTAAATGGTTCAACAGCTTTTCTTAGGAAGATAAACTGCGGTTATTTTTGCTTCTCACATGGCATCCATTTCCGCAGCCTCTATCCTAATTGCATTAAAGCATGACGAGTTTTATAAATCTTTTAAAGCTGTATTACATACAACTTTTACATCCACAACCTGTATCCGCATGAGCTGCTTTTTTCTCCAACGTTCCGATATAGTCTTTATATTTTGCTATAAATACGTCGGCAGATTCCGTCATAATATTTCTATCCTGCACGGTATCAAAACAGAAAAGAACTTCTCCGCTGTTCATTACCATGATTTGTTTTATATCGATAACGGCATCACTTGTGGTAAGCAAACTATCAACTTCAATGACAGTTCCGTCTTTTTCATATCGTTCGATCAGTCTCATATTATTTCTTTATTTCTCCTGTACAAGGGTTAATAGTCAAGAAGTTATTTTTAGGACAACCGTTATAAAGCACCGCACCACCTAGTTTCAATGTAGTCCATGCTACACCGGTGTGACACGAACTGTCTGCACAAACCAATGAGAATGAAATAAATCCGTCGTTTGGCTGATTGGCAGCAACAATAGCTTGTGCTTCATCCGGTAGAATTGTATACGTCCATCTACGGCTTCTTCCTGAAGTTTCTCCTTCGGCATATGCCTGTCCTGCCTGAAGCGCCGCACTACTATTATTTAAGTTCACAATATTAGTTCCGGTAGTCGCATTACCAAGTGGAATTGAATTCGCTAACAACTTGAATCGAGCCGAGTTACAAGCGTGTCCACCCGGACAAGGTCCTTTTGTATCGTGATACTGAATCGTGATTTCTAATCCTGTTAAACATTTTAATGTTGTTTGTCCTACGATTTCGATAGGGCTAAGATTAAATTTCTTAGAACATCCGTTAGGGTTCGAAATTGTAATGACAGGTGTGAAAGTATCTTTCTGACCCGGAACAAGTTTATAGATATTTGAAATTTTACCTGTTGACGGCACATCACCTGAACGGATCTGTCCGTCACCATAGTTCGCTGAATACGTTAAACCTGTAAGCGGACCCGTGATTGTAAATACCACAGTTGCATCCGGATGATCCGGAACTTCTCCATGAATCGGTTCTCCTGCGGTTACGGTTACATTTGGCAGTGCATGTACTGTCATTACTGCTTCTACCGGATCTTCATTAACTGTAAAGCTGATTGGTTGTCCTAAATTCTGAGTCGGAACCATGCTCGGGTTAAAGAAGCTTTGTCCTGCTGTTTGTGTAATCGCAGTTATTTCTTTGCCGCCTACAAAAGCTTTGATATCGCCGTCCAACGGAATCATTGTAAACGGAACCGGTGCATCGCTCTGACAAAGTTTTGAAACCGGTAATGCCAGGAATACCGGATCTTTTTTGGAACAACATAAATACGGTAATGCGAAATCAGCAAGAACGGCATCATCTTCTTCAGATTTATACACTAAGTATAATGTTCCTCCTTCCGGCACACCTCCATAATGCTCTAATCCTGATTTCAAGTCTAACAAGTCACTTAAAAACTCTGTCGCCACTTTGTCTTCCTTCGGATTTTGTTTTACAACCGAAACTCCTGATTCCGTAGCTTTAAAATCGACGGTATTCAACAATTTTAATTCTTTATCAAGACCGGAAATTGTTTGAAGTGCACGTTGTGTATTTGACACCTGATTTGTAATATCACTGGAAATCGAGATCAATTTTGCTCTTAAGTCTTTGATCGAGATTGTAGTTGCCGCAGCTGCTTGAATCGGCGTTGTAATCGCTGCTGTTGCAGCTGTAGCTGTAGCCGTTGCAGTGGCTGTTGAAGTAGCCGTTGCTGTTGCAGTGGCTCTTTCCAAAGACAATCCGGAAACATTAAATGCCAACCCGTATTGTTCTTTAAGATCGTTGATGTTTTTCATCGCGATCTTATACGGCATATCTAAAAAGCCTTCTACTCTATAGAAATCGTTTTTATCGATATTGTATGCCAACGGATTTTGTATAAAAGTATCGGTCGCCAAATTGGCTTTGTGATAACTTAAGTTATACGTTTCTTTCTGATTACGTGTTTTTTCATAATCCCAACTTTCCAACATAGACTGGTCGGCTACATAATAGAACGGAAGGGCTTTTTCTCCCAGCGGCGTATTCATAAAAGACGGCGTAATTGTAATCGGGCCTTTGAATGACTGGAAATTCTTAATCATTCGTACAAAACGTTTCGCCAGTAAATTCAATTTATCTTTATTCTCATCTTCATTAGTATTGATCGGAGAATTGTAAAACTGATGGCGATACGGTGTATTGTCGCCCAGGTTTAAAAGTGCACCAACCGGTCCTAACATAAGGTGTTTCTGGAATGCTGTGATATCCGGACAACACTCAGCTGTAAGATGTAATACCAATCCTTTGATTTCATTATAGGTATCCACCAAATCTTTTAACAAATCATATCGGTACTGAAAATCGTATGAACCTGTATTTAATACTGTATCCAACATATTTCTAAGGGTTGGCCCTCCGAAATCCATGCTAACATTAAAACTATTAGCAACGGCACTGAAACCATGATCCAAATCCGAAATAATCGATGTACTTTGGATTGCATTCTGGAATTTTGTTCTTAAAGCCAGTTCCGTTGTAACATCTCTTTTCAGGATAACTCTCGGAACTTCCACATTTTTCATGGTATTATACAGCGCTTCATAGCTATTGTATCGTTGATAAATACTGTCATAGCCATTACTGTTAAGTGCATAGAAATCCATATCGCTTCTGTTAGCCAAAAGCACTTTAAGATCCGATACCTGTTCAGCTCCGTTATTATCGCAATCAGCATCTTCACAAGGCGATTCTTCATTAGAATAGCTTTCCAGATAAAGGATTGCGATTTTCTTTTGTAAATCTTCAAGATTAATTTCACTTACAGGATGGAATGAACTGGCTACTACACCGGCGGCTATCATATCCAGACGCTCCGCATCGGAAACCAATTGCAACAACGGCATTTGAACATCACCGCTATAAAAATGCGGGTATTTATAGGTATCTGTATATTGTCTGTAATAAGTATAGGTTTCAGAAGCAGTATTGATCGTTACTTCTTTAGCATCCACGATTTTTCTGCGTAATGTTATCAGGTCACCGTCTGTTGTAACACCGGCCCCTTTTTTAATTACGATCGATCGCACTTCCTGTTGTTGATTTCCTACACCGGGAATTATTTGCCCGCTGTCTGAAAACATTTCCGTTTCAAAACCACAAACGAGTCCTACACCATTAAGCTGGGTTCTTGACAAACGATCCTGATCTTCGAAATAATCAATGAACTCATTCAATTGCCCTTCAGTTAACGCCTGGTTTACGTTAAACTTTCTATACTGGGTCGTAATATTATCTAATTTAGTATTCATTATTTTCTGTTTTATATGTTTGATTGTCCTAGTATAATTTTTCCATCCAGACTGTCGTTATCATCCACGGCACAGTCTAACAACCTTCCCGGTTTATAGATATTATTTAAGTTGGTCAACGAAGTCAGTAAGTCTTTTGTACTTTGACCTAAGCTACTGATGTTGTTTCTGGCTTTATCAAGAAGGAACTTTTTATATGTTCTTTCAAAGTCTGATAAATCCGTCATTGCTGTTTCCACTTCACTTTGTCTGTCACCAACCCAACAAATTTTTGCTAAGACGTGAGCCGGGAGTTCTTGTCGGATCACCGTTTCAGCATAACGTCTGAAATCGGCATCCATAAAACGATAGGCATATCCGGAAAGCACGACACTTACACGATAAGAATACGGATCAAAAATATCAGACTCGCATCCTTCTTCACAGGTTGTCATAAAAGTATCCGGATCGGCTGCACCTGTTCCGCCATCGCCATCATACATGACAATAAAAGTGTCTTCAATCGCCATACAACCGATACCACCCATCAAGTCATAATTCTTAACTGACGGTTTTAACAACAAGTGTTCAACCAGAAAAATACCTTCTTCCGTAAAATGATATTTTAAATAATCTACCAGTTTCAGAATTCCATCTTTCAATGCTTGCTGTGAGGTATACGGGTTTGTTTTCTTATGCGTTGCGATTACCACACTATCATCAGAATCATCTACAATTTCCACATAGAAATTATCCATTCCGGATTTTTTAATCATCATATTCCCGATACGTTCCGTACCGTTAAGCGTTGCTTCCAATGCGTTTTCAAGATCTTCCTGATCAATCTGAATCGTTTGATAGATTGCTTCATTCAACGTTTTTATAGCTGCATATTCAATCTGGAAGATTTTAACTCCGCATAGCGCAATCGCATTATCTTTATCTTTAACTTTCCATTTATAGGTAAACTTATTATTACCGATAGGTGTTTTAGTGATCAGAACCGGTGAATCAGACACATTTCTATGCTTATAATTTTCGATTCCTAAAAGACGTGCAATTCTTTTTTGAGCTCCGGAGACATTGAATGTATCCCAGATATCATCATCGGCAGTCAGATTATAATTATGTCCTAATCCTCTGTCAGTACTTATCGTACTGTATTCTTTCAGGAAAACTTCTTTATTTCTAAGAACAATTTCGTCTGTAGATTGGCCATAAAGCGCTTTCATCAGGAACGTATAATCACTGAATGTTTCAGCAAATCGGGCGATCAAGTGATCTAAAACCTGATTTCTTCGTTCTACACTATTGTCCAGCTCTTCATATAAAGAGTCCGTCAGTTTATCATCATCATTGGTTACATAATCGTTTACCAGACTTTCAAAACCATTGATTCCTTTAAGTGCCTGAGTGAAATACGTTCTTTTTAAAGTTCCGTTAACGCTCAGTACTTCTTTTACTTTTTCAAGATGTTTAAAATAACTGGCTAATATTTTGTCAAAAAACAACAAATACGCCTGTAACTGTTTGGCAAGCGCCTGTCTTTCCACATTCGGATTTCCTATGATACCGGATGTTCCCACCCCAAAGGTATCCGGGAATTCATTTAAAATAGACTCATAATTTCCAAGGTCATATGGTGTTCCTTCCGGCAATTCCAATACTTTATTTAATCGGGCATCTACTCGAAGGGCTTCTTGTTCCTCCAGGAATGTATCCAGGTACTCAGCAACTTTTTTCTTATTGATATTTAACGGTAATGATCCTTTAGAGTAGCTAAAAGAACTCAAGTCACACAAGACCGGTTTTTTCCCGTGCTCAATACAGATTAACCATTCATCTCCCTGTTGTAATGAACCGTTACATCCGGCAATTGAGATTTCTCTGATCTCTTTAACACCCTCCACTTTCATAACCACATTAATGATATCTGAAAGGCGTACTTCTTTTCTCAGTTGACTGTTTCTAAGTTCTTCCGTATCAATAAATCCGTTATCCAAAAGCGGTCCGTCGAAAATTTCGTCAGTAGTGTACCCTTTATCAAGCATTTGCTTTAACGAGTAGAAATGAACTTCCGGCGACAGGTAATTATTGATGCTTCTCAATACTTTAGCATGTACCAGTTCT
Organism: Flavobacterium cerinum; assembly: GCF_024496085.1. Taxonomy (NCBI): domain Bacteria; kingdom Pseudomonadati; phylum Bacteroidota; class Flavobacteriia; order Flavobacteriales; family Flavobacteriaceae; genus Flavobacterium; species Flavobacterium cerinum. Next base: position 1,076,982 of record NZ_CP101751.1, on the reverse strand, counting down.
TCGTCCGCTTTATTAGTCACTTCGATTCGGGCACAAACGGCTACACTTTGCGTTTCAATTTCTTTGATATCAACTAAATCTTCACAAAGGCTTCTGTTTGCATGATAGCGTTCCAGAATTTTGATTCGGGTATTTGATCGGTCGCAAACATCAGAAGAGTCCTCTCCTTCAAGTCCTTCTCCGTATTCTACATATAGATCATATAATCCTTTTACATTAAAACTTTCTATAGCAGCATCCGGGCCCAGGTCACTTGGATTTAACGCCAGTCTGCTCGTTTTACAGTCGGCATAAATCAATTCTGTTTTGGGTACCCACCAACAATTCTTTACAGCTCTGGTACTACCGCCTTTTAAACCGATATCGATAAACAATTTTCTGTAGTCCAGCTCGTTTAAAGGTCTTGACGGCAGAATTTCGGTTGCTTTTATAAACTGATTTTCAATATTTTTCTCTTTATCTTTTGAAGACAGGATATCTTCCATGTTGAGGTTCATTCGCATACCAAGATCGGTAATAGCATAACTTAAAACCTCCAGCGTTGTGATTCCCGGATCATGAGAGTTGTAATCTGTCCAAAGCTTTCCTCCCAGTTCTTCTATGTATTTAACACCTGTTCTACGTAAAAAATGAAAATCCAGCTGATCTTCAGTCTCCACCTTTTTAGGTATCATGATGTGACTATTTTCTGACATAATTATTTGTTTTTTTATCTATTTGTTTTGTTTAAATACATACCTGTTCTGCAATAGTGATAACATGTTGTTTTGCTGACACTAATATGGATTTTGGATCTACCTCAATTAAGTATTTTGTCTGTGGTATATTGTTGACAGACACTTGTAATTCGTCGATATAATCAACATAATAAAGCTGTTCCAAATAATTAACAAGCTGGTTCACATTTAGTTTCACATTAAAAGAGACTACATCAGAATCTCCGAAAGCCCAGGGGGATATATATTTTTTGATATCTTCATCCAATTGCTTACTATAAAATGCTTCATCATACTTGTCAAAGAATCGTACGCTCGCTTTTATAGTTGCTTCCTGATAATTCGGGTTGATAACCTGTGCCTTTACCTGCATTGTATTTAATCCGTTAACATAGTTCTGAATTTTGTTCAGGCTGGCACGGCTTACACGCGGCTGATAGACATCAAATGCATTTTTATTTTTTGTATTCGGCACGACTACTATCGTAACATGTCCCGGAGCCATAAATGATTTTTCTGAGGTATGATTCAGACATTTTGCCATAAATACATTAGGGAATTCCTGTAAAATAAGTTGTTCGTAATCCCACTGTGTGATGGCTCTGTTTTTATGTCTTAAACGTTCACTTACACGTCTGTAGAAAGCTTCATCAGCTTCTTTGTATTTTCCGTCGAAAGCATTATACGGCTGGCTAACCGATTTAATTTGCGGCACCCGGGTAATCAGTTTCGAGATGGTTCCTGCTTCCAATCCGTTTTCCAGATGTGACAAGTCATTATCCTGGTTTTGGAAAGTTGCCAGAACCGCCTGTGTATAAATTCCCTGAATTTTACACACCGCATCATAACTTGTCTTTGTTTTTGCTCTGATCCATACTACCTTCTCTGTAAATCGGGTATTGTTTGTGATGATATCTTTAGGCACCTTAAATTGCAGGATACCGGACTCAAGAAATCGTTTTGTTTCATTGATCAGAATATATTTTTTAAGACTTAACCATTCGTTATTAGAAAGGTAATCCCATTCGATGTTTTCATTTTCCTGAAATGTATCTGCTAAAGCATTTTCACTTCCTTCCAAAGTCTGGATTAATAATGAAACCGTTTCACCAGGATTGGCATCTAAACCGATATATAATTCGCCTCCTGCCTTATGAACAGGAACAAGATTTTTGATTGTTGCGTCTTTTTCAAACTGACCGAAAGCATCTTCATAAAATAGTTTAACACCGTCACTTTTTACCGGTTTACTGTCGCGAGCCAAACTCACAATAGTATAAACACTTTCCGAAGCTGTATAACTTAATTCGATATCAGCTGCCAACGGGATGTACGGTTCATTCGGAATTACAACACTTCTTTCTCCGCTTGTTAATGCCAATGTATATAGTTTCGGATACACATCCTGTAAAGCCGATTGGTTTAATGTTAAACGAATAGCTTCTGAAGCACCTCTGGTACTACTTGCATTATTTACTGAGAAATTAGTCTGATAACCGGTTCCTTTCTTTTGGAACAGTTCAATATTTGTTGCTTTTACAGACCACACTTCTCTTTCTAAAAGGGAAGCATTCGCTTTAAAATAGCTGTCTTTATCAACAATAGAGGCGTTATTCTTTGCCGCATCAAAAGTTGCTTTCGTAATTTCCTGATTCGGTTTAAGGATGTATCCTTTATAAAGATCCTTTATCGAATCCGGAGTATTTTTCCAGTTGATTGTTACTGCTGCTTTTTGCCATTTTTTAGCAAACATCTCCGGATATTTGATATAAAGATTAGATCCTGTTACCGGTTGACCTGTAAACGGGAAATAATCTTTTTCCGGATTTAATGTGCTATTATCGTTTTCAATTAAAACGGATTTTACTCCTTTTACATCAACCGTTACATTTACATTTTTAATTTCTTTCTCTGCCAATGCTTCATAAAGGCTGTAATATTTGCTTCCTTCGACAACAAATCGCACGACAGCCAAATCAGTTTGAAAAGTTCCGCCTAATGCTTCTTTATTATAGTTCACTACCGCAGGGAATTCTTTTCCAAGCGTAAAAGCCAACTGAAGCATTTTGCTGTCGTTTTTAAGGCATTTTAAAGCTGCACCGGACATCCATTCCTTTTCACCGCTACAAAGTAGTTTAAGGTTATTTTCGATGTCTCCAATTCGCATTTCAGCTAATTTTGACGTTCCGTTTTCCTCAAAGCTAATCGTTACGGTTACCGTACGCTCACCTTCTTTTAAATTGAATAATGAAGAAGCGATTGCGAAACCGAGCTTTGCGTTTTCAAGCTCTTTAAAATCGGATTTTTGAGGTTTGGATTCGTTCGAATTGTATCCGAAAGGCCACCAGTAGTTGCCTTGTTCCGGTAATTTTTCGGTTAATCCGTCTAATGTATTGGCCACACGGGCCATTTTTAATTCTTTTTTTGTTGTATCGTTTAAAAAGCTTTTTAGTTCAACCACTTTTGCCTGACTGGCAATAAGTTCTTTATCTGTTTTAAACACACGTTTTTTACCCGTTGCATCTTTTTTTGCATCGAGTAATGTGCCTTCCGGTACTCTTTCCTGGATTGCTTTTTTGGCTAATTCAAAAATCACATAAACTTTATCCGATTGGGCATCTTGTTTGTCGATCTTTAGAATTTCCTTGTAATAGAAATCCAAATGTCTTTGGGTAAGATTATTGAATGCCTTTTTCGAGAAGTCCATCAACTTAATAAAGCAGATAAATAAAGTCAGGTGAGGCGTCAGACTACCGTCTTTCTCGAATTGAGCAACGAGCTCTGTCACCTCTTTTTTCAAGCTCTTATAAGCAACACTTTCCCTACGTGGAATGGTATAATCATCAGCACCTAAAAAAAAGCCTTCCCAAGTTCCGGCAGGTGTTGTTGCATCATCTTTACCAAAATAATTTACATGATTGGCAAAATTGTTTGCAAATAGTAGCCAATCAAACAAATCAAAATCGTGCAATTCAAGATTACCAGGATTTAGTTCTGTTAAAAAGCGTTGCATTTGTGATTTTCCTTCACGATAATGCGAAAATGTATCTATTTTTTTCATTTGTTTATATTTAATTTTCTGTGGTCAGATGCAATACTTGATGTAAACTATTCCGGCAAATCAAATTGGGTCACAGTACTTTCAAGTCGATTAGATTTCTATGGCTTCTCCTTTATAGAAAGGAAAAACAATATTGCTTCTTGTATTGGTATTTCTTACTTCGTAATCTATATGTATCAGGATCTGTCCTTCCAGTTCGTCTGTGGTATCAATCTCAATATTGAGAAGGTTGATTCTCGGCTCATGGTATAAGATGGCTCTTTCGATGATACCTTTCATTTGTGTGATCAGCGTTAATTCTAAAGGGTTAAAAAGCATTTCCTGCAAATCACAGCCGTAGTTGGGAAACATAACGCGTTCTCCCGGGCGTGTTGACAAAAGAATGATGAGACTGTTATTGATATCTTCAACATCTGTAGTCATCGTTACATTTCCTTCAGTCTTATTAAACTCAGGCGGAAAGCTCCAACCTATTCCTAAAAAATCTGTATTTATTTTCATACTGCTCTTTATATTTTTTTATTGTAATAGTTCATACCGGTAATATTTATGTCTTATCATTACCGCAGTGTGGTTATGGATGTTTCAGTTATTCAGGCCCGGTGGCATATTGTGACCCAACCTTTACTGAGTTTAAATATCGTTGTAGCTTATCCACCAATTAAAACGGTAGGACAACCGGCTGAAATGACACCACCATGTGCTGTGCTATCCCCTTGTCTGGCTGCCGGTTTTCCACCTATCATTACAGTCGATGATCCTGCCGCGATAGTATCCGGAGGACCAGTACAGATTGCCTTGTCACCTGCTCTTGCTGCGGGCATACCGCCAATTAATACGGTTGGTTCACCGGCGGGTAATATAGGTCCGCCCACATGAGGTACGTTTCCGGTAACCATCGGGCAGGTATGCATGTCTGTGATTCTTGCTGCTGGTTTCATATATAGCTATTTGTTGTTTTTATTTTGATCTTACGATTTCGCTTCGCTTCATTTGCTCCGGCTTACTTATTTTTCTCATAGCGATCGTCGTTGATTTTTCTAATTGATTTTAACCTGCGATCCTTTGATTACGGTTACTGCTCCTGATGAAACTTCTGAACCGGAACTACCTTCCGCTTTAAACTGTGCGCTGGCTTTCAGGTTTATATTAGTTCCTTCGATTTTCACATCACCGGAAGCTTTTATTTTGATATCTCCTGCACTTTCCATTGTGATACCGTCACTCTTAAACGTCAACACGTTGGAATGTTCATCTTCAATTTTTATGATGTCGGCATCTTCATCTAAAATCACTTTTTTACCGGCCGGTGTTTCCAATGTGTATGAAATCTTATCATCGTTGAAGATCATTTTCATTTCACTTCGGGTTACAAATCCTTTTTCATGATTGTCATCGGTTGCAGTTATAGGAGCCGGTTTGGTACTACTGTGTAACATTCCCAGAACCACCGCATCGTTCGGATCATCATTAATGAATCCGATGATAACCTCATCTCCGATTTCCGGTCTGAAGAATGAACCTCTGTTTTCTCCGGCATCGAGTGTTGCTACCCGTGCCCAGATTCCTTCTTCTTCACTGTTAATGATTGGAATTTGTACCAGAATTCGATCTTCTCCGTCCGGATCCGATTCTAATTGCGTCACCACACCTACATGCAGACCACTAATGGACGGGATTATTCCGGATCCCGGCATGTCACTTATATCATACGTTTCAGAGAACCATGTTGGCGTTAAACCAAACTGTGCATTCACCAACCAGTTTCCGCCTGCAATTTCATGGCGTACTCCGGTCACATATATTTTTCCGTTAAATCGGCTTCCTAATCCTTCCAGTTTTAGTAAAACACCTGGTTTTACCTCCGAAATTCCCTGGAATTGTACTCTTCCGCGCGTTTTAGCCAATTGTTGAAAAGTCGCTCTTGCATCACTCCAGTCCTGTAGTTCTTCCTGTGTCAGGTTTCCTCCGTGTTTAAATTGCAGGTCTTCGACACCGAAAACGGCTGCAAGATCACCTGGTGAAAGATTACCGTTAAGTGCAATGGCCGGATCCTGAGCTTCCGCTTCTACAAGTTCCTGGTCGGTGTAGCTCCATGAAGTCGCTGTAATTTTACTAAACTGATCCCGGGCATCTATTTCTCCTTCAAACTCATGAATAGAGGAACCGTAAACCACTGTTTCTACCGCATCACCGCTAATTTTCGGTTTGGCAACTTTAACCGTTCCGTCATCTACAAAGCACAGTTTACCGTTAGCTTGTGCTCTGGCAACCATAAAATCCCAGTCAGAAGCACGATATTGTATTAATTCCTTGTGTGTATTTGCCGTTGCTTCCACATCAGCCGTAACACCGCCATTTCCGATGAGCTCTTCGATGATGTCACTGTCTTTACTTTCGTAGAAATATTTGCTTTTTCTGCCCAAGGTCATTTTAACCGCCTTGTCTTTACATTCTACAATCAGAAATGACGAACCGTTTTTAACTTTTAAATTGTGTTTAACCACAACCCCTTTAAAAATGGTTTTTTCATGTGAGTGATATCCGGCAGTGATTTCAATCTCTTTTCCCGGAATTAACAGATTTTCACTACTTAATTTAAAGTCCTGATCCGCTGCACTTCCGTCTAAAATGACAATGCGGGCATACGGAATTCTGTTTACTTCTTTCTCAACCACAATGCTTTTTACGCCGTATTTAGCCGGCAATTCCGTATCTCCGGACATTACTTTAAAAGTTACCAGATCGGGAGTTTTTGCTGTTTGTATGTAGCCGCTATTATTCATCTTATACTTGTTTATCTAAGGGAGGGAATTGTAATTCTGTTCCGGCCGTTAATTGTCTGAAATTGATCAGACCGTTTACTTTGGCTACTTCCAAATAATATTTAGTATCTCCGTAAATACGTTCTGTCATCAAAGGCAGTGTATCGCCTTTTTTCACCATTCTCTTGTGCGTAAGATCCGGAGAGTTTTTATTTTCGATTTTAGCCGCAAGTTCCGGGCTGATGGATTCTCTGAATTTTGCTTTTCCGATGGCTCTTAAAGGTCTTCCTTCGTTGTTAAACAATTTGTATTCAATTGTAAACTCCGACAGAATTCCCTGAAATTCAAAATCACCCCAATTCAGAATGACGTTATACGGTTTGTGGATTGGTCCGCTAAGTTCACCGGTAGCTTCATAAAATGCTTTTATCTGATCTTTTACTGCCGTTTTCACAAAAGCATCTTTTTTTCCCAATTTTTGAGCTATCGTATTCAGCAATTTATTTCCTGAATTTGCTTCCGTTACACCGGTTCCGTCAAAGAGAAACTCTAATTGTAAATCCGACGGAAGTGTCTTGGAGTAATTTAAATTCGCTTTAGAAGCGCCTTCCGGTTGATCAGAAGTAAACTCCGACTTATACGTCATGGAGAAACTCGTGGGATTGATAAAAGCTTTAAAAGCTCCTGCTTCGATTCTTCTATCGTAGTTTGAATCCTTGTAAGTTCCAATAGTTAATTTTTGAATTGATCCTCCCATTATCTTTCTTTTTTACGTTGTTCAATATTTACTATTTGCTCTACACTTTCACTTATTGCCCGCATAATTTGTCCCGGATCGACAGCTGCGGCATTTGTTCCGGATGTGTTTTCATCCACATTAATTTTAATATGGAGTTCTTTTATTTCTATTGGCATTTCGTTTGCTTTTAATTGATTAGTAAACACTTTAAACACTAACAATAAGCACTTTAAAGCGTTATTTATTAAAAAACTAAACACATAAAGCGTCCGTTCAGGTTGGTTGTATTAACCAAACTGTCGTCTTTTTTTCAAAAAAGATTTAGCTAAGATTTTATCTTGAACTAATACACTTTATGTGTTTAGTTTTGATATTCAAATTACAAGCTCAGGCCGCTTGCTGAAGGTATTGTGTAATATCTGTATTTCAGTTCTATCGTTTCAATAGCCAGCTTACTTTCTTCGGCATTAAATTCAGACACATCCCATTTTACCGGATAAGCTCCTACAATATTCCAAACCATTAATGGAGCTGTTGAGCCTACGCCTCCTGAAAGCGTTACGATTAGATCTCTGGGTTCGAAGTCAAATCGTTCCATGGCGTTTCTACACCACTGTATTAACCCGGAGTTTACTATCAGTCCACGCTTTAAAACTAAACTAGGATATTTTGGACGCAGCGGAAGTTGATGAACAAATCGGTTCTCTCCTCCTTCTGCATACTCTTCAGTTCCAATTTCTGTAGATAATCCGGATACAGATTGAAATCTGGAGTCAATACCCTCTGTTGTTGAGATTCCGTTTACGATAAACGAAAAACTCGTTGGAGGATATAACACAGCCATGATTAGTTATTTTCAATAGTTAAACCTTCGTGAGCGATCTCTAATGTTTCAATCGCTACTTCACTTGCATCCGCTTTAAGGTCTGTAGACTGTACTTTAACCGGGAATGCATTTTTCACTTTCCATGTGATTGCCGGCGATCCGGTTTCGTCTAAAAGTGAAATTGTGATAGTACGACGTTCTACTGTATTTAAGGTAACGGTATTGATCCAGTCGAAATACTCGTTATCACCTTTGAAAGATCCACGTTTTAATGTGATGTTCGAGAATTTTCTAAGTCCCGGTAATTTGATTTTACTAAAATCCGGGCTGGCACCATGTCTGTATTCAGCCGTTTCTGTCTCAATACCTAAACCGGTAACTTCCGTGAAACCTAATTTAGTTCCTCCCCAATCAACTTCAAAGGAGAACTTAGCTAATGGATATTCATTCATATTTTTTTATATTTAATTGTTATCTATTTATTATGCTTCTTGTAATTTGTGTGAAAAACGTAATACGATAAATTCCGCAGGACGAACAGCAGCCATACCGATTTCGATAATCATTCTACCTTCTAAAATATCCTGAGCAGACATTGTTTCGTTTAAACCAACGCTTACATAATAAGCTTGTTCCGGAGTACTTCCTGCTAATGCACCGCTCATCCATTGTTGGTTAAGGAAGTTTTCGATCATTGCTTTTACACGTACCCATGTTCTAGCATCATTAGAATCAAATACAAATCTTTCCGTTGCTTTTTTAACTGATTCTTCAACCATGTTAAAGAAACGACGTACTGAAATATATCTCCATTCGTTGCTGTTTCCGTCTAATGTTCTTGCCCCCCAAACTAAAGTACCTCTACCTGTGAATGTACGGATAGCGTTGATTGATTTTCCAGCTACAACATCTACGTTATAACCTTCTAACTTTGTGAAAATTTTTCACCGGTCTCTACTACAATCAGTTAACTCCGTAATTACCTGCGTGCCAAACTCTCGCACTGTGAATACAACAACTTTAGCATAAACTCCCATTGTCAAGACGGCTGAATTAACTCTACCTTAGAAATATTTCTTTTTTAGCCTGGTTGTAAATTGCAGAGTTTGCTTCTTTTAAAGCAACAAGATCCGCCGGAGCTCCCACAACTGCAACCGTAATTTGTTCAGATCTTTTTTTTTGTTGTCTGGTATTTTAACATCGCATCGTTTATAGTTGTACTTAAAACCGTTGTCAACTTATGGGTTAGCCGCTACCATGATTTCATCATGTTTGCTTCAACACGTGTCTGAAAGCAGCACACCACCGATTGAGTCCATAATTACAAACGTTCTCCTAATTTCTGCTGGTTTATTGAGTTTCACATATAAACTGTGTGCCTGCGATACTGTTAAACCTTCTGCATCCGGGTAAACGATTAATGTAGGTTCGTCTTCTTTTTCTAACAAGTTTAATCCTGCGTTTAACTTATCGAAATCCACTGCATTTAAAGCTGCTCCCGTTTTATAATGATTTACAGCAACGATATAACAAGGACCACCGCCATTAGCGAAGTACATTTGCATTGCGTAATACATTTTAAACTTACCTAAATTAGCTGCATTTAAAGTTGCTGTCGCTACGTCGTCAAGGATATCGATTGTGAATGGTTTGTCTGTAATAGAGTGTGCACCTTCAAAATCAGCTCCACCGAAAAGTGCTTCATACTCCATTAAAGAAGCGATTCTTGTCGGTTCATCTAACGTTCCTTTTTCTGTATATCCGATAAAAGCCGGAATCGCTGTTTCTACTTGTGCTACTGATGGCGGGAATTTCGAAATTTCCTCTACGTAAACCCCTGGTGTTTTGTAATTCATCTGTTTTTAATTTAAAAGTTATTTATTAATTGTTTTCGATTGTTAAACCTTCGTGAGCGATCTCTAACGTTTCAATCGCTACTTCACTTGCATCCGCTTTAAGGTCTGTAGACTGTACTTTAACCGGGAATGCATTTTTCACTTTCCATGTGATCGCCGGAGATCCGGTTTCGTCTAAAAGTGAAATTGTGATGGTACGACGTTCTACTGTATTTAAATTAACAGTATTGATCCAGTCGAAATACTCATTATCACCTTTGAAAGATCCACGTTTTAATGTAATGTTAGAGAATTTTCTAAGTCCCGGTAATTTGATTTTACTAAAATCCGGACTGGCACCGTGTCTGTATTCAGCCGTTTCTGTCTCAATACCTAAGCCGGTAACTTCCGTGAAACCTAATTTAGTTCCACCCCAATCAACTTCAAAGGAGAACTTAGCTAATGGATATTCATTCATAATTTTTGTATTTAATTGTTATCTATTTATTATGCTTCTTGTAATTTGTGTGAAAAATTCAACACGATAAATTCTGCAGGGCGTACTGCTGCCATACCGATTTGTACATTCATTCTACCTTCCACGATTTCCTGAGGTGATGTCGTTTCTTTACCAACAATCACGTAATAAGCCTGCTCCGGAGTAGTTCCTGCTAAAGCACCGCTCATCCATAACTGATTCAGATAGTTTTCGATCATCGCTTTCACTTTTACCCAGGTATTGGCATCGTTTGTTTCAAAAACAAATCGCTGTGTTGCATTTTCAATCGATTTTTCAACCATATCAAAAAGACGACGAACAGAGATATATTTCCATTCTGTACTTTCAGAATCGAATGTTCTTGCTCCCCAAACCAATGTACCTTTACCTGTGAAATTACGGATCGCATTTACCGATTTACCTTTTTCATGTACGTTCATTCCTTCCTGTTCTTTGTCTGAAATTTTTTCAGTCGGAGCGATTACATAATTAAGGCCCAGATTAGCCGGTGATTTCCATACCCCTCTGGTACCGTCAACTTTAGCATAAACTCCAGCCATTGTAGAAGACGGAGGCAATACTACGTTTAACTCACTGATTACTTTTTTGATCTGATTGTATAATACTGAATTCGAGAATTTCAAATCTTTCAGTTTTAATCCGTCAGCATCTCCTTTTTTATCTTCCGTAGTACCTAATTTAGTAACCAGTGTACTTAAAACCGGTGTGATTCCTGTAAAGACCGTTAATGTTGTTCCTTTTAAAAGCAGTAAATAAGCATTAGCAGGAGCCAAGTCAATTTTAACATCCGCAGTTACATTTACCTCTTCAATCAAAGCAATAGCGCTTTCCAGAATGTCGATAAACACTTTTTTATCTGGGGTTGTTTCTAATAATTCAGCATCCGATAATCCTTTTAATGCCGCTAAATCTGCGATTGCACCAGCAAACGGATTCGGACCGCCAGTTACCTGTAATCCGGTATGCGCAATTGCAAAATCGTCATTAAAGTCGTAATTCAATACGGTTTTTAAATGCGGGAAGTAAGCCGCTGCATGCATGGTAGATGCAATTCTTTTTCTAAGGTATTGGATTGTATTTACCTTTTCATTGTCTTCAATAGTATCTTCATGCTTTGATTCTCCCAGATACGTATCCATGATTAAGAATCTGTTTTTTAACGCATCAGCCTGAATTAATGCATCCTGATACAAGGCATAAAATTCTTCCTGAGTTGTTAATGATACTGCGTCCGGGAAAACAATAATTGTAGATTCTTCTTCCGTAGCCGTTGCATCAAGACCATCTTTTAATGCTGCTTTACTTACACCGTTTGAGTAGTCACCTACAGAAACGATATAACAAGGTCCGCCACCATTTGCAAAATACATTTGTACAGAATAGTACATTAAGAATTCTACAGTCGGTTTTACAATTGTTAATCCTTTGTCTAGTGTATCTTTTAATACGATACTTTCTTGTTTCGCTTTTCCAAAATACGTTTCATAGTCCATCAAAGAGTTAATCTTTTTTGGTACCAGACGTAAGTTTTTTTCTTTTTCAAGTGCTTTTTGAGTATACCCGATAAATGACGGGATTGCCGTTTCCACCTGAGCTACTGAAGGTGGAAGTTTTGGGATTTCCTCTATAAAAACGCCTGGAGTTTTAAATTCTGACATGTTTTAAAAATTTAGATTAATAATAATTTTCTTAGATTTTTTTTTCTTTTCTTAGGATATCGATTTCCTTGATCAATTCCGGAAGTGTAGTTCCTGATTTTTGAATTTTCACTACGCTCACTTTGTATAAAGCCGACGGAATTACTTTACCACCTAGTAATCCCCATACATAGCTTAACTGATCAAAAGGAAGCGGATGTAATTGTAATCTTACCTGAAAACCCTGTTGTTCATCAATAAATGTTTTTCGTGTGTTCAGGGATTCAATAGCCTTAGAAATGTTTTCAAGTGCGATCTCATAGCTATCTCTGTTTGCCGTAATCATGACATACAGGTTCAGATATGCCGCCGGATTTTTTTTCTTATATCCTTGAGGCACGGAGGATCCCACCGGATAAATAGGCTCATACCTTGACGTATTTTTTAATGCCGCCTCTTCTTCTGTACTTAATAATGTGATGACTAGCTTATTACTGATAGCCGTTGCATCGTTATCATCTTTTGAGATATTATCAATTACGACATCCACCGGATACTGGACACCCGGAGGATTCAGATCTGCATTTAGTCCATCGCTTAGCGCTTTTAATACTTTATAAATCATAATTTCCTATTGTTGATTATCACGATGCAAACATACAATCACACCTTCCGAAAAAACGAATATTTTGCCCTCTCAAAACTGTCTTTGCAGTAAGTCCTAAAAAAACACATGATAAAAAGTCAAAAAAAACAAACTCATAAAACACTGACAACGTGCAACTTAAAAACACGTGTATAAAGTAAAATTGTATCGCTTTTTGAAAAGACACCACGGGTGTATCGGATGATTCCTAAACTAACCCGATTCCAAATGCGTTTTTAAAAGCTTCTTTTTTTATAAAAAAAAGAAAGTCCCGGAAGCAAAAACGGATTGGAATCGGAAACGAATTATCTAACTTATTTACATAGGATTTTACTTTTAGCAAAATGGAATCATGCCATCAATTTTTGAGGTCCGAAAAAACAAGATTACGCGTTGTATCATTCCCAGTAATGACCGATAACAGCAGAGTATTTTATACGTAAAATCTTATTTTTTAAAAATTGCATTCTACTGCAAAGACTGAATACAGAGGGGCAATAACTCGTTCCGTGAGACCACTTCCAGTAATTTTGACCATCTAATTTTAATACTAATCAAGATGAATTTAAAGAATCTTTTTAACAAGCGTAATGAGATTGCGAATGGTCATTTTAATGAATTTCGCTCTAAAGTCGGATTGGCAGATGAAGGCGATGAGTACATTTTTTCAAAGAGAGAGACGATCTGCAATGCCTGTCCGTTAAAAAACGGTAATAGTTGTGATACCCAACGATGGATTGATCCGTTGACACTGGAAGTTTCCAAAATGCCAAAAGACGGCTTTATAAGAGGCTGCGGATGCCGACTAAGTGCCAAACAGAAATCAAAATACAGTAGTTGTCCGGCTGGTTTTTGGGGCGGGGAATTTGAAGTATAACAGTCGCTTATTCCTAAATCATACTTATTGTGGAACAAAACCATATTATTCATAAAGTTGTTATTGAAGTTTCGGTTAATAACCGGAAAAAAGCATACGAGATAAAGGACAATATCAGCAGCTTTCTGACTATGGATGTTTTTCCGAAACTTGAAAAGCACTTTAATAAAGCCCAGGCCAAACTAAAGGCTCATACCCTACAGATTTCCCGATTATCACTAGAGATTAATCAAACCGGAACGGATTTAAATGCGGAACTGGAAAGCAATATTATAACCGCTTTACGGGAAGAATTGTCTGAAAAAATAATAGAAGGATCAAAACAGGTTACGAATACCGGTAATGCCGACGATACAAACACTGATGAACAAACAACAATCAGTCTGCTGAGTGAAGAAGAAAAGTTATTGCTTTCTTTTATTCACTTTATAGAAAAGGGTTATATGCCCTGGTGGAATTCCAGTGAAAACAAAGTTTCTATTTTTGAACCGGATTCGTTTAAAAAAATGGTATTAACGAAAGCTTTTACCGCTAAGATGGCTTTCAGCCTGCGAAATCCGAAAGTAAGGGAACGCATTATTAATCAGCTAACCGACACGCAGATTGAACAAATATGCCGGGTCATTATCAAAACGAAGGATTTCAATATTGTATTAAAAAATCCTATAATCAAAAAAGTAGTACAGCAATCTTTAACGGATAGAAAAGCGATATGGTCTTTGATTCTAAGTGTTTTAATACAATCTTTTGATCATTCTAATGATGTCCTTCAAAATTATATTGTACAACAGTCGGTTAAAATAATTCCATTGCTTCAAGCAGCAGAAAATGAAGTTGCCGAAGAACAGATCTGGCAAGCTATAACAGCGGTTTTCCCTTTTATAAAAGAAAGAGAAACAGCTCGTTTCGTTACACTCCGGAATCAACATGATACGGATACCGACAAAACAGTGGGAATCAACAAAAAAAATTCGCCTGATGCAATTCAAAAAGCAGTACAGAAAGGAGCTGAAACTGAAACGAAATCAGGAACCGAATCCAAATTCGAAAACGAAGCAAAAATAACAAGTGAAAGTGAAGTTGACTTCGGTGACAACTTGCAAGATGAAACCCTAACCGATGATGAGGTTAACGGTTATCAAGTGGAAAATGCAGGGCTTGTTATTATTCAGCCATTTATGTACAATCTGTTTAAGCATTGTAATTTAGTTGATCCGGTAACGAATAAGCTTACCGATCCGGAAACCGGTGTCCATTTGTTGCACTATATTGCTACCGGAAAGACGAATCAGCCGGAAAGCGGTATGTTGTTTGAAAAATTCTTATGCAATATTCCTTTTAATCAAAGCATTAACCGGCATATTAAGCTTACGCGGAAGCAAAAATCGGAAGCCGCTAAAGTAATTAAAGCCGTACAACAAAACTGGAGTGCAATGAAAACAAGTTCTGTAAGCTTATTACAGCATGAATTCTTTCAGCGTCCGGGAAAATTAGTGTTAGCTGACAATCAGACGCTCACAATTGAACGCAAAACACAGGATATTTTATTGGATAAGTTATCCTGGGGAATCAGTATGATCAAATTGCCGTGGCATAACCAGTTTATATTTGTTAACTGGTAATCTTTTACTTACAGTATCTTTTTAATACCTTTTACATTTCCTATCACATCGTGTCATGCCTTTATATTTAAATTCTTTTAAATATAAACCGGCCTGATCGCATCATTACTATATAAGAAAAGCACCAATTATAGTTGGTGCTTTTCTTTTTACAGGTTTATCCTTTTCGTATTATTTTCTTTTCTTTATTAAAGCTTACCTCAACAGAGTCTTTAAAAACCTTATTCAGTACTAATCCGTCGACTTCCTGTCCTTTCCGGACACGATGAATACTGTTTCCGACCTTGAGCATAACCAACTCGTTTTTATCGCCCGATTTTATATAGCCATAATAACCAATCACTGGCCAGTTTTTTATTTCTTTCGGTTTTTCGGCAACGGTTGTTTTTACCGGAATGCTTCTTCTTACCGTAGCAACTCCGGTGCCACCACCGGTATTACTCTTTTCGGCGCGAACCAGCGCTTTATTTAAAAAGGGATCCCGACCGATTTTTTCGAGTCGGAATGTATCTCTTTCGACTTTTTTATCGCTAAAGTTATACTCCGTTGTTGCTGTTGTTGCCTTTATTTCCTCAGAAAAAAAATATTGCGACAAAGCTTTATAGGCTACGGTTCCCCAAAGCCCTAAAACAAAAAGGATCAGTACAATATTTATTTTCTTCTTTGCCATATTTCAGTTAGTTTAAAACAAATTTATAACCAGCGCTATACACACCTTCGTTACCCGCTTTGTCTTTTGCTTTTACTCTCCAGTAATACGTTCCCGCTGTTGAGAAAGTCTGTTGAAAAGTCGTGTTTGTCACATCAAACTGTTGCGACACATTGGTAAAGTTAATATTATCGGCAAACTGTAACACATAACTGATCGGCGATTGTACTGTTCCGGAATCCGTTGGAATTGTCCATGAAAAGGTAATCTGCTGATTAATGCTCAATGTGGCATTATTAGCCGGTGCTGTATTTTGCGGTTGATTCGGGTTTACACGATCTACCGAAAACTTACGGATACTGTATTGTGTTTGTGTGCTGTTATTGCTGTTTATTGCCTGAACTTTCCACTGATAAACACCATCTGCATTTAGCGCTACATTATCCAACGTTATAGCTGTAGCCGTTAAGTTCGTATTGCTGTAAACCGACTGTCCTGTACTGGTATTCACTACTTCCGCACTATAGTTAGTCGCCGCCTGTAAACTCTGCCAACTCAGGTTCAACGTCATCTGATTCGTATAAATATCACTTTCCGGACTAGACAAAACCACTTGCTGATTTGTTAGATCTTCCGTGATCTGAGTTGTAAAAGACATCGGGAAAGTATATTGCGACTGATAGGCATAGTTTTCCGCCCGAACACGCCATTGGTATTGTCCGGATGGCAATTCCTGCTCAACATGGTTGTCTTCCGTTTCCTTTTCGGCAATCAGAGACTGACTCATATCAAAAACCTGAATTCTATAGGTTTTAGCGCCGTCCAGTTTATTCCATTGAAAGTTCACTACATTACTCTGAATCACCGCCGAATTTAACGGATAAGTAGCCTGAACCGTGCTATTGGAGATATCTTTTTCCAAAATATCTTCACAGGAAGACATAAAAATCGCTACCAGAATTACGGCAATTTTATTTATTGTTTTCATAGTTTTGAAATATCATTTTTAAATGTAAAACTTCTTCTTTATTATTTTTCTGTGTTGTAAAAAACTTCATTCCCACCATTCGGGAGTAATCGTATTGCTTTTCGAAATCGTATGCCATTTGCAATAACTGATTCGTATTCCCTACAACATCCAGCTGATTGGTAAAAATCGTATAATTTTCATCCGAAAAACTATGTATCGGAGCCAATTCATGGATCGATACTCCGGGTTGCGAACGGGTTGCAAAGCTCACCATTCCCTGTTGCACCATTTCTTTAGTTACCCCTTCTTTTCCCAATACCATATCGAGATAGGCAATTTCTTTGCGGAGCTCTTCTGCATTTTTGGTCTTTTTACGGATGTCTTCCACACGCGATGAAAGTTCCCGATATTCTTTTACCACCTGAAACAGCGACGAAAAAGATCGCTTATAGGCAGTCGCCAATAACATGACAAAAACCACAAGCAGCGCACCACATTTTTGTTTATAGGAATAATTCTCAAACATCTTTAATCGTGATTTTTACTTCAAACTGGGATTTATTCTTTTTGTCCTTTTTTAGCGCATTGATCTCAAATTTTTTAATCCATTTGATTGTTTTCAAATTGCTCATCCAATTATTAAAAGACGTTTCATTATACGTTTCCCCTTTTAGCAGAATCGTTTTCGGATCCAGTAATACTCTTTCATTCGCTTTTACTTCTTTAGCTAACGGCACAATGTTAACTTCATTTAACCGGATATCGCCCGGTGTCATTTTTATCAGTTCATACGAATAATACGTAAGAAATTTCGATGACGAAAAGCCGGATTCCTTAAGGATATTTTCTTTTTGTTCCTTTTGCTTTTCCATTTCCAGGATTAACTGATACGACTGGTTGGAATACACATTTTGTAAATTCAGTTCCGCGTTCTTACTTCCGTAATATTGTATTAGCAGATAACTGGCCATAAGACTCAGTAAAAAGCCCACCAACATTATTGTTCCGAAAAGGGTAAATGCTTTTTTATAAATGATTTCCTCCACGTTCAGCATTCCGCTTTCCGTTTTCGTTACCTCTTTCGGTTGCAGGAAGAAATGAACCAGTACGCCATAAAGCGGAATAAAATCGCTATTGATGCTATCGTCTCCGATTTTATATTTCAGCTTCATCGGGATTTCTGCAAACTGTTTTGTAAAACCGGTAAATCCTTCATCGTCAAACTCCAGCATCAGGTCGCCCGACAGGATTTTCTTTTCATTTACAGCCGGTTGCAACAAAGCTGTCAGGAAAGCGCCTATATATACATCTACAACCTGAAATTTATCGCCTATAAATTTTTGTAAGACTTCATCCACTGCATTTTTCCGGCAGAAACTCATATAATTAGCAGTTCCGGATTTATAAGCGGTAAAATAAATCGAGTTATAATCTACATTTTTTTGCCAGTTAACATCGCCTTCATTATTAAAATCGATCTTTTTATTCAGTACCCCTTTACCGTCTAAAGCGACAATTACCGGTAACTTGATGTCGATCTTTTTTTTCAGTTCTTCATACGAATCGTAAGTCGCCGTTTCGAGAATATCGATCTTATTTCCTTTCCTTTTCACCGTAAGCAGGTTAAAGGAATCTCCATGATCTGCTCTGGAAACTCCGACAATAGTCAGCGTATTGATCTTTATTATTTTAGATAGTAATGCAAGCATTAGTAAATAATAGTAGGTTTAATAAAAATATGCAGTTTCGAATCGTTCTTTGCTTTTTTACGGCTACTGAAAAACCATTTTATAATGGGAATACGGGAAATTAACGGAACTCCCGATCCTGAATTTTCTTTTTTCAATTCGTCCAATCCACCCAGTAAAATCATTTCGTTGTTTTTTACCCGTACCAACGATTCAAATTTCTGAGTTGCTTTCCCCGGAGGTGCTGTATCACCGGCTCTTCCCAGGAATGAGCTTTTTTCTACGGCAATGGTAAGCGTTACATTTTCGTCGGTCGAAACATATGGTTTGATCGATACGCTCAAGTTGGCATCTGTCGATTTCCATGTTCCGGATTGCAGGATATCATTTCCGATACTGTTTGTTAACAATCGATTGTTCTGTTCAAAATAATAACTGGTTTCTCCGATTGCCAGTTTCGCTTCGTGACCGCTAATTGTCGCGATCTTTGGCGTCGATTCAATCTTAACGATCGAATTGTTTTCCAGTAATTTCAGATTCATATAAAACGCCTCTGTAACTTTTCCTAATTTAAAAAGTCCGAATCCGTTAAAGGCATTAATCAAACTGTTTACAGAAGAACCGTTTAGGGTCATATCAGCCGAAGGATACAACGATCCGCCGGTTTTCGGAATGTTACTTTTATCAATTCCTGCTTTAATTCCCGATTGGATGTCGTATGATTTATTATATTGTGCGATGATCACTTCGATCTGAACCAAAGGCACCACTTTGTCGATCTGTTTCATATAGACCCGAAGTTCATCGATCGTTGGTTTCGATCCCGACACTACAAGTCCGTTAAGTTCTACAAACTCTTTGATCTCCAGTTTTTCAGCAAAAACTTTCGGCAAAGAAGTCAACACCGATTCGATAGAACGGTTTTCCAATGCGATTAGCTCCGTAGCCCGTAATCCTTCAGTGGCATGTTCTCCGATAAAGTACAGGTTATCCTGTTTACGGTAGATGTATTTTTTTCCTTTAAAAACATGTTCCAATAAGTCATCGAAAGTAATATTATCGGCGGCCAAACTGGTTTTTTCATTTTCCGGTTTGTTATACATGAAGTAGTTAATATGTAATTTTTCGGCAGCTTCGGTAATCAGATCCGAAACATCCGCCACATACGCTTTAACCGTCAAATAGCCCGCTTTATTTAAGTCGATTTCATAATAACCCGGTACGCCTACTGCTGCTTTAGGCTGTTTACTTTTACTACTACCTCCGGTAACCGTGTTCGCTATTGCACCTCCGCCTATATCTCTGTTTTTTTCAATAAAATAGAATCCGTTTTCATCTTTGGTCGCGATTAAATCATTTGATTTCGCCATCATTTCCACAACCTGATCAAAAGGACGATTCAGGATATACGACGACACCTTCATATTTTTAACATCCGGAGCGAGGATTAAATTCTTACTCGACTTATCGATAATTGCTTTAGCTACAGCCGGAAGTGAATCGTTTTCCAGTTTTACCGATAGAAAATCGTTTTGCGGATTATAACTAACGTCAATTATTTTCGCTTGCTTCTTTTCGACAATCTTCACCTCTTTTCTTTTTTTAACAGTGATGATATTGCTCATAAAGCCAAATTCCAGATCGTATTTTTGTGCCAGGAACACCAAAACATCTTTTACCGTTACGTCAAAAAAGTTATTGACCACCGATTGTGTTAAATCGCTTTCAGCACTTATATTTAATTGGTGTTGTTCGGCAATGGAAAGGATAAAATCGTGTAATGTCAATCCGGAGACATCAATTTTCATCACTTCATTCAGTCCTTTTTTCTGCTTGGCCAACTCATCAAATTTGCGTTGCAGATCGGCATCCTGTGCCGATACCAATCCGGTAATTAAAAGACCGATAATTAAAAAAACAGTTTTTTTAAACATTACTTATGCGTTAATTAGAATAGAGTAAATTTCTTCCAGCGCCGTTTCTCCTTCGGCCAAAATAGCAAAGGCTTTTTCCGATAACGACTGGTGTTTATTGTCATTTCCCATCACTTGGGCTATGGTATTATTTTTTATGGATTCCGAGACATTATGATTGATGTTCAGCACCTCATAAATCGCTCTTCGTCCTTTGTAACCGGTATGATAACATTGATTACAGCCCACCGGTTTATAGTAGGAACTTATTTCAAACGGAAATTCAAAATGCGACGGAAAATCTTCTTTATGGCAAACGGTTTCTTTTTTACAGTCGTTACACAGTTTACGAACCAGTCGTTGTGCTACGGAAAGGTTCAGTGTTTCCGCGATCAGATAAGACGGAACACCCATATCGACCAATCGGGAAATGGTTCCGGTAGCCGAATTCGTGTGAATCGTTGATAATACCAGGTGACCCGTTAACGAAGCCCGTATAGCCATTAATGCTGTTTCGGAATCCCGGATTTCCCCTAACATAATCACATCCGGATCCTGACGAAGGAATGATTTTAAAGCCGAGGCAAAAGTCAGTCCGATATCTTCTTTAAGCTGTACCTGATTAATTCCTTTTAAGGTATATTCAATCGGATCCTCAACGGTTACGATATTTCTTTTCGTATCGTTTAACAATCGCAAGGTTGCATAAAGGGTTGTTGTTTTTCCCGAACCTGTTGGTCCGCTGATCAATATAATTCCATTCGGTTTTTTAACCGCTTCCATATAATTTTTCAGTTCCTCATTTTCGAGTCCCAATGTCGTCAGGTCGATATTTGAGGCATCCTGGCCGAGTAAACGCATTACGATTTTCTCCCCGAATAATGTAGGCAGAATCGAAACCCGGATATCGAAAGTTTCGTTGGTAATCCTTCCGTCCTGTGGCAAACGTTTTTCGGTAATATTCAGTTTCGAACGGATTTTAACCTTATTCACCAATTCGAGGTAATTCTCTTTTTCAATTTTATAGCGTTCAATCAATTGGCCGTCGATTCGAAAACGGATTCGGGCCGATTCTTCATACACTTCAAAATGAATATCACTACTTTTCAATGATTTTGCCTCTTCGAGCAGGTTTTCCAGAAAGTCCCCTTTTTCAATATTCAATGATTTCTTACTTCCCGTTATCCGATCCTTCCGGTAATGAATGGAAAGCGCTTTTTCGATTTCGATTGCATCACATTGTTCGAAAACCACTTGTTTTCCGAGCAATAATTCCAGTTCGTCTTTCAGATCTGCGCGATCCACCGAACCGTCACAATACAATTCGATCGTATTATCAGTAACCGATTTAGGCAAAATCCGGTAATGATTTGCCATATCGCTGGAAATAATATGCTGTATATCTTGATTGATCGTTATAATCATATTTTGTTGATCAATGTAATTTTATAAACATTTAAAAAGAGATCCTTTAGCATTAGCAGGATCAGTAAAAGCGCAGCAAATCCGGCCAAAGGCACAGTCTGATGCGTCATTCGTTTTTTCAGTACCAATTGCAAGAGGATCGAAAAAAGCATCGAACCGACAAAGTAAATAACATAGTTTTTTAGCAGAAACAAAGGTGTTATGGCCAGATAGAACAGTACATCTCCCAATCCGAAATAGTTTTCAAACGGATTTAAAAAGCCTTTGTTTTTCCAACTCATATACCCTATCAGTCCTATAAAAGTAGCAAGGAAAAAAGCGCCATTATAGGCTGTTATTGACCAGGTTGTTGTACCATAGTCCTGTTTTATCTGTAAAAATGAAAATACAAAAACCGCCACGGGCAATACCACATGGATCATTCTGTTTTTCCAATCCTGAAAAACCACGATTAACAGACAAAGAAGGAGTATGCCCAGCAACATCGTTATTCTTTTGTTACTTCCGTCAATACTTTTTTATTGTCGATTTCCCAGGTATTAAAGTTACCGTCACCATCCAAATCCGAAACCGCAGTAGCTCTTGCTACAAAAGTATCGTTAGAAGCTTCGATAATTTCTACTTTATAAACAGCCTGTCCACCTTCCTGAACGGTTTTTTCCTGTTCGAATCCTAATTCTTCAAGACTGTTGGAATATTTGGAATGGCGATAAAAATGACTTTTCTGTAGTCCGTATACCTGATTCAGCATCGCCTGTGCTTCGATCGCCTTCGCCTGACTGATCACTGAAGTCTGGTTTGGTAGTACCATTAACAACAATATTCCGATGATACATAAAACGATCAGGATTTCGGTTAAGGAATAGGCCTTAACACTTGCTTTCTTTATCTTATGAAGCCATTTTTTTGTAGTAGACAACATTTTAAATATAGTATTTTATTTGTTAAAAAACGTTAATAATTTTAGGCAAGCAAAAATACAAACATTAATGGAATGGCTCTTAATTATTTATAATTTTACTCAAATCAAACATCGGAGCATACATTGATACCATGATAACGCCCACAATGATTCCAATCACAATAATAATCATCGGTTCCAGAATCACACCGATCATTTTTGTCTGGTGACTAATTTCTTCATTATACTGTTCCGAAAGCCTTTCGAACATGGTATCCAATTGATTTACCTGTTCGGCCACTTCGACCATCGAAACCATCTTATTTTCGAAAACACTGTGTTTTTTCAAACTATCACTTAGTGAAACTCCACGTGTAATATCTTCTTTAATCGCGTCAATTGCAACCTCAATCGGATAGAACCCAATCATTTTAGATGTCAGCGTCAATGCATTAATCAGCGTTGTTTTTGACGTAATCAATAAATTCATCGCCTGGCAAAACCGGGAAATATAGATCTTACGAACCAGATTTCCGAAATAGGGAATCCGCAGCAACAAACCGGTTGTAAAAGCGCGGTAACCGCTTTTTCCTTTTAGCAGAAAATGGGTGGTAATCAATCCCACAATCACAAGCGCCACTATTGTAAAAATGGTTCCGGAATGATTGGAAATTTTCAGGATGATCTGTGTACTTTTAGGCAATTCACTTCCGAATTGTTTAAAAACGGAGCTAAACATCGGCACCACTTTATTCAACATAAAATAAAGCACCAATATTGTCACCGCCATTACAATCGTCGGATACGTCAATACCGAAACAATCTGACGTTGCATCTGGATTTTACGGTTGAAATATTTCTGCAATTCGGTTAATACTTCTTCCAGTTTCCGGGTTTCTTCCCCGATCTGAATACTGTAATATTCATAGGGCGAAAACTGATTGGTTTCCCGCATTGACTCATAAATACTTCTCCCTTCCACCACGCGATCCTTAATCCGGAGAATGATCTCTTTCTCCAGTTTATTTACCGACTGATTGCTTAGAATTTCAAGTGCTTTTTTAAAATCCACACCTGATTTTAACAGCATACCCAATTCGCGATAAAAAACTTCCTTTTTTTTATCCGATAGTTTTTTCGAGAACTGAAATTGTCCGGTTTCGACTTTAAACGCTTTTTTTTCCGCAGTTCCTTTTTTATAGGTACTTAAATCTAAACTCATGGTTCTTTTGTTGCCTGTAATAATTCACTCGCGTAAATCGGTTTGTAAAAATTCAGTCCCATTTCTTTTTCATTGACGTCCAATTTGAGTTTCAGTTTTCGAAAAGCCAGTCGTTTGGAACGGCTGTAAACCGAATCCAGTTGTATTTCCTTTATCTGAACTCTAAAAGTGTCGACAAATTCGCCATTACTTCGCAGCAGATAAGTTTCTTCCATCCGATACGAAACCTGTTCGCCCGAATATCCGATAAACCGCAATGCTGTTTCCTGCAACTTCATTTTTTCGTTTTCAAAAATATCCTTGTTCACCAAATAAGTCAGCCGATTCAGATCATTAACCGGTTGGTTTTGGTTTTTAAAATCCAGCATTCGTTCCGTAACGATTGAAAAGATCACGAAAATCAGACTCATGATAATGGCCGTGATTGCCATTCCTACAATCGCTTCTATCATTGAAAAGGCCCGAAGTTGTACTTTATTCTTCATCGGTTTGTATATAAAATTCCTTTTCAATTTTAAAATTCGTACTGTCTTTATAGTGAATTTCTATTTTTTTTATTCCGGGTTGCACTACTTCTTCTTCAATCTCCAGTGCCGGATTATCGTTTTCATACAACAGGGAATCGCTTTCCAACTGCATTTGGTAAAACAATTCGTTTATCTTATTTTGCGTATTATAAAACTTTGCCGATGTACGCGGTGTAAATACGGCGGCATAAATACTAATGGCAATATACAGGCATACCGAAATAATGGTGAGTGCAATCACCGATTCCAGAATAGAGTTGGCCGGGATTTTACAACACCTTTTTAATAACTCCATACTTGTTTTTTTTAGCTTCGAATAACGGAATTGCCATAAAATAGTCCGGTCGTTTCTTCGGATCAATTTCGATATCGACAATCATATTTTCATTAATCGAAGAACCGTTTTTATAGAAAAATAAATTCGTATACACCGAACCTTGTATGTCACTTTTCAGATCCAGTTTTCCGGTGCAATAAATATCTCCCATCACTACGCTTTTTTCATCGATCTCGATACTGTTTTTATTAATCGTCAATATTGAGCTTCCGAATAGTACGATAGCGCCTTCAATCTTACATTCCTTTTTTATTTTAAGCTTGCTTTCCCCATCTGTATTATTATAGACACAAACTACAGAAGGGTATTTCAGATTCACCTCTTCCTGAAGTTCTATTCCTTTTGTTGCAAAAGCCTGAACGGTTCCTTTAAATCCGGATTCGAACGTTATTTTAGGTGCTATCAGGATTACATCTTCCAAAACGGCATTTTTCCCTACTACTATCGAATCTTTTGCCCGTAATACAAAGTTTCCTTTTACGATGAGGTTGGATAAGGTATTTACGCCTACTTCCATTTCTTTTGTTTCCTTCTGAAAGGAATTAAAATACAGGGAATCTTTTTTTTCAAATTGCGATAAGGCTATTTTTTCCGTTTTGATTCCTTCGAATATTTTTTTAAAACCTGCATTAATCTCCGGAAGTTTGATTTCCGAAACCGTATTTTGTCCGGTCACCGTAAGCTGGTTGGCTCTATTGTTCAGGAAAGACGTTTCAATAAAAGTGGATGGCAATTTATTATCGCCATTCAGCCGTACAGTTCCGGAATAGCGCAACGAGCGGGACAAATTCGCCAGATGGATTGCGGTTTTATCTTTCGAATAACTTCCTACTAAATGAACTGAAACTACGGTATCGTTTCGCAAAATGGTACTCGCGGTTAACACATTTAGCAATCCGTATTGCTTTACCCTGTATTCTCCCTGAACACCCGAAGCTTCGTCGGTAGGAAAAGCTTCATCGGCCAGTTTATTTCCAAGGGCATAATTCACTACCGATTGGTTATGGATATATAATTCTTCCTGTAGGTTGTAAAACAGATTTAACTGATTGTAAAGACCGGAGAAATACAGTAATGCTCCGCAAATTATCGATACAATCAGACAAATATATACTGCATATAAAAGACTATGCGCCTTTACCATTGGCATTTACTTTTGGTTCTTTTTTCTTGAACAGTCTTTTAAAGAAACTTTCCTTTTGTTCTTTTGGCTGATTTGCTTTTCGCTGCTTTTCAAGCTCTTCTTGTTTTTTCTTATTTTCTTTTTCTGCTGCTTTTTTCTCTTTTTCTTTTTGCTCCTGCTCTTTTTTTGCCGCTTTAGCTACTTTCTCTTCTTCTTTTAGTTTGGCTTTTTCTTCTTTTGTCAGTTTCGGTTTGGCTACGAAAACAGTTCCGTTTTTATAAACCAGCGTATCTTTTTTTACCAGGTCGAACCACTTCCCATGGCGTTGATCGTTTTTATAATAGCCTTTTTCGATCAGTTCTCCTTTATTGTTAAAGTGATTGAATGCTCCCGTTCTCAGACCATTCTTCCAATATTGTGTTGTTTCGATTGCTCCGTTTTCATACCAGGTTTTCCACCAACCGGTTTTTAGTCCTTCGTCGAATTTTCCTTGTTCGGCCAGTTGGTTGCTATGGTACATTTTGGTAAAGCCATCGTGTAGCAATTGACCGGCAGCTCCACCTTGTGCATTATGGATTGCACCGCCTTTAAACCAATAGTAATTTTTATCCGATTTCGGACTTACTTTTTTATCGGTTGTATAGAATTCGTATCGGAAATTGGTATCAGAAATTCGTTTTATCAGATAGGGATCTGTAAAGGAAAAGAATATTAGGACTAGTGACAGGCAAAAAAAACGAAATAAAGTATTTGTTTTCAAGGGATTCAATTATTTTTTTAATGCTCGCAAGATAAATATTTTTTCCACAACTAGAGAAAAAACATTTTGGTAGGGAAATTATTTTTAAAATTTTGTTAATTTTAATCCATTAATCATTTTTTTCGTTTCCAAAAAGGGTCGTTTTTTACCAAAAACGGTAATTTTAAAATCGGAATTAATGCTATAAGTTCTTATAAATATGTTTTTTACAGCGAGATTATTACTATCCTTTCGGGATGCTAGTGCCAAACCGTCACGGAAGCTCAGAATTATATCGTTACGGCTTCCAGGGACAGGAAAAAGATAACGAACTTAAAGGGGAAGGGAATAGTCTAAATTTCGGGAGTAGGATGTTCGATAGTAGACTAGGAAGGTTTTTCTCAATAGACAAACTGGACTCCGCTACTCCTTCTACAAGTGGTTATTCTACATCAGGAAATTCGCCAATATACAAAGTTGACAGTAATGGAGATATTGAAATAATTATTCATTTTTATAAAAAATTCAAAGGAAAATATTATGAAGCAGGAACTTATAAAATGGATATAAAAACTGACGAAGATATTAAAGGCATAACTCGAGATGTAATGCATATAAACGCATATACAAGTTATGATGAAGGATTATCACCTGATAGTAATAAAACTACTTTTAGAGGTGTTACTAGATATGCTATACGTAAAGATACGGGATTGAATAAAGAAGAGAGACTTAAAGAAGATAGCTTTGGGATATATTTATTATCTAAATTCATGCAAAAAAATCCACTAGGGACTGGAGCGATGACAGAAGCGATGATTGGTAAAGATATCTTGACTGGTGAAGATTTAGATAATTTTGGAAAAACAACTAAAATTATTGAAGGCGTAGTTAGTTTAGTTACATTAGGCAGAGCAAAGTCAAAATCTGAAGTTTTTAGTGGATGGTTAATAGACTTTGCCTTTGAAGAAGTAGTGAAAAATATTTTTAATAACGACAATATTAAAGATGGTGATATGATGAATAAGATTGCAATATTTGTTTATCAAACTTATAAATTGAAAGAAATTGATAAAAAAAAGGTTTTCGAATCAATAAACGCCATCTATAACAAAGGACTTAAAGGAAAAGAGCTCTTAGATGAAATACTAAAACAAACAAATATAGATTTAACAGCCCCAAAAGATAAATATCAAGCGGCAAAAAAAGCTGTAGAGATAATAAATTCAGAATTTTAATTTTATGAAAGAATATAATATTGAAGAAATTGATCGTGAAGAAATAATTATTTCATTTTTATTTGATAAAACATCGACAGTTATTTCTTTCTTGTTTTCTATACTACTTATAGCGTTAATTTTTCTAAAAATAAAAGCTTCAGTATTGATAGATAAATGGGGCTATATAGTTATTCTATTTATTTTACTCTTATATCTAACATTTAACAAGTATTACGAATGGAATAAAAACAAATATCATAAACTAACTATTAAGGAAGAGGATTTATATATAAATAACAGGTTTTACTGTACAATATCCAATATTAAATCTATCAATATTTCGTATAGTGTAAATCAATTTGAGAGTGGTTGGACCGTTTATTTATATAGATATTTAAATTCAAGAGATTATATTATTAAGAGGAGATTGAAAGAAAAAGATGCTTATATTATAGCTGAAAAATTAGCAGATTTTTTAGGCAAAACGATTGTGAAAGATAATTAACCTAGATGCGCGGATTTGCAATCCGTGCCATCGAGGGTTTTAATTTGTGCTATCGGGATTTATTTTATGCTGCGAGGTCAGGAGACACTCGCTGAGCAATGTTTTTTATAAAAACACTTTGCTGAGCTGGAATTTCAAATCCGCGCTATCGGAATATAAGCCTTAACAGGTGAAAAATCCGGAATGTATCAAGTTAATTGGTGGTCATGGGGTGAAAATCAAAGACCTTTAGAAATGTCAGCAGGTGATTTATTTAATTCTATATATTCAATTGATGCTTATGAGTAAATTTTTTAAATTTTTTATATTTCTATCTTTATTGGTTTTAGGGTGTTGGTTTTTTCTTTTCAAAAAAGAAAAAGATTTTTATATACTTGATAATATTGAAGTGAAAACTGTTGTATTGGATAATGACAGTATTTTTAGGCTAGATGATGGAAGATTAAATTCTTTTGATAGGATTGGAATATCTGTTGTTTTCACAAAGAAATTTATTTCAAATAGAGATTCAAAAAGAACTTTTCTAGGTGGTTCAATGGAGAAAGGGTTAAAAGGTATAAATGACAAAATAAAATACATCGATATAAAAATTGCAGATAGTAGAAATTCATTAAATGATAAGTTAGTTTCATTTAATTATTTAAATGCTACTGAAAGTGAATTAGGTAATGATTTATACAATATGTATAAGAAAAAAACTGATTTCAATGAATTTGTCAATGATATTATTAAAAATGAAATTTATACGAGAGGTGTAAGTTTTGATAATTATGAAATTTATTTTTGGTTTGATAAGGAATTAGAGAGAGAGATTTTGCAATTTAGAAGGAAATTGATTTTATCATACGAAATCAATAATAAAAAAGTTGTTAAAAAAATAAGTTAAATACACTATCGGGAAAGTTATCTTTGAAAACTATAGTGTTAAGATTATAAATGAAAAAAAATAATATTTCATTAAATATTTTGGTGTTATGTGAAATCATTACAGCCATAATTCCTTTGATTTTTACAAAGGATGCCACTGTTATTTTTACATATTATTATTACTGGACTTTAGTGGTTTTTTGTATAAATAGTATTTTATCCATATGGTTATTATTTAAAAAAAGTAATTTTTATCGAAGTTATATATTATTGCTTTGTATTATCATGCTAATCCCATTCATACTTTTTTTAGGCATATTATTAAACTTGCATTAATTAAAATAAATACAACCCGATAGCGCGGAAAAAATTTCCGCGCTCATAAAGTATTTCAAACAAAAATCCTAACTTTTCACGGTTAGGATTTCTTGTTCTTGTTGTGCGCACGGATTGCAAATCCGCTCCATCGGGATTATGAAGAGTTATTAATTCAAAAAACTTTAAGAGGGGAAGTAGAATTAAAAAATAAGATTGCTTCTCCCTGTAAAAAAAATCTAGAGAAACTATCTAATGAGAGTCTTGTGAAGGTTAAAGCAAGTTTTGAGAAAGTTTTAGAAGAAGGGGGTAAAGAAATCATAAAAAAGAAATAATGGGAGATATTCAATTTGTAAATTTTAAAGAAAAAAGAGTTTTATTTATACCTGATAGTTGTGATAAATTTTCTGAATATTTTGATTCGAATAAAGATGCAATCCTAATTATTGATTTTTATGAGCTTGTAAATTTTCCTAATTTCAATAATTTTGATTGTTTAATAGACGCTAAAATAGAGAAGTTGTTAATCGTAGGAAGTAAAAGACAAGAATATGATTTTTCAAGATTATTGAAAATGCCAGAGCTTATATTTCTTGATAACAGGGGTGTTGATATGGAATATGATTTTGTTAATTTTCCAAACTTGGAGATCTTAAGATACTCATGGAATAAAAAATGTAAAAATATTAGTACCTTAAAAAAGGTTAAAGAGCTCAGTTTATGGAAGTATAGGTCGAAAAGTGATGATTTAGAAGAGTTTGCAAGTATGAATTCAATTATGGAAATCGGGTTTATACAGTCAGATATTAAAAGTATTAATGGAATTGAAAAGATGATAAATTTGAAAGAGTTGGTATTGGTGAGTAATAAAAATCTATCATTTAATAATTTTGATTTCATTATGCCTAATGTAGAGAGTTTGTATATTGAAGATTGTAAAAAAATTGATAAGAGTTTTGTGAGGATTTTTCCTAATTTAAAAAGAGTAGAGTTTATAAACCATAGTTCTATTGATTCGTTGCAAAATATTCTAGAGAATTTGAAGAGCTTGGAATATTTAAATTTAGGAGAAACAACTGTTTTAGAGACAGATAATAGATATTGGAAGAACTACAATTATGTAAAAATTAATTTTATTGATCAAAAACATTATATTTTGAAAAGAAAAGATTTTGAATAAATCCACGCCATCGGATATATAATTCAGTACCTCTGAAACATTCATCTTTTTACTTCAAAAATATAGCTTTTAAGGTTTCGAACACTTATGATTACAAATCCGCGCCATCGGGTTATGCCCTAATTTGATACATTACCATAATTCACCATTAAATGACTCTATTTTTATTATCTCATTTTCAGTTAAATTACAAGACTTATAAACGATTTTTTTTCTAATATCAAAAGATTCAGAGATATTACTTTTAGGTTTTTTTGAAAAATTTAAAAACTCAAAAATGTTATGAGAAGGAGATAACTTAGTATAGCTCATATAAAAATCAACAAAAGACTCTTCAGCTAACAATTTATTATAACGCATTTCATTAAAAATATTTTGCCAATCATTTTTAGTTAGTTTTGAAACATTTCCAAATAATTTTAAAAAAAATAAATCCGAAGAACTACCTCCATAATATTCCAAAACATAACCTAACAATTCTCTTAAATTGAATTTGTTTTTTTTTATATATTCTTCAAAATTAATTCCTGGGTCAGATATTAGTTTGTTTATGTGTTTTTCCATTTTAGGTTGCTTATCTTCTTACATTGTTTATTAAAACACCTTTAGGTGACATAATGCCATTACTTTCAAGTATCCCTGATCGCGCGGAAAGAATTTCCGAGCGATCAGGGTAAAGACACTAATATATTTTTTCATAGTATTGATTAAGATCTCTGAAAAGATCTATTTTAAGTCCTCCAAAATACATTATCCTATCAATTGAAGTTCTAAATCCCGCTTTCCCAAACTCATAATCATACATTAAATCTATCTCTGTACCTTTTATAGTATAATACAATTCATAACTACCCTCACCCCAATATTGACTAATAAACTTATTATCTTTTAAAATAACGAGTGTATCTGCAACATTAGGAATTTCAGCTATTGAATGACTTTGATTATAATTACGATTGACATAAGTTCCTAATATCATCTTACTGGCGAAAAAATTGTTGTAGAAGTATAAAAAAATAACAAATAAAAACAAACTTATTATCACTCCTTTTCTCATATTTATAGTTTTATTTTTTAGTAGTCATAAATATATATGTTTGATATGTATTAGTCTCTTTATTTTCATATCGCCCGATGGCGCGGATTTTATTGTTTTTATAATCTTTACTTACTCTTCTGGTGGACGCTCATATTTAAGCCCAGCTCTGACAATCTCTGTTGAATCAGTAACTTCCCAGATAGCGCGGATTTGTAATCCGTGTCATGATAAATAAGGTAGTTGTTACAACTGTTACCCATAAAAAACAAAACTACAACTTTTTAAGGTTGTAGTTTTTAGTTTTAATTGCACGGATTGCAAATCCGCGCCATCGGGGTTAGCTTATTATCACTAAAATAAAAACATCATTAATAGTAATAAACCAATGATATAGAAAAATGCAAAAAAAACTAATTTTGCCTTAAAAGCCAATTTTTGACGCATTTCCTCAATTTCAGCATTGTTGCTTTTTTCTAAAGTTTTAATTCCAAGGTCAATATTTGTTATGCTACTATTATATTTTGATAGTAAATCCTTAAATTTTAATTGAAAAAGAAAGTAATCTATAACTGAAGGTATAAACAGAAACAAAACAATAAAGTAAATTACATTGATGTTCTTTTTTAAAAGAACAGTTGATAAAATAGAGATTATAATTATTACTTTTTGATAATTAAAAAAAAAATTACTTATTGATTGCATCATCTATCGCTTTATTTGTGATTTCCAACTTATCCTTTTTATCATTTAAATCGTTATTTTCTTGTTTTAAATCTTTTAATTGATTCAATAAACTGTCTCTAAATCTAACTAAGTTATTATATTTTTCAGATTTGCCATTCTTTTGAAATTCCTTTGAAATATTATTCAAATCCCGATAGCGCGGATTTGTAATCCGTGTCATGATAAATAAGGTAGTTGTTACAACTGTTACCCATAAAAAACAAAACTACAACTTTTTAAGGTTGTAGTTTTTAGTTTTAATTGCACGGATTGCAAATCCGTGCAATCGGGATTTTATCATGTAATTCTTAAGTTAAGAATAAATCTAAATTTCTAGCTAAAAATAATAAAACTAAAAACGCAAGTAAAAGATATAAAACCAAAAACAACCATGTCTTGATTTTTTTTTTGCAAAAAAACCTAAAAAAAATTATAATTAAAAATGAAATAAGACATGATATCAATACTAATATTAATACTGCTAAAGAATAATCTCCCCCACTTAATAGATGTACCGTCATTTTAAAATAGTGTATTTGACACCGGCGAAAGCCTTTCCTCTTTTTCCTCCCGATGGCACAGTTTCATAAACTTTTTCTTTCGTGTATTTGACTTTGTTTTCTTTCAAATATTGATCCCGATAGCGCGGATTTGTAATCATAAGTGTTCGAAACCTTAACTTGTACCAAAAAGATTCTGCATTTTGTTTGGATCTCCGCCACACTTCAACACTATATCCTTAATTATCAACACTTCAAGTTCATTCGCAAATTTTAATTTTGGAATTTTATAGCCTTTTAACTCATTAAGTTTTTTATAAACAGTAAGAAGAATTGCCGTAATCAAGGTCATATACATCATAACTCTAATTCCATTTATATCTCTCGATATTAGATGGTTAAAATTAAGATGCTGTTTGATAAATTTGAAAAATACTTCTATTTCCCATCGTTGTTTATAAATAGCAACTATTTCTTTAGCGGTTAAACTATCACTATTACTCAAGAAGTAAAACACTTCTTTGCTTTGCTTTTCAGTAGCTATTATCAAGCGTAAGAAGGATTGTGTTTTTTTATTACTCTTGTCATAAAGTCTTACCTCTATATCTCTGTTTATAGTCAATTTTTCCGTTTCTTGCTCCTTGACTTCAAATTCATTAATCACTTCAAAACGCGTATAATTATTGAGCCTGGTCACGAAAATAAAACCATTTTCATTAAACTCCTCAAAACTAGATCCAGACTGAAGACCTCTGTCAAAAACCAGAATATTTTCTTTGCTTAACACGCATTCATTTATTAGCTCCTTTAATGCAAAATCTTCTGACACAAAACCCTGTTCAGTAAATATTTTCGAGTGAACAGGTACATTTGAAAATGCCATGCTAAATTTTACGAACCTTTTATCTCCTTGCTTATTAATTCGCATACCTTCTTTTAAAAGCTTTGAAGAAATACTTACAAGAGTCGAATCGAACGAAATAATGTTATGTTTTTTCTGTAAATATTTGTCTTGAAATTGTTCCAGACATTTTTTAAAGATAGCTTCAAAATAATCGGGATTAATTGTAACCAATCGATCTCTTAGTGAATTATACTTAACGCCGTCAAAACTTTGATTGGCAATACTTTTGAAGGCTAAAGAATGGTAAAAATATTCCATTACCCTTAAACTGTTATGCCTCACATTAAGCATTGAAAACAAGAGTAATTGAAACATGGTTTGCCCATCTAATTTTTTAACTTGATAATCAATATTGTATTCCAATGATAATCTTGACAATTCTTCTTTTGGAATATAATTCAGCACTTCTGAAACATTCATCTTTTTTATTTCAAAAATATAGCTTTTAAGGTTTCGAACACTTATGATTTGTAATCCGTGTCATGATAAATAAGCTAGTTGTTACAACTGTTACCTGTAAAAAACAAAACTACAACTTTTTTAAGATTGTAGTTTTTAGTTTTAATTGCACGGATTGCAAATCCGCGCTATCGAGGCCCTCCTATACCTGTCGCAAAATAATTAGCCACTCCTCTCGTACCATACCATGCCGAATAAGCTTCGTATGCTCCTCCTACCTGAGGAATCCCATAAGCACTTCCAACTAATAAAGGAAGAGCTGAGCAATGTTTTTTCTAAAGAATACTTTGCAGAGCTGGCCGCACAACGACATTTATCTATTCATAAGAACACTTCGCGGAGCGGGATATATTATCCATCATCAGTATTCACTGTACTATTCATACTCCTTCCCACCACAACTCCATTTAAAATTTAAAACAGTGTCTTTTTTATGAATACTAAAAGTTAATTTACCCCTCCTTTTTATAATAGTATCTCCCCTTTCTATGTATTTACTATAATTGTTCCACCATCTATTGTCTGCTACACAATCACATTTTTTTTTTGTTATAATATTAGTACCAGAAGCTGCAAATTTTACTGTCATACTATCTGGTGGCTGATTTACAATTAACAAACATTCTTCTAATTTATAATCTTCAGACATTTGTTTACAATCTTGAAAAAGCTCGCATGAGCTTACAATAAATATTAATATAATGGTTAAATATTTCATTATTTCAATCCTAATTTTTCTCTAATTTGACTTACTGTATAAACATCTCCATTTTGAACAACTCTGTGAATGCTAGGACGAGTTTTGAAACCAAAACTAATCGATTTTGTTTCCACCCCATTATTTGCCCAATTAAAATCACCCACACCTTCACTTCTATATGCTGATTTTCCATATCCTCCACTTAAAAACCATCCTCCTGAATAAGTTATTGCACTACCTCCGAGACCTTCTAAAACAGGAGTTGTATTATTATCGCCATAATTATCATGAAAACTTAAGTCTAAGCTTGCTCCAATATTCGGCAGTTCTCCAGTAAGACCTAATGCATAATTACTACTCCAATAAAAAGCTCCATTATTGTGATTATCTAACGCAAATCCAAATGTAAAAGAACCTTGACCAAATAAACCACTAGCACCTATTGTCCCTGATAAACTAATTGCTTGAGGATTATATGGACCATAAATTCCAGAACCTCCAAATTTATATATATTCGGATGAAAATATGGATGTCCCGTATATGGTTTTGGCTTTTCTATTGGAGGAGTAGTTCGCTCCACAGGAGTGTTCAAAGGAGGATTATTCAAATCCAACAATGTTTGCTGAAGTGATGGAGTCGTAATCACACTGTCTATATATCTTACATCTAAAGAGGGGCTTTTCAAACAACCTTGCACAACAATTTCGTCTAATTGCTTTGCTGGTTTAGGAGTTCCATTTGGCAAACCGTCTGTTCCTACATATTCAAGACTTCCTGATGAAGTTCCTTCACCAGGTTTCGCAGGTTCTAATCCTTCCAGTTCTACCATGTCAATTACTCTATTACCACTAAACTGGTAAGGTGAGTAAAAAGGATATTTAGCTGTTAACGGATCCACCGCAAAGAACCTCCCCACTCTAGGATCATGCATCCTGAACGTATAATTCAATGAATTCCCTTCCCCTTTAAGTTCGTTATCTTTTTCCTGTCCCTGGAAGCCGTAACGATATAATTCTGAGCTTCCGTGACGGTTTGGCACTAGCATCCCGAAAGGATAGTAATCATTATACGCAACTACATCCGGTTTAAAGACAAACGATGACCCTACATTTGTGATCAGTTTACGGTCGGTTACAACCGAAAGTACATTTCCTAAATGATTCGACAGCTCATAGTTTTTGTCCCCTACCGATCTTGATAAAGTTACAAATTTATTCGGGTCTGCGGTAACTCCTGTTCCTTCTCCCTGATCATTACCCTCTTCACAAACATCTCCAATTCCATTCTGATTTGCATCTGCCTGATCCGGATTGTAAGTGAATTTACAGTTATCACAAGCGTCACCGATTCCATCACCGTCTGAATCCAACTGATCCGGATTAGCGATTAACTTACAGTTATCGCAGGCATCTCCCACACCATCACCATCGGCATCTTCCTGGTTATGATTTGGTACTGTAGGACAGTTATCCAAATGATCTAAAATACCGTCACCATCCATATCCCCTTCTCTCGGACCGCAATACGACTGTACATAATCAACTGCAAATCGCTGCATCGTCAACTGATTATTGGTTGATACCGGTTGTGCATTCGGAACATTCCCTTCGTCAAACGGGAAGGTATTTACAATTATATTTTCGTCGCTCTGACCATTATCAATAGTATAACTAAAATCACACATTTCCATCGGAACACCCGGAATTGTCATTTCATCAGTCACTCTGTTATGAACGGTCTCCGATCCGATTGAATTTCTTGCTGCCGGTCCGGTAGGATAGTTTACAATCCCATCATCTTCTACATCAAAATAAGGTTGTTCATGCGTGTATTCAAAATCGGTATAAACATTCCCGTTCAACACTAAAACCGGCGTATACATATCAGTACTGATCAAATCAGGTTTTAACGTCATTGTATACTTCATATCCCATTTGCTTTCCGGAATACCGGCCGACATTCTGTAATGGTGTTTATCCAGATAGGTGTAATGTTTCCACCATCTTCCATTAGGTCTAATAAAACGCGTCATCGTTTCAATTGTAATGATCGGAATGTAGACTTTTCTAACCGGGTCTCTTTCAATATCAATTCGCAGCATACTTCTGCAATACTTCTCATCATTAGGATATTTTATTCCCTGAAGCATAGCGACCAGTTTCGTCCCACTTGTAAAAGAAGAGGCTATCTCGAAATGAGATGCTATTTCAACCTGTTCGGTCAAACCCCCAAATTCCGGAAAGAAGTTTAAATTCTCATTCGGATCTGTCCAGGTCGTTTTATTCGTCCCCGTGAATTTTAATCCCCAGACATTCGGTAGATTGTTAGCCAACTGCATCGCAGTCATAAGCGTTTCTGAAGTTGCGACCATTCTACCGGCCTGAGCAACAACGGTTCTACCGGCTTCTTCCGTAATTTCTTTTCTTCCTTTTTCAATACCCAGACGACTACTTCCGTAGATTTCCTGTTCTACCAGATAGTAATTTGTTTGTGTACCGGATTTTACCATCTCGTAAGTACTTAACACATTACCCTGTGCATCCCGCTGATAAAATGTCGTCGTACTGTTAGCTCCCTTAGTAACCGTTTTTGCGATTCTGTTTCCTAAACCGTCATATTCAAAACTGATTACCGAACCATCGTTTTTAGTAACCGATTTTACTTTACCGTCAACACGCCAGTTAATATTCAGTCCTTCTTTTACATCTTCGGTTAATTGTCCGATAGCATCATATTTATAATTGTTTGGTGCCTGATCATCAATATCCAGCGAAGTATCATTCGGATTACCGGCATCGTTTGTAAATTCACCATTAGCCACTGTATCATCTACATGTGTCAGCTTATTTGTCCCTGCCTGATAATTATAGGTCAACTGATCCATCAACGTTGCTGTTGCAGCTGTCTTTGATTTCGGTGCCCAACGATTTAATGCCAACAGGTTTCCGTTTCGGTCATATGTATAATTTGACTTATATGATGTCTCAAACGAAGTGGTATTGTTGATCTGTCGTACAGAAGTCATGTCTTTAATTCTGTTTAACTGATCATACTGATAACGGTTGTACTGAGACGGCAAACCGGTCTGACTTAAATCTAATAAAGACGTAACCATCTCTTTGATGTTACCGTTATATAAATTCTGAGTACCTTCCATATTCAATCCTTTAGAATAGGACAATACTCTGTTATCTACAGCAGTTGCCGCATTAAAACGAGAGGCATAATCTCCATTATAGTAATTAAGCGTATAACCAAAAGCATCCAAAGCTGTATTTGTTCCGTCTAATCCGGCATCCGGGATTCGATAACCTCCGAATGCACTATCATAATAGGCCAGACGCTCTGAGTTTACTCCTTTTAGCCATCCTTGTATTGTATACAGATAATCCAGTCCCTGAACTTTTTTATCTCCGATCTCAGTTCTTCCCAGCGGACCGTGTTCGTAATACGCATAATTGGCTTCTTTTTCCCAGATTACATTGTCTTTACTGGTAAACACCTGTGTAATTCTGTTATCGGCGTCATATTCGTATTTATGAATAAACTGATCTTTTTTATTCGGCTGATAGATTACATTATTAACGTTTCCGCTAATCAAATCATAATTGTATACAATTTTCTTGATATCCTGATTTCGGGTTCTCAAGTCATTTTTATTAATATGATAGATCAGTTCTTTTACATTTCCGTGTACGTCGTAATCGTAAAGGATTGCGTTGTTATAACCATCATAAGCAACAACCTCTCCGATTTCCTGCGCTAACTGGTCATAATACAATACTGCTGAAACTCTTTTATAACTGTTGTCTAACTGATAGCCGGTAAACCAACTTTCCGTATTTTGCACCGGCGTACTATATAAGGTACGGGTTACTTCCCTTCTGTTATAACCGGTATTGAATTCGTTAACCGTTGCACCTGCCAGGATTAAACGCCCTCTGTTAGCATCAATAGTATATGTTGTCGCACCCGGTACTACAATCTCTCCGGCTTCGATAATTCTTCCCAATCCGTCGTAACGCGTATAACTATACACCCCGTTTGCACTGTCGGCTTTTTGTTTGCTGTTCTGGGAAGCGATTATTCTTCCTAAGGCATCATATGCAAATACGGTTTCCCCTCCGTCCGGTGTTTTTTGCCAGATCAACTGGTTTAAGGAGTTGTAACGGTATTGCGTTTTCATGGTGTGCGCAGGATCTACCGTAACCCCGTTTACTGTTGTAGCAACTTCTTCCGGTGTTGTTTTTCTAACTTCATTAATCGTTAAATCGGAAGCCGGTGTTAAACGCGACACTCCCTGAGGCGGTACTGTTTGCACAAGATTACCGGCCTGATCATAATAATACAGCGTATACTGGTATTCTTTATCAGCTGCATTTTTTTTCAGGCTTTCATTCAAACCGTCAATAGCAGCTTTAATGTATTTTACCTTAAACTCTTCGCGTTTGTTATTATAATAATCTTCTTCTAATTCTTTAAGATATGTTTCTTTAACGGTATTCGTAAAAATCTCACAAGGCGATAAAACATTAGTCACATCAAGATTGATAGTCGGTGCCAATGGCATAGGAGGACAGATGTTATTCTTAACAAAATACTGATCCACGAATGCCTGCCAGCCTAAATTTCCGCCTTGTTGTATAAAGCTTTTATATGCTTCAATTACAATGCCGGTACCGCTATATCCATAATTTAGTTTTGTTGCACCAAACATCGTCAATGTAAGATACATCGGATGGCTTACACTGTTCACTTGCATTTTGGTCAGATAGTTCAGGTAATCGGAACTGATATAGCCCAGATTGGCATCACAAAAATGCTGTGCATTTACCGACAGGTAATCCGGCATTATATAATCCGGCACCAATATCGCCATTTGACTTTTAAATACACTCCATTTTTCATTACACGCTACCGGCATCACTGTTTCCGGAATACAGGTCTGACACGGTGCCGGCACGTTTACTAAACAATTTTTAAATTGCAGGCATTTTATTGTACCCGTAGCTATTTTTTTCTCTCCTCTATTGTTGAAAACTACAGCTGTAAATTCGCTATAATTATTATTGGTAAAGCTGATTTCTCCAATAGAAACAATATCATTTTCATTCAGATGCGTATTTGGCATTGTCAGTACTACTTCACAATCCGGATTAGAGCTAAAGTGGAATCGGATCTGAGAAAACGCACTATTATCTACACTTTGATAAGTACTGATACCAATCGGTCCGTTTCCGGCCGGCAAATCAAGGTGTGGTATTAACGCTGTTAATCCATTCGGCACATAACCTTCTCCAAAACCACCTCCGATTGCTTCCACCAGAATGTCGGTCAACATAGTACCCAGTATTCCGGAAACAGCTATTTCATCCTCACATTCCACATTCTGAAGACAAGTAATCTGACCTGTTATTAATTTAACACCAGCCGGAGCGATTCTATCTCCAAAAGGATTTCCGGTTCTTCTAACAAGGTAGTCACTATGGTGGGCGTAAACGGTAAAATTATAAGCCCCGGAACCAACACGTTCCGTCAGTTTAAAGTTGGAAAAATGAGTTATCTTATTTAAAAAGTCATCTTCATTAAATTGTGGTCTGTCCGGCACCGTTAATGCATTTAGGGTCAAAAGACAACTCAACTCTTTAATATTGAAATTGAATTTCATTCCCTTTTTTTGTGACAAGCCATCGTTGGTCCATTCTCTATGCAGGTAGTTCACTGATATATCAGGTAATGTAATAAATGGCGCCAGATCATCTAAGGTTTGATGTCTGTAATCTGTAGTTGCATCATCCAAAGGTGGCGACTGGTCTTTTCTAAACCAGACATGTGTTATCATTTTAAGAAATTTTGCTTCGGCTTCTTCCTTCAACAATACCTCTTTTGTACAATTACAATCGTAATTCAGTTCCGAAATTCTTCCTTTTAACGTATGTAGTAGTTTGTCACTTCCCAGATAGTTAATCGTAATTTTATCATCACCAACAATATTTCCGTTTATAATGTTTTTTTTGATATCAACCCCTGTGATTCTGTAAAACTGCACGGTATTTAAAATTACCGGTACGTTGTTTTCATTAACAAGGTCGTAGATACTCACAGGAGTAGCACCAGTTATTGAAAAGTTCCCGTTACTATACGACCATTTTGCATTCAGGTTAGTATCTCCTATTACAGATGGCATGATACTATTGTTATAGGTATAAATATCCTGACTTACGTTTGGCGTTCCGTTAAGACTAACAGCAGTTCCAAACAATTGTCCCTGACCGGTCAGCACGTTACCTTTTAATTTATTCATTACCCTAACCAGGGCTTTTTCAAAACGGGAACGTTTAACACATCCGGTTCCCATTTCGGTTTCATTGTTACCGCTTGCAACATCACTCCCTCCGAAACCACATTCTCCAACAGCAGCTTTGGTATATCCTTCAAGAACTACCTCTTCCTCCAATGAACAGTTTCCTGTCATTCTTTTTATTGTGGCAATAATCTGGAACTTGTATTTTCCGTCCTCCGCAAAAGATCCGGGAACGTAATAAATATTCTTAAAGTTCGTAATGGTAAAAGCTGTATTATAAGTATCCCATGAAGGCGCTGCGACCACTTCACCACAAGTATTTACATAAGAATTCGGATTAGGGATTACAAAATACAATTGTATTTTATCAGCTATACTTGTCCCGTTTCCGATAAAGTCGATTTCAAGTGCATTTGCGTTAATGCTTCCTTTTATTGCAACGTTGATCGGATTAGCATAATAGGCGGTCTGATCCAATAAAAGAGCATCAAACAGATCTTTAACAAGGAAAGGCATGCTATACGCATTAACATTATTAATTAACAAGCCCTGATTTTGAATTCTGGTATTGGTTAATCCAATCAGGAAGTTTTCCATGTCGAATGCCAACGGACACTTTCCGGTTTCCTGAAACATTTTGATATCTGTATCTGATATAATATCATCTATAGCCTGCTCATCGGTAACCCCTGAATTATAGCCATAATCTGCCGGAACAAATCGTTTTTCCTTATTCTGATACAGCGTATATGTTGATGTCCCGCAAACCGGTAGTACTCCTGTAGGCGGTGTTGTTGCAAAAGCAGCATTAATTTTATCTAAAACGGCACTGTAATTTGCGGTATATTTATTTAACAGGGTTACAAACGTATCCAGATTTTCATTATCCCCGATACATCCGTTATATCCGTTATTTTTTAAGGCATAGATATGAGAAAAAACAGTTCGGGTTTTTTGCTTTAACCCGATATAATTACTCATAAAATTTTTCCATATCAATTCTTTTACAAATGGCGTAACCCTTCCCTGATCGCCATTGTTGATTGCTGTCAGTAAGTCGTCGAAAGAACGGGTCACCAAAGGCTGGTAGACTGATTGCGGAACAATTCCGTTTCCAAAAACGGCAGTATAATATGCCGTTTGAAGCATATTTAAACTTTGCGTACCAATTTTTATGCCTTCATAATTGGTATTCATTGCT
The DNA here is from genome assembly GCF_024496085.1 of Flavobacterium cerinum. Lineage (NCBI taxonomy): Bacteria > Pseudomonadati > Bacteroidota > Flavobacteriia > Flavobacteriales > Flavobacteriaceae > Flavobacterium > Flavobacterium cerinum. The sequence continues at coordinate 1,034,326 of NZ_CP101751.1, read as the reverse complement.
TCCGTCATCAGGCTTTTACGAAGATTATAATCCGTAGCATCCTCCACGACAGTCATCGTAGCTAAATAAAACGGATCGACTTCGGTAACCGGAACACCGTCCGTTATTTTTTTCATTTTTGAAACAATACCATTCGGTACAAATGCCACATTGAAATCAACTGCTCTTAGCTGTTGGTCATAAGCATCAGAATTAACCCCTATGGTATTTTTAGTAGTACAAATAGTCAGATTGTATTTGTAATATTTGTATTCCGGGTGATACGGCAATAATGATTCCGCCCATGACGGTTTCCAGTTGCTAAGGAAGTCCGTTACATTAGTCAGATATTCCGGACTGGTTAATCGGATATTGGTTCCCGGGTTTTCAGGATCGGTCGTAACTACGGCATTTTGATTTAATGCCGGTGAGTAAGATCCGTCTGCCAGTTGTACGACTCTTACTCTGGATACACTTCCGTCGCTTTCCTTATATGGGGTAGCCGGTCTTCTCCATACATAATTGGATTTCAGTCCGGATGAGGTTGTAGTGGTTACTGTTCCGCCGTAATATAATTTGTTGTTATCGTTAAAAAGACTCAACTGCGCTAACTCTTCATTTGCTAAGCTGTTTTGTTGATATTCTTCCGGGGTAGTCCCTTGAAAATAGATTCCTGCCAGTGATCCGTACTGTCCGTTAGGACTTACATCGGCCAATAACATTGTTGCATTAATATCACAAACATCGTCCGGTTGAATACAAAGCTCACGACATCCGTTTAACAGTTCTGTAAATTCTTTTGTAAAACGAATCACATAGCTATTGATCAAGTATTGTGGAACCGATGCATTATTATCAATGTATTGTGTCCCGGAATATGCGAAAGAACTTCCGTTAAATTCCTGATTAAGATTTGAGATAATATAAGCCCGTAGTGCTTTCTGTACATATTCTTCTCTTGCTGCTACATTTCCGAGACTTGTTACGTCAGCTCCGAATTTACTGGTAAATAACACACAATCACTTGCGGACAAATAGGTACAGATCAGCGATTTTTCACAAGACTGGCAAGTAACATTACAGTCGGCCATATCAATATCAACTTCATATTGTTTAATATCCGGGTAACATTCACTGGTTTCTTTTCTTATCTCATTTACATAATCATCTGCATAAGCTTCAAGTGCCTGTTTATTCACTTTTACAATTTTACTCAGTGAATACGTTCCTACTTTTAATGTTTTCGAATCGATGTTTGCCGTTAAACTAATCGCCGGTAAGGATGGTGTTGTCGAGTTTAAGTTAAGCGTACCCAATGTTGCAGATAATCCCGGTGTTGTATTAGGCAAATCTGCGGGTAATAGCATTTCATTGGCACAATCATCCTGCATACTGATCGTCCAGTCGAATACAAACGGATAATGTTTGTTTCCGATACAGATATCGTTAAAGGTATTTGTATTGTGGGTTAAATTGTATCCAAATTTAATGAGTCCTTCTTTTTCAGTTCCAACCTGAGTAACCAGTCTTAAACCATCTTCCAGCATCCCGTTTTCACCGGAAACGAATTTATTGTTATTACCAACTAATATTTCGGTAATAGTATTCTGATGTAATGCTGCATTGGTTTCGTCGTCAAGCGAGATGAGGTTTCCAAGTTTATCTCCGGCCAAAGCAGTGGCTATGGTTCTTCCCTGCGGATCGAGATAACTAACGCTGACCTGTTTATTCGGATCGATAACAACATTCTTTTTGTATCGCTTAAAGTCTCCTACTCTATATCCGAACAGACGGTTCAACTCTTCCTGTTCCGGCTGTGCATAAAAATATTGCATTTCATGTCCTTTCCCTAACTGATGATCCAGTCCAACTCCTCCTTTTCTCCTGATTCTTCCCGTATTATCCGGTGTATATTCAATTTGTGAGAACGGATATTTTTTTGCATCCGGAACAAAGTCCTGAAAATTATTGAGTACCGTATTCTGATCCGAATAATATTTACTACTTCCCGAATTGGCAATCATTCCTGAAGGCAACAACGGATCACAACCCGGCTCACTGGTGGTATCCCAGTCAAAATCGTGATGCGTATAGAGCGCATTGGTTTCATTTTTATTAAGATCTTTATAGAAACGAATACCGGAAGCCTGGATTGGCGTTGGCAATACTTCAACTGCCGGTCTTCCCTGATTATCGTAAATAACTTCTCCAACAATTGCTTTGTTGTTACTATTCATTTTTGTTACCGTCTGACGGTTACGCAATGTTCCGTCAAAATAACTTACCACTTCTTTTTTCTTACCATCTTCGGCAAATGACGCCTGATACTGCCAGTTCTTTTTTCCTAATTCATGGTCTGCATCAATTGTAGCATATGAACCCCATTGTTCCACAAACCTCCAGGTATCGGAAACCCCGTTAGACCAAGAGCCATAATATATTTTTTTAGTATCATCCAAAAATCTACCTACCGGCCTTACCCGATAAACCAGGTATCCTTTAGCAAAAATCAACGGTATTTTATAGGACAGTTCTTTTGTTTGTATTCGTGTACTATTTAACTTAAAACTCAGTTCGGTTAATGGTATCTGAGCTGCCGGAATTGTTCCTCCGCCTTCACTATAACTATCAATCCACGTCCATTCTAATTCATATTCAGTAGCAGGTGCTGTGGCATTTCTTGTCCATGAAATTTCCAGTTCTTCTGCTCCGTCACTGGCATTTGCTACTGTAACCGGAACAAGTCCGTTGTATTTAATGAATCGTCTCGCCGGACTTACCGTTGTATTTTCCAGATTATAGTATCGTTCTGTACTAAATTTCAGTTCAAGATAGGCTACCGAATTAGTAACCAGACTAATATTCTGATCTAAATTATTTTTATACTGAATAGACTGTACTTTTACCGTAGCCTTATGTATATTGGGTAATTTATGCACTTTATAATCATCGAACGCTACCGATTCCGTAACATTGTCGTGTTTGATTTTTAAGGTGACATTATAGGCCGACATTGCCCCGCCGGTGTTATTATAAGGGGTTACCAACAAATTCACCTCACAATAATAAATAGTATTGTAAGCCGCAAGGTCACTGGTATTATCTTTAAAACCAAAATGAACATACACCGCCGGATTGACCGATGTAAAAACACTATATTGATTTAAAGAACTGTACTTTGTATCGACCACCTGCAAAGTAGGCAAACTATGAAGCTGTGTTCCCACACTAATTCCCCCGGTCACTTCCTCCTGTTGGGCAAAAGAAAAGGCCGAAAACAAAACAAGTACTAAAACATAAAGGCTCTTACGGATATACATATCTCTAAATTTTATTTTATGGTATTAGAAGTTAATCGCTGATCGATCACTTCGTATTTTTTAAATGCTTTTGACAATACAATTGTATTTTTTGCCGTCACGGAATAATACTTCCCTGTAGTAAACAGTGATGCTTCCAATGGCTTTCTATTATATCCTTCGTAGATTACTTCCAATTTGGGATAATGGACATCCGATTTTCGGTAATCGTTAGAAAAATTAACCGCTGTGTTATAATAGAATACTTGTTTCTGCAAAAAATACTGTTTCGAAATATTCAGTATGATTTTCGAATAGGATAAATTGGAATACGCTTTAGGTTCCAACTGTATTTCCCAATAGGTTTTATAATCTTTAAACGAGATCACTTTGCACAAACTAAAAATCTGCTGTACATCCAGTTCTGTAGCTCCGTTATTTAACGGATCTGACACCACTATAGCTTTTTCTCCATGGCTGATTTTCAGATTCGTCTTTTTAGAGTTGATCATTTCGGTATCCTTAATTTTCATGTATGTCTCATTTGAAGCACTTTTATGGAAGATCCCTTTATAATTTTCAACTATCTTTTTGCTATCATGATCACTGTATAAAAGATAATTCATGGTATAGGACAATGGTTTAGGCACTGTCTGCATTTCTGCAACTTTTTTAAACACTTCTCCCACTTTTTGGGAATACCCTGAAAAAGTAATTAAAAAAATTACGGTCAGTATAGTATACTTTTTTATCATCTCACCACCTTCTATCAGTTTACTTTAATTACATTACCGGAACGTGTTTCCTGTATTGTTTTAATTCCTTTTTCTGTTTCCTTTTTGATACGCACTAATCCTCCTTCGTTGTCATATTCATAAAAAGTGGCATAGTTATTTTCATCCAACTCCGACATTAACTTAAAGGTTTCCGGATCATATACAAAAGCTTTCATACTTCCTTCTAAAGGATGAATTCTGACATCATCAAAAAATGCTGCTTTTTCAGGACTGTCATTAAACAATTCAAATCCGATAACAACAGTACTCTGACTTGGAACGGATGTATTATACGGCACTTTAAATCTTTTTACAATTCGTTGCCATCCGTCTATAATTTCACCTGATGGTAAAGCCGTATCCGTCGCAATCACATCTGATGTATCATCAGCTCTTTTATTTTTATAATAGGTAATTTTAATCTGAGGACCTGTATAGGTTTTTTGTTGTTTTTTCACATCTTCTTTAACCCAGGCACTGATCACATATTCCCGTCCCGGTTCCGGTTGGAAGGAAAAACAGTCGTCACAAATATCCGGATAGATTTCATCACCACAGATAAAGTTTCTATTGACCAGATTATTTGTAAAATAACGGATATCCGATCCCAAAATATGGAAGCTATCATGCCCGTAATAATCTTTTGTGAAGTTATTCAGGTCTGCTACCGGATACTCATTAACAGGATATCCCAATAAAAATTGCAAAGACTCTAGTAACGATGTTGCCGCAGTAGTAAAAGTATTATCCGTCGCTCTGCTTAACATTAAATCAGGTACATAATTAGGATTTTGGTTACGAGGCAAGACATTACCAAAAGGCGATGTTGTATTTTCATTAACATAATAGCCTTCTTCAATTCCGACTACATATAACTGTGGCCCGTTTGGCGTTAACGATTGTCCTGTATTTCCGGGAGTTCTGTAATTTTTAAACCTTTTCATTGTATTGATTAATGCTCCCACATTAGCCGTTTGACAACCATCTGTTATCATAATAACGGCATTTGGTTTTACCGAAGCATCCAAAGCAGCTGTTAGTCCGCTTTTCCAGTAATCAGATGACGGACTAATTCCGACACCGCTTCTAAGGCGATAATTATTGATCCATTGGTTAAACATTCCCATCACCGCCGGACTATTCGTAACTCTGGTCGCCGGAATATGTTCAGCCGATCTTAAGTCAGTATCACTATCCGACATTCCGATCAAAGAGACATGAATGTTTGCATTATGACTATCGTTATAATCTGCTTGTTGCTGTACAAAAGCCTTAAGTTGTTTTCTGATTTTCATCGCTTCTGTTTCATCAATAGATCCTGACTCATCTACAACAATGGCGATGTGCGAAACACAGGTAATACCACCATCTGTCGGACAGAAATTAATATGTCTTATGCTATTTTTTATTTCTGTCTCATTATTAATGTATTTCAAAAGATACTCTTTTGAAACCACAGCAGACTCAAAATCAGAAAGATTGACATCTGCTACTAAAGCAAATGAATTATTATATTGTCTAAAGCTAATATCCGCATTAGCCATACCAAGTCCATGATCAGCAAATGAAAAATAAAAAACACCATCCAATAATTGTGCATTATAGATCCTCGGATTAGTATCCGTTATATAAGGTGCGAGACTAACTAATTCCGGCGGATTGTATCCGTTAGGGATTGCCCCTTCGTTAACTATTTTTAAATGCAAATGATTTAGCAGATTAATATATAGTTGCTTTACCGTTTGTGAAGTCGGATTATTAATCGTACAAGAATTACAACCACTAATGGCTATATCTTTTATTATCGTTGTCACACAACCGTTGCCGTCAGTAACATCAACTTTTACCTTATACACCCCAGGCGTAGTATAAGTGTACTGTATTGTATTAGTAGTAAGTGTATTTTGTGTCTGTAGAACTGTTGTACCATCGGTTCCGTAAAATGTCCATACATGTTTTGTAATAGGTGTTACACTGGTTTCAAAAGTAAAATTAACCGGGCTATTGGTACACGGCACCATTTTATCCTGTTGTGACGCTTTTATTACTCCTGTTAACGGTGCACAATTGCTAACACGTAATTTGATAATTTCACGGGCTAAAATAAGTCTAAACCAACTAGTTCCATTAATTGTCATTTGCGGATGTTCAGAAGTACAATAATAATCCCCTTCGTTAGCAGCGTTTACTCCATTAATTACATAAGTACGGTTATTCTGATTCGGAATCAAACCCCAAATTGTTGAGCCGACATTTCTCTTATACCATTTGTATCTTTCATTTTGAGTGTATCTCAGATCAGTATTATACATACTTAACGTAGCTGTTCCTCCAACCGGTACAGTTATCGTTTCTTCTACATCAATTTTTGCCTGAGGTGCATACATAAATGCCGTATAAGCAGATAATTTTTGCATATATTGAGGAAACTGTGCTTCAAAGTCGGCAAAACGAAATCTGTTTTCTTCAATAGAAAATCCTGAGAAAAATTCCAATCCCGTTAAGTTAGGAATTGGTCCGCTCAGTTTATTCTTCGTCAATTGCAATGTTCTTAGATTTTGAAGATTTTGAAAACTTGCAGGAATACTTCCTTCCAGATTATTGTAGTATAAGGCAAGCGTCCTTAACTCGCTGAGATTACCTAAACTTGACGGAATTGTACCAGTAAGATAATTACCTCCCAAATTGAGGTATTGCATCGTTGACAGCTGACCAAGATCATCCGGTATAGATCCTGTTAATTGATTAGATCCAAAATCCATCGATAAAATCCTTTCCATTCCTACCAAAGAAGGTATTGTTCCGGTAAATTGATTACGTTGCAGGTTAAATGAAACAATCGACTTAAGTCCTGATAAAGTAGATGGCAAAGAGCCCGACAGTTTATTATCATTCAACCATATCGAATATATATTACGCAAATTACCGATAGAAGCAGGAATCGGTCCGGATAAATTATTCTGATGCAAATAAAGGCTATTCAATCCTGTTAATTGCCCGATAGACCCCGGTATACTACCACTCAAATTACACCCGTCCAGATTAATTCTGTACATTTTTGTCAAGGTTCCAAGCTCCTCCGGTATAGTTCCTCCAAAGTTAACATTATTAAATAGTCTTAAATCGGTAAGATTAACCAAGCTGCTAATTGCCGGTGAAAGCCCCCCAGTTAAATTATTAAGCGCCAAATTCAAACTTTGTAAGTATTGTAATTCGTAGATTCCCAAAGGTATCGAGCCTGATAATTTATTTCCTTGCATCAATAACGTTAAAAGGTTTGTTAAATCCCGAAGATTATTATTTAGAGGCCCTGTTAAATTATTGTTATTTAAATTCAAATAGATAACGTGCCCGTTAAAAACAGTAACACCATACCATCCGGTTTGTGTGGCAGCATTCCAGGATGTCACTACTGCATTCGGATTATTAACATCCCAACCGGTTTTATTGATCCAGTTTGCACCATTAGTATTATTGTACAAATCGATTAAAGCCTGTCGCTCCGCAGGCGGCACCTGAGCAAAAGCTACCAGACTACTTAGTGTTATGAATACCGTAAGGATCAGGCTTTTTAATTTTGTCTTCATCATCACTATACTATTTTTTAGCCGACTTCGTCGTTACGGTTGTTTGTACTTGTCTGTTTTTTTGTAAAGTATTGCTGTTTATCGCATCACAGGAAATAACCTGTTTTTTAACCTTAGCTCCTTTTTTAGGTGCCACTCGCAAACTATTTCTTCCCGAATGGGCATGAAGCGGTGAAATCGTGACATTATTTCCATCTTTCAGGGTTTCTATAAAGCTAAAATGAGAAGAAGCGGTACACGATTCAAAATTATAATCTTCAAAACCATCGGACGCTAATTCACTATATCTTGTATTCGATCCGACTGCCGTTGGAAAACGATTATTATAGCCAAACAGCGCGGCCGAATAACGGTTTAAGGCATCTTTATTTTCAATTTCCTGTCCGTAAGCATTATACTTGGTTACTTCGGATGCAAATGTCCATTTCTGAAATTCTGCCGGCCCGGTTATTTCCCATTTCTGTCTGCCGGTATTGTATATATAGAATGGCGAAAAATCACTAAAGAAACCTATTTTTCTTATAGCCGGATTTTGGCTAGCGTCACTGTAATTTCTACCGGTTAGATAGGCATACGATTTATCTGCTCTCCAGTTTCCTAATACGTTATACAAATACGGATTGTAAGATCGGTTCCTGATATCATCCGGATCATCATTATTTACATCTTTTTCGTATTCAAAAATCAGATTTTTGTTTCCGTCAAATGTCATTCTCGGTAAATCACATTCACATTGTGCCGGCCAGACATTATTATAGGAAATCGCCGAAGCATTCACAATTCTATAACCTACTGAAGTTGACAAATACGGTTGATAATCCAATGTGTTTTTAATCGTAGTCATCACATTATTGCCGTCATAATTATACAATGGATTTTTCATTGAGGTTACACTAGCCATGGTTGCATTCTGCAAATTGCGGTATCCGGAACGAATCACTTTTAACCGTCCGTTTTGGATTAGTTTTTTGTCAACTCGTAAACCATCTTTATCAATAAGAATAAACTGATTGGCTGTTACCTTTACCACCCACGCTTTTGTGGATCTGTTTTTATTTTCGGAATTAACACCACTTACCCAAACTTCATCACCATCCATTAAATAATCGGCTGCACTATATGAGTCAAATTTATATTTTGATGTGTTGGTAATATTCGAAATATTCCATTCAAGACCGAGGTTGGTTACCGCCTGACTCATCCCTTTATACGACCAGTAAGCCGGAAAATTGAAATTATAATACTTATCGCTAAATTCGTTTACGGTTTCTGTCAACAAAACATCTCCCGTTTCTGCATCCCATGCCAGATTCTTGGTAGCCACTTCCGAACCGGCGTCATACGCAATTTTCTCTGATAATATTGCCGAAGTATGAATCACTTTTGTGGTAACAGCAGATCGCATCAGGTTCTCGTGTTTTGAATAACTCGGTATTGGTGTCGGTACAATAATAAGTCCTACTAGAATAGGCAATCCTGCAGTATTAAAATGAATCCCCGGTGTTTCAGTCACCGATTTATTTTCCCTGAAGTCATTGGTTACATCATAATCAACACCCACTAATTTAGTACGAATCTCTCCTTTAGCATTTATTGTGGTCACTTCGTTATTCAGTTTTCCCTGATTTTTCGGATTCGAAGCAAATTCCCTGTATTTATAATCCACTCCTGAAATGGCTTCTTTTTGTCCTTCGGCATAAACCCGCTGGCTCTTCATTTTTCCGTCCATATCATTTGTATGAATAGCGAAACCTTGTGACAATGTTAAGTGGTTCTTCACATTAATATTTAAAAAACTCGCCAATATGTCCGACTTATCATAGTGTGCTGACAGTACGGTATAATCGACAATAGTCGGATGATCCTTAGTTGTATAAAACTCGGTCACAACTTCACCTGTAGCATGGCGTTTCACCTCTTTCGTTACACTACCATTCTGAGATTGTACTCTTGGCAGATTTTTAACCACTACACGACTATAAGTTACTTTAGGTGATGGGAAGAATGATTCTCCAAACGGTTTCTCCACAAAATTTTCGCTCTCCGTACCTAATAATAAGTCTCTGTTACTATGATCATAAAACGGTTCCACAAATGGATTTTCCTTACTTCCCAAAGGTTCGAAAGTTGCCACACCGGATGTCTGTCCGTCGGCTGTTTTATAATTATATTTTTGTCCGTAAAACTGTTTGTATAATTCGTTATCCGGATTTACTGTCATTATATCCCATTGATCGTGTATTCTGATTTCTTTAACCCGGCTTCCTCCTCCTACTTTCAGTCCGTTTGGCTGCATTAATCGTATCCAGGATTTTCCGGATATAAACTTACTCGCAATTCCTCTGTCTTTTAGGGTTCCGTTAGGACTTTTGAAAATCTCGAATATGGCAGGAATCCAGCTCACCAGCTCCATTACCACTCCTTTTACATCATCTACATCTTCTTCACCTAACATATTATACACCACCCTGTTGAGGTTTTGTCTACCAAAATACCAACCCGCTTTAGAAATAGGGTTTACTGTCGGATTTCCGATTCCGTCTCCCTGATTCGTCATTTGTATCGGAATAGAAGCATACATATTTCCGGCTGCGTCCTTATAGAAAGAATAATCTTTTCCTTCTTTTAAGCGTAAATAACCGGAAACATAATCGAATTTATCTTTATAATCCGTTCCACCTATTTGCAGGTTCTGAGCAGCCATATTAATCAGGAATCGGAAATAAATCGGGTCATTTTCTATTGGCTGGATATACCTTTCATAGAATTTTTCCGTATTACTATCATCTAATTTTATATAGAGATATTCCGACAATTCACGACCATATAACAATGTATTCGTAAGCTGCTCCGGAGAGTTTAGCGGATCTTTTCCGGCTCCGACAACTTTAAACATCTGCATAACCTTTCTATTCTGAACAGCTCCATAGTCATCCGACTCAAAATCCATTTCGATTTTTCCTCCGGAAGGCAATGTGACTGATGCTAATGACCACGCTCCTGCATATGTGTCTGCCTGTGCTCTATTACTTTGATCTACATACGGGTATTCTGCATTAGAAAGAGCATCTTCTGTTTCACAACCCGTAGCATTATTTGTTGGCTTATAATTCCCCCACATATCATATGCCTTCTGATCATAAGACGGATTATTACCATAGCTAAAAACATAAGGTGTAAATTTCCCCATGTTGGACTTTTTATAGGTAAAATAGACCTTCTTAAGTGTTAACTTTCCTTTTTTACCTTCAACCGGTTGTCCGGATATATGGGCATCTTCGTGGTTCTCTATTCCCTGGCATAAGGAATAGTCATATTCAAAATGTGCTACCTTAATAGGCACCGCGTTTGCCTGATCCGCCAGGTATTCCGGCTTTGAGTAAAGCGCGATTTTATCCAGCTTATATGATTTCGAATCGGCTCCCAAACCTCCGTTTTCATCTATAACACCATATCCGTCTCTACGTGGTGAAATTGTAAAAATGGCTATATGTGTTTTGGTTTCAATCTTTTTGATATACAAAAGTTCTTTTTCACCATATTGATAATTTCCTTTATTATCTTTTCTGGTGGAATGCAAACCTGCATCATAGCTTGCCAGGTTTTTTCTAAACGGCATTCTCCATTTGTAGGGTTTGGTTTTAGTCGTATTCTCATATTCGAATTTCGTATACGTCCCTAAATCATCATCTGTAGGTCCATCTCCTTTTAAATCCTGATAATCGGCTGATAAAACCGATGTTAACAGATAACTATGCGCATAAGCCGGAGTGGTTACCCGATTAAAATACCGGTCTCCTTCTCTTTTATTTCCCGGTGTATTGTCCTGACCCGGTACATAATACACTAACCCGTCCCGACATAATACCGACGGTACACTTCCAACATCAAATGTTGTTTCTCTTTTAGTCAGATTATAGGCTGCCCGTCCATAAATGTAACGTTCACCACCTTCTTTAGTAATTCGTACCTCAGACGTATGACTATCATTTTTTCCCTGTACAGAATACGGACTAAACTGTGTTTTAAACCCATATTTTTGTGCTTCAGCTCGTGTAAGAGTCTGGATAGTCTGATTACGGTTTACCCTGTTTTGTCTGGCAATCATTCCGGTACCCGGAATCGCGTTGCCATTTTTATAATAATTTTTCCGGGTACCTCTTGCAAAACTGGTTCCGTCGAGTTCCAGCTTAATCGCGTCATACCCTCCCAGATCATTATTAAAAAGATTTAGTTCTTTATCAACATGATTTCCGCCAACGTTTTTAAAGTATATCCTTTCATAATCCGGTTTATTTCCTTCGTGCTTTTCTTCAAATCTTTGTAGTGCCGGATTTCTATAATTCCACAACTTTGTCGAACTTTCTCCATAGGTCACACTAAGATCAAACCCCCAGTGTGCTCCAACTCCCGCTCCGAACTCGCCTCCGAGACTTCCGCCATAAGTATCATCCTGTACATTATTATCGTAAACAAACCCTACCTGTGACTTATACGGTCTGTACATTCCTGAAACTCCCTGTCCCTGTATGCTATATATATCATACGTTTGATTTGTAATCGCTAATGATGTACTGTTTTTATTTAATGTTCTGTCTTTTTCCCGGTTAAAATCAAGGATATCATTGTCTGTTGCATTAAATGTATTTTCATAACCATAGGCTTTTTCCTTTTTGTTTTTTTCAGATCCTTTTATTCCTTGTGAAGTCCTGTACCCTGAGAATTTAATTCCGGGCTCAATCCCCATAATTTCACCTTCAAGGTTTAATGCAAACATAAAACTCAGAGACTCCATACCAACTCTTTTAGTTGGGGTAAATGAAGCATCTATAAACGATAATGAACCGGATGTATCCAATCCGTTAAATCTTATTTTCTTCCCGGAATTAGCATTCTTTATTGCTTTAAAAGACATTGCCATTGACTCCAATCCTTTTCTGCTGTTTAGCCCTACACCAACACTGGTTCCAATCGTATAACCGGAGTTTCCGGAAAATCTTTTACTAAAAGTAAGCTTTGGAGAAACAGAAACACCTTCAGATCCTGAAGATTCCACATCCATACCAACACCTAGATTTTCACTGATCTGATAGCTCATTCCGCCATTAACAGAAAAGCCAAAACCATCGTAGTTATTATATTTCACTCCCAGACCAACACTACCTTTTGGCCCGGCTTCTCCAACTCCAAATGCAGAAAGAAATAGGTTAACATTTGCTCCAATCGTAACATTCTCTTTCATATTATTTTCATAGGTCATTTCATCCCCGTTGAAATCATCCGGTAATCCGCGCATCTGACGGTTAATCTGTCCGACATTCAAATCCCAACCAAGGCCAACCCATGAGGCTTCCTGATCCATTGTTACTCCCGAATTATAGGCTAGGTTTAACGGATACCCACCAACATCCATAATTGGGATATTATAGTTAAGATCACCACTGGCCAGATCGACCATATCCGATGTTCCGATCGGTGTAAATGACTCAAACTCCGGTTGCGAAGGGCCGCCTGTTAAGGCATATACTGCCATTGGCTGAACCATTTCTAAAAACAACATCATCACTAAATAAATAGCAATGACTTTTGTGACCTTACTCGTTCTGATTTTTTGAATCATAATAATATTTCTGTAAATGTGTCTTTAAACTTAAACTTCAATGTCCCTTTACGGAATAGATGATCTTTATAAACTAATTGGATTTTTTCGTTAGGATCAATTCCGGAGAAGAACAATACGACTTTCTGAAAAGGTGCGATTTTATAATTGCGTTCGTAGGAAACGCCATTACAGGTTATGGTATCGTTTTTGGACGTAACCACGTAAAAATCTTTATCAAGGGCAAATGCCATATATTTTACAGCATCTTCATAAGGCAAACCGGTAAACTGATCCCCTAAAAGATCTTTTTCCTGATCCTGACGGAACGTAAATTCAATAACCCGCTCCTGCTTATTGGCTTCATACAACGAGTCCACTTTAAACAAATCGGTTTTCCCCTGATCTTTTAAAATGTAGTATTGAATTGGCACTTCCGTAGCCGTAAAACTGATGTCGTCTACTTTTTGGGAATATTCGCGTGACTTCCAGCCGATTTTCTCTAACTGAAAATAACGGGAACGGATTTCTGAGTCATCCTTACCCGTTGTCGTAGTTTTTTCTTTTTTGCAAGAACATAATGAAAGAACAAAAAAAACAAGTAGTACTTTATGGATTGCCTTCATATTTTTTGTTAATAAACGAGATCAATTCATTTGTAACATCAACAGTTTCTTTGGCATAAAGAACGTTTCTTTTATTCTCTGAACCCACAATAAGATCATAATCCTTCTCCTTTGAAAAATCAGTAGTATATCCATTAATTCTGGACCATATTTTAGCAGACTCTTCCGCTGCAAATTGTTGATTAAAAGCTTCGAACTCCTGTTTTTTAGCGATCAATTCTCTTGTAATAGCCTCTTTCTGCACTTCCGAAATACCTTCCTGCTGCAATGTGACATACAGACTATCCAAAACCTTTTTTCGGGTGTTAAATTCCTGTTCCCCTCTTTTCTTCAACTCTTTAGTCATATTGAAGCCATCAAAAAGGCGGACATTATCCACATATACAATTTTACGATCGCTATTATTCAGAATAAAAAAGGAAATAGTTCCCGCTAGCAATAGAAACAAAGCAATATTGATGGCAACTAAAACTCGAAATCGATTATCAGACATGGTTTTACTTGTTAATTTTTTGCAAAAATAGAATTATTTTCCTAATAAAAACCTTCTTTTCAAATTAAGTTTTGGTCAACAATAGTATTCTAATTTTACTATTTTTTTCACTAAAAACCATCTCTTTTTAGCAGTGTTTTTAGCTATTAATGGTATTTTTCGCTTTTAAACCTATAATTTCTATTCGCCTGAAATGATAGTCCAAACAAATAGCAATAAAATCATTTGAAATTCCGGTTGAATCTGTTAGAAATGAAAACTTATAAAAAGTAATAAATACTTCACTTTTACGACAGTTTTTTTTTTATTTGTCACCCCTAACCAATATTTTTGGAGAAATATTACAATGAAAAAAGCGACCCCTATACCCTCACTATTTAAACAATTTATAAAAGACACCGAAACCGGAAAACGATTAAAAAAGAATGGCGAGCGAATCAAACCTGATTCTATACAAAATTATCATTATGTTTTTCAAAATCTGATTCAGTTTTCGGGTGATACCGGATTCGAATTACGGATTTGTGATGCATCAAAACTAAACACAAGAGAACTACAATCAGAAAAAAATTACTGGAAAAAGTTTTACCAAAAGTTCACAGATTATTTATACAAAAAAGGGTGTCATGATAATTATGTTGGCTCTAATATTAAGGTCATCCGGGTATTTTTCAACTATTTAAAAAATGACAAGGATTTTTTTACCGGCGATTTCCAACGGTTGTTTTACGTTCGAAAAGAAGAAATTGAAATTCTGGTTTTATCGCCGGAACAATTAAAATTCCTGATTCACGACAAAGAATTTGAAAGCAGTTTATCAGAAAGCAATCGCCGCATTAAAGATATTTTTGTATTTGGATGTACGACAGGACTTCGTTACTCCGATATCTTTTTGCTTACAAATAAAAACTTTGAAAAAGTAGAAAATGACTGGTACTTAAAATTAAAATCCAAAAAGACCAAAACCTTTAGCCATATAAAACTCCCTTCTTACGCGATTACTATTTACCAAAAATATTGTCCGAAAAATGATAAAGATTCAGTATTTGGAAAGACAAGTCTATTTAACTTTAATAAAAATTTAAAACATATAGGCGAATTAGCCGGTTTTATCGCCCCTGTTGAGGTTTCCAGAGAAAAACAGGGTAAAGCCCGTAATATTATAAAAAAGGGAGAACATCCCTCCAATAGGTTTTGTGATAAAATGAGTTCCCATATGATGCGAAGAACCGCTATTACAACTTTACTTATTTTAGGAATGCCGGAACATTTGGTAAGAAAAATAAGCGGACACAGTCATTCCAGCGGATCATTTAATCGTTATGTTCACTACGCCCAAGTATATATTGATAAGGAAATTGAAAAAGTGCATTCGAAATTGGAAATATAACATTTCGTTCTATTTATCAACCTTCTATCCGTTTTTAGTTATCAATAAATAAGCTGTCTAAAACTTTTTTCGGGAATTAAATTCCTGCTCCCCTCTTTTTTCAGCTCTTTTGTCATGTTGAAGTCATCAAAAAGGCGGACATTATTTGCTTGTTCTTTTTACAAAAAAACTTATTTAGGTAATAAAAATTTTTATTTCTCTGTTTTTTCACAACATATGATCAATTTTAAAAGAGAACTCATTTTTATCCCCTACAACTTGTTTACGCTCGAAAATGTTATTTTATGAGATACTATTATCTGCTGTAGACTGCATTTTCATTAGGTTTTCTCATACAATGATTACTATCCGTTTGGGATGCTAGTTCCAAACCGACATGAATCTACGGAGGATTACCGTTACGGGTTTAATGGTAAAGAAATGGATGATGAGCTAAAAGGGGAAGGAAATAGTTATGATTTTGGAGCCAGACTATTTGATCCAAGAATTGGAAGATGGTTTGCACCTGATCCTTTGGAACATAAATTTATTAGTTTTAGTCCTTATAACTACACTCTAAACTCACCTCTTTTATTTCAAGATATAGATGGTCGGGATATAGTTATTGCAGGTAAGAATGGTTCTTCCATTACAATAAAAACCCATTTATTGAATATAACCGTTGATGGAAGTAAATATCTTCCAGATTTTGGTGGATTTTACACATTCGATGGTGATAAATATTTAGAGTTAGGTTTAGATCTTGGAGGTATTTTTGATGTGACCGGTACGGTAGATGCCATTGCAACTGCGTATTATGGAGGAAAAGGAGATTATTTTTCAGCTGTTATTTCCGGAGTCTCCATGCTTCCTGCTGGTGATGTACTTAAATTAACCAAAGCAGAAAAGTACATAAAAACACTAAAAAGTGCCATAAAAGTAATTAACAAATCTGGAGTAGAAAAACTAGTACTAACCGCTGCTCAAAGGGGAATCCTGTATGGATATAAGCGGATTGGAGCAAGTAGGTTACTGGGTGTTGCATTACATGCCAAAGGACTTGTTAAAAAAGTAGGAGAACAGGCTCACCACTTAATTCCTGTTAACATGATTAAGAAAAATGCGTATATTGGCAACTTGGTTGCAAATGGTTGGGATATAAATAAAGCTCTCAATGGTAAATGGTTGGCAAGTAAAGCGGAAGAAGGATGGGCTAAAGGGTTTCACGGTAATGCGCCTGCTTATGATCAATGGATTGAAGACAAAATAAATAAATACGTCAAAAAGAATGGTTCAAAAGGACTTGAGAGTTATATAGAAGGAAAATTAATCCCTCAAGCTGATAAATTACTTGATAAAATGTATGAAACATACAAAAAAACAGGTAAGAACATGAATGATCAATTTAAAGAGTTACTTAAATAAAGCGTCTAAATAATGAAGATTTTTAAATTATTAGTGAGTCCAGATAATGGTTTTCAAGCCATTACTGACTCACCTCCACAAGATTTATTAGAAAGAGATTTATATACTGAATATAAATTTAACAGTATTGATAGTATTCGATTGGATTTGGATAAAGGCGCCAAAATAACGGATGTACTAAATGTAGGGACAATAAATCTGGACGGTTTTCCGATACGGAATAAGTTTTGTGATATTTTAAATGATTTCAATCTATTTAAAATCCAATTTGTTGATATCATTGATCGGGATTTAAATGATTATAAGTTTATGTTTTTCAATAGTGATTTAACTTATAATATTGACTACCAAAAGAGTGATTTTATTTTGGTTGAAGATATACTAGGAGATATAACCGAACTGGATGAAAAAATAGCTCCTAACAGAGATGCTGTATTAAAAGCTTATGATGAATTTTGTTCTGAAGATATCTTCAATAGATTAGTGCCTCAAAATGGATATCAATTTTTATCTGATTTTAATATTGAAGAATACGATGTATTTAGAATCGGTCATTTTGATTTATCTTTTTATGTATCTGAAAAAGTGAAAAACGCATTAGAAAGCAATAATATTACTGGTGTAGAGTTTATAGAACAACCTCTTTTTAATACAAAACAATAAGTTGTTTTAAGGAGTTTTACAATCTCATTCTTAGTCTAAATGAAAAATCCTAACCATAGAGGTTAGGGTTTTTTATTTTAGTTTACAACTATGCCATTCAAATTCTCCAAGACTGGTATTATACTAGTTAGTTTACTACACTTTTACCAACTCATTATGAACAAAGTATTTCTTAAAGTTATAACTAAATCATTGGTTGTAAGATATTGTATTATTCCCTCTTAATTATCGGCAATAGGAGTTTTTTTAACTTTAATAAATTATGATATTTCTTTTAAATAACAAAAGACAACTAATGTTGCCTTTTGTGTTTAATATATTAATTATATACCTCATTTTCAAGATAATCGATCAGCTCTTGATTGTCGGACCAATATGCTTTATTTAATGCATTATTTTCATGGATATCTTCTGCATATATATCAGCCCCTCTATTGATCAATAGCTTTACAATGTCAAGACTTCCATTAAATGCGGCTTGAATTAAAGGGGTGTCATTGTTTTGTAACGGATCTCTTTCTTCTATATTTGCTCCTTTTTCTATTAAATACTTAACTACTTCTAAATGTCCGTTACCCGCAGCACTAATTAAAGCCAAATCTTTTTTTGCATTATTATCCAAACAAAACTTAACTAAACTTAACTTATTGCGAAGAGATGCAGCTATCAAAAGAGGTTGATCATACTTATTGACAATTTCATCAATTTTTTTTCCGCTCTGAATAAGATCTCTAAAAAAGGAAACATCTTGTTTATTTACTGCTCTGTCAAAATCATCCTCCTCTAAAGTCACGTTATAAAGTCCTTTTAAAAAGGCTTCAAAACTTTCTGAGATCAGGAATAATTCTGCTATATCTGTGTCATAGTAGTAAATTTCTGAAGAATCTAAATTCATCAGTATTAAACTTCCTCCACTATCAATGGCTATTCCTATATACTTTCCATCAAGATCATCTAAGCGGTGAAAATTATCTAATATATCATAAATACCTGTCGTAATACCAAAGAAAAATTGTATATCTGTTTCATACTCTCCTTTTTTTGTACGAAATACATTAGGGTTCGGTCTACCTCCATTGTACTTGAGTAAAAAATCTTTGTATTCTTTAGGCAATTCAAAATGTATATTCTTTTCCAGATCTAAAAGATCCTCTTCAATAATGTCTTTAAAAGATTGTGTTATCGATAGTTTCATTGTTTACTATTTTATTTCTTCTTTTTTTCTTTCTTCGGTGCATCAGTGGCTCTTCCTCCGGTGTGTTTAACAGCATCATGTAAATCTGTTGGTACTAACTGTAATTTAGCCGAATATTCAACATGATGCCATGTATAATTAGCCGGTGTTTCAGAATAACCTGCTTTTTCGTTAGCTCTTGCGAAATCTGTGTTAGGACTTATATTTAGGCTGCCAATATCTACAGTTTTTTTCACATACGCACCAAAATTAGGGAAACCTCCTTTTGTAAAAGGTACTCCTTTCGGATATTTTTTTGCTAGGGCTGTTCCTTTTTCAAAAGTATAAGTTTTTCCCGCATATTTATAATTCCTTGGGAATCTTCCATTAATTTTTTCAATCAGAAGTTCTTTCGGAGCCTCATCTGCCTGAGCATACCATGGATCGACACCCATTGGCATCACAGTGTTATTCTGAGAATCAATGGCCATACTGGTCATCTCCAGGTTGTAGGACTGCGTTTTATTAAGGAAAGAATATTGAAAGTCGGCTAATGAATGTTTTGATTGATTTAGAATGAAAGTTTCGAGCGTTTCAACTTTATTACTATTCCCTCTACCATAAGAACCTGCAAAACCGATATAGTATTCCGTTTTATTATGCTTAACTAAATATCTTTTACTAAGAATTTTTGTATCAAACCAGAAATCATGTTCATTATGTGTTTTGACTTTTGTTAGAGTAAACTTAGTTTTCCCATTCTTAACAGTCAAAGTATAATGATATTCTTCAAGACCATCTAAATCAATTGCTTGGATTGGCGTATTACCGGCAAATTGATAAGGTGTATACCATGGGTAACTTTCTGTTAGCGGATCAACACTTAAGAATTTTCCAATCCTAGCATCATATATTCTAAATCCATAGTCATAACTGTTTCCTTCCCCTTTTAATTCATCATCATCTTCTTTACCATTAAACCCGTAACGGTAATCCTCCGTAGATTCATGTCGGTTTGGAACTAGCATCCCAAACGGATAGTAATCATTGTATGCAATTACGTCCGGAATTAACAGCACACCTCGACCATATCTTCCTAACAATTTACGGTCGGTAACTACAGAAAGAACGTTTCCTAAATGGTTCGATAATTCATAGTATTTATCCCCTATAAAACGATAAGCTGTAATCGGCGTACCAATTGCTGCAGAAGTTCCCTGCCCTTGATCCAATCCTTCACAAACATCTCCGATACCATCTCCGTCTGAATCTTCCTGACCCGGGTTATAAATCGTTCTACAGTTATCACAAGCATCTCCAATACCATCACCATCAGTATCAATCTGATTGTAGTTCGGATTGTTGATACAGTTATCACAAACGTCCCCTCTACCATCTCCGTCAGTATCTGCCTGGTTTGGATTATAAGTTATCACACAGTTGTCACAAACATCACCTATACCATCGAAATCTGAATCTTTCTGATCCGGGTTAAATTTATTCGGACAGTTATCAAAAGCATCCGGAATTCCGTCACCATCAGCATCAGCTGCTGTAGGCCCGCAATACGATTGCGTATACGGTACTCCATCTCTTGCCATTGTCAATAAATTATTTGTTGACGACGGTTGTCCGACTGGCCCTTCATCAAAAGGGAAAACATTTATCGCCACACTGCTTGATCCCTGACCATTGTCTACAGTATAAGTGAAGTCACACATCTCAACAGGAACTCCCTGGTATGAATTTCTTAAATTGTTTCCTTCTACATTTCCATATTCTTTATCCGTTTTACCTAACGTATTATGAACACTCTGAGGTTCCGGGAAATCTCTGTAATCATCCGATTCCGGTCCGTTTATCTCTTGTACTACACTTCCGATAAAATCTCTCGACGTATATTTATTTCCGTTAATTGTAAACTCCGGTTTGTAACTACCACTGCTCACAGAAACTTTCGCATGGAAATTCCACTCGGTCTCCGGTATAGCATTTCTCAACTCATATCTCCAAACGGTTTTATAGTTTCTATAATTCCAACGTCTGTGGAAAACAAAAAACGGTTTATAACGGTGGAACATTTTACTGTATTTCTCAATCTCTAAAGTCGGCACATAAGTTCCATCCGCTTTTCTCTTGATCACAATACGCGCCACACTATTATGCCATTGTTTTTGTTCCGGTCTTCTGGCACCATCTAATACAACTAAAGCATGATTTCTATCAACCGTCATTGATGAACCGCCAACAATTTTGAAATTCGTTCTGATTTCAAATTCCTGGGTTCTTGCTCCGGCCTGATCAAAGAAATTGATACTATTTCCGCCATCTTCCCAAGTTGTCTTGTTATTACCGCTAAACGATAATCCCCAAATAGAAGACGGTGTTGTTAGTAACGCCTGTGAAACATTCTCTGTAATTTGTGCTGAAGCTACAATCGCATCCATTCTTAATGCAATTCCTCTTCCGGTATTAGCATTAAGCTCTTTTCTACCTTTTTCAACACCAAGACGACTGCTTCCGTAAATCCCCTGTTCAATAAGGTAGTATCTCGGAGCTTGTAATCCTTTCTTAACCATTTCATAGGTACTCAACACATTCCCTTCTCCATCACGTTGATAGAAAGTAGTAGTGTTATCGATTCCATTACTAACCGTTTTGGAAATTCTATTACCTAAACCATCATATCCAAAGCTAATTATGGTCCCATTGGTTTTAAACACAGATTTTATTTTTCCATCCGCTCTCCATTCAATACTCAGACCTTCTTTTTCATCACTTGTTAGCTGCCCTATCTCATCATACAGATAGTTGTCTGGTTTTTGATTGTCTATATCCAAAGAAGTATCATTCGGATTCGAAGGATCGTTTGTAAATACACCATTAGGAACTTCATCGTTAACGTGTGTCAGTTTATTTGTTCCTGGCTGGTAATTGTATCTCAATTGATCCATTAACTCAGTCATCCCTGAATTTTTATATCTTGGAGCCCAACGGTTCAACGTCATTAGGTTTCCATTTCGATCATAGGAATAGTCCGAACGGTAAGAATCTTCTACAAATCCAAAATTACCTTCAATGATTTTGGACGTCATACCTTTAATTCTATTTAACTGATCGTATTGATAATAGTTAAACTGCGTTGATAAATTTGTCTGGTCTAAATCCATTAAGGAAGTGACCATTTCTTTTATATTTCCATTATATAAATTTTTATCGCCTTCGTAACCATTTCTACTATAATTGATAGGCATATAATCTGCACCACCATTATAGAATCTAGAGTTATAATCTCCTCTAAAATAATTTAACCCAAATCCAAAAGCATCTTTAGCAACGTCCCGAAAAATATCACCGTCACCTCCTATATCATAGTTGGTATACACCCCTCTTAGGGTGATTGTTCCTAATCTTTCTGAGTTTACTCCTTTTAACCAACCCTGAAGCGTATAGAAATAATCTAATCCCTGTACGCGCTTATCACCGATTTCAAGTCGTGCTAAAGGTCCGTGTTCATAGTAATCATATTTCGCTTCTTTTTCCCATACGATTTTATCCTTACTTGTATACACCTGTGTAATTCGGTTATCAGCATCGTATTCATAACGGTGAATAAACTGATCCGATTTTTTAGGCTGATAGGTTACACTATTCACATTTCCACTGATCAAATCGTAATCATAAATCACTTTTTTAATATCCTGATTTATATCTGTCAGTACTTGTTTATTTGTATGAAGTACCAATTCTTTTACATTTCCATGGATATCATAATCATATAAAATTGCATTATTATATCTGTCATATGCTATAATTGGCTGCTCATTAAAGTTTACTCCATCTTCTAAAAAGTCATACGTTAAAATAGCCGTAACTCTTTTATGGTTATTATTTCCGGCATAAGAATCAAACCAGTTCGTACTATTTATAAGCGGAGTATCATAAAGTGTTCGGGTCACTTCGAAACGTTTATGATTATGGGTTTCCAATTCTCCTACAGGAGAACCACCGATCATAAAAGTTCCTTCCTCATTAATATACCCTTGCCCAGATGCATCATACTCTCCTGTTTCAACAGTTCTTCCCAAACCATCATATACTGTATAGCTGAATCTTGACTGACCTGCTTGTTTGGCATCTTGGGAAGCAATTATACGTCCTAACTGATCATAAGCAAAACGTGTTTCACCTCCATCCGGAGTTTTTTGCCATACCATCTGATTCAGGGAATTGTAACGGTATAGCGTTTTCATCGTATGATTAGGATCGACAAGAACACCGTTTACTTCCGGATGTTCTTCTTCCGGATTTGTGTTCCTAACCATATTGATCGTACTGTTAGCATCCGCTCTTAATCGGGAAACTCCTTGCGGCGGAACTGTTTGTACTAAGTTTCCTGCCTGATCATAATAGTATAATGTATATTGATATTCTTTATCATAAGACAACTTTTCTAACGATTCTTGTAATCCGTCGATAGCAGCTTTGATATATTTTTGTTTGAATTCTTCTCGCTTCGTTGCGAAATATTGTGCTAATAATTCCTGTAAATAGGTTTCTTTAACCGAGTTTACAAAAATCTGACAGGCCGAAGGAATATTATCCACTTCCAGGCTAATAGTAGGGACCATTGGCGCCGGAACACAAACTTTATTATCAACCATATACAAATCAACAAATTCGCTCCAGGTTGTATAAGGATGTGTTTGTAAATAAGCTGCATAAGCTGTGATAACTATCTGTGTACCGTTAAATCCATAGTTTAATTTGGTAGCTCCAAATTCGCTTATGGTTAAGAAGTTTGGCTGACTGGCATCATAAATCCCCATTACATTCAAATAGAATAAATAATCGGCTGTGATATAACCAAAATTTGATTCACAGAAATATTTAGCATTTTGAGATAAATAATCCGGCAATTGATATCCTTGTATATTACTCATTGATGCGATAAACTGCTTCCATTTATCCACACAAGCCACCGGAGGTACTGTTGAAGGAATACACGATATACAAGGCACTTGAATTACTGAACTACATTTTCGTGTTGTTAAGCATTTGGCACTACCGCTGGCAACAACTACTGTTCCTGTATTAGTAGTAACATTTACTGTAAAATTACCTGATTGCGAATTGGTAAAAGCGAATCCTGAAATACCAGCAATATTTGCAAATGGCACACCTGGTACGGTAAACACAACTTCACAATCCGACTGTTTAGCTAATGTAAATCCGATTTGCGATTGGGTACTGTTCTCTACTGAATAGAAATTATTTATGCTAGCTGAAGCTGCTGCTCCCGACAAATTAACAAAGGTATTTAAAGAGGATAACCCATTAACTGTAGATCCATCGGCCACCGTTTGTTGATGGATAAGATTCTGTAAAACAGACGTCAGGGCATTTGACACTGCGAAATCTTCTTCACAGAACGTTTCTTTCATACAGCTGATCGTACCACGAGCTTCCTTTATTCCAGCCGGGTAATTTGTCACAAATCGGCCACTTGCTGTCATGTAAGGTCCATGGTGAACAAAAACACTAAACAGGTATGTATTATTTCCTAAATTCTGTATTATTTTAAAATTAGAGAAATGAGTAATCTGTTCAACATAGTCCGTAAAAACATTTCCTCTACCCGGAGCAGAATAAACATTCAATTTAAATTGACATTCCTGAGAACCGTTAAAGAAGTTAAACAGAAGACCTCTCTGCTCAGACAATCCATTCGACCATATAGTTGTATATTGGTTTACTGTTGGTGTATTACCGTTAATATACGGTGCTACCGCCTGCATTTCTAATGGATTATAACCATCCATAATAATTGTACTCTGACCTTGCGTCCAAAGATGATTCGTCAGGTTTAAGAAATTTGCTTCTGCCACTTGTTTTGGAGAAACTTCCTCAGTACAAATACAATCAAAATTAAGTGGTGTAATACGTCCTTTTAACGTTAATATCTGATCTTTCAGATCCAAATAACTGATCGTTATTTTATCATCACCATTTGGAACACCATTCACGATGTTCTTTTCAATTTTAATTCCGGTTACTCTATAGAAAGAGCCCGGTAGGAAAGATGGATTTCCGGATTCGTTAACCAGATGATAAATCGTAAACGGAGTTGGGCCGTTTACCGTAAAACTGGTATTCGGGCTACATGACCATGTTGAATTTAAAGCACTATCATTTAGCACTTCCGGCATGATACTGCTACCATAGGTATACTTATCATTTGGAGCACCCTTTAATCCTACATTACTCGCAAATAATTGTCCTTGTAAACTTGGGTTCATTCCTTTTAAAGCATTCATAACACGTACTAATGCTTTTTCAAAACGAACACGTTTATCGCAATTGGTTCCGTTTTCACCAGCTGCATTTCCGCTAAAGTCACACTGTCCTAAAGCAGCTTTAGTTGTTCCTTCGATTACAACTTCCTCCAAAGCCGGACAGTTGGTTCCTGTAAGCCTTTTAATAACGGCAACAATCTGGAATTTATAAGTATTATTGCTAGGATTAAATGATCCCGGCACAAAATAAATGTTTTTAAAATCAACTATTTTAAAGTTGGAATTATATGTCGTCCATGATGGTGCAGGTAAACCTTCGTTGCAACCATTGGTATAATTAAATTGATTTAAACCAATAAACTGCAAGTCGATTGGTTGTGCAATGGAACCACTAGCAGTGTTAAAAGATAAGCTTAAACTTGATCCACCATTTACAATGTTACCATTGATCGTAACATTTTGTGGGTTGGCTGCATATGCCGCCGGATCTAACAACATCGCATTAAATAAATCCGGTGTCAGCATAGGCATGCTATAGGCATTAAAGCCGTAAAGCAATAATCCCTGGTTCTGGAATGATGGGTTTACTAAACCATCCAATAAGCTTTCCATATCAACCAAAAGCGGACATTTTCCGGTTTGGTAATAGATATTGGCATCCGCATCAGCAGTTGCATCCGCGATAGTCTGTGAACCCGGTACGCCCGAGTTAAAGCCGTAATCTGCCGAAATAAATCGTTTTTCTTTATCTTTATAGTAGGCAACAGTAGTCGTAGAGCAAGCCAATATTCTACCGGCAGGAGTTGTTGGAACCGGAGTAGCGAATGCTGTATTGATAGTCTGCAACAAGTTGCTATAGTTCCCTGTAGTATTATATTTTTCAAATAGCGTTACAAAAGTATCAACGTTTTGTACGTCTCCGATACAACCATTATAACCACTATTACGTAAAGCGAAAATATGAGAGTAAACTGTTCTTGTTTTTTGTTTAAACGCGATATAATTATTTACAAAACTCTTCCAAACGCGTTCTTTTTCAGTTGGATTCAACGCATTAATATTCGATAACAACTGACTAAGAGGAGCCGTAACTAAGCTCTGATATACAGAAGCCGGTGCAATTCCATTTCCGAAAACAGTAGTATAATAAGCCGTCTGAAGCATATTCAGTCGTGCATTATTAGCAAGCTTAACACCTTCATAATTCGTGTTCATAGCTTCCTGTAACAATCTTACTCTTAACTGATAATCTGCTGCTGTTTCTACATCATAATTAATATTATTAGCAGGAGTTGCTGTAATTTGCTGGTTATAGAAAGGATCATTCGCTGATAATGTAACTAAATTCTGAACAATACCGTTTGTCATAAAGACATTGGTATAATCCATATTTGTAAGCTTTTCATCAAAGCCATCGGAGTTCTCACCGGATGAGTTTAATTTGGCGCAAATTGCCTGATTGTATCTTAAATACTGGTATTCCGGGTGGTAAGGTAATAAGGATTCTGCCCAACTTGACTTCCAATTATTTACAAAGTCCGATACATTACTTAAATATTGCGGTAGTACATATTTATTATTTGACGACGGATCATTAGGATCATTTTCAACACTTGCCGAAGGTATCACTTCCGGACTATACGTATTACTGCCTATCAGTACCACTTTAACCTTCGAAACATCTCCATTATCATCCATATACGGTGTCGCCGGTCTTCTCCAGTTGTAGTTCGATACATTTTGTGTTACAACTGCTCCCGTATTCGGATCAGTAAAGGTTTGAACCGAAGAACCGCCGTATAACAATTGGTTGTCTTCATTAAACAAGCTCAACGTATCATCAATATTCGGCGCCGATGGCGTAGCCGGAGTAGCAGGATTCGTTGTTCCGCTTGGTTGTGCCGTCGGGAAATCAATACCTGCAATCGAACCGTATTGTCCGTGTGGACTAACATCGGTCAATAACATATTGGTATTTATGTTACAGGTATTGCTTGGCTGAATACATAATTCTCTACAACCATCCAGTAATCCTCTAAATTCTTTTTTGAAACGGGTTACATATAAATTAGTTGTTTGCTGCGAAATGATTCCGTTTGCATCAATAAACTGTGATCCGCTATAAACAAACGAACTTCCGGAAAAATTACTGTTTAGATTATTGATCACATATTGACGTTCAGCCAGTATTACATAGGATTCTCTTATACTTATATTTCCAAGTACACTTTCATCGCTACCAACAGGGAACATCCCTTGAAATAACACACATTGCTGAGGTGTCAGATAACTGCAAACCAACGCTTCTTCACAACTTCTACATGTCACATGACAGTCTTCTTCACTGATATCAACTGTAAAAGGTCCCAAATCCGGATAACACGGATTGGTTTGTTGCTTTAATTGTGCGATATAGTCATCAGCATATTGTTCAACTGCCGCCTGGTTCACCCGGACATCCTTACTTAAAGTATAAGAACCGATTCGCAATGAACCGGATGTCAAACTTCTACTAAACACAATTGCCGGAGCATTTGGTGTATAGGAATTCAGATTTACTGTCCCTATTTGGGCAATTCCTTCTGATGCTCCTAACATATTATTCAGCATATCGTTTCCACAATCATCCAAAAGAGTCAGATTCCAATCAAACACAAAAGGATAGTGTTTTCCTTGCATACAAAAATCGTTGTAGGTATTGGTAGTATGCGTCAAACCATAATTAAAAGTTAACTGACCATCTTTAATAACACCAACCTGGCTACTTAACTTTACACCGTCCTGTAATATTCCGTTTAGTCCGGAAACATACGGATCGTTATTGGACATCATATTAGTCCTTGTCATTTCATGCAGGTCGCTATTAGCTTCGTCTTCCAATGAAACCAGAGGGTCTCTCTGATTATCACCAGCCAGTGCTGTAGCAATAGTTTTTCCCTGAGGATTAAGATAGCTTACTGTAACCTGTTTATTTTGATCAACAATAACATTCTTTTTATAGCGCTTGAAGTCCCCTACTTTATACCCAAAAAGTCGATTTAATTCTTCTTGCGCCGGTTGCAGATAGAAATAATTCATCTCATGTCCGCTACCCAACTGATGATCGATACCTACGCCTCCTTTTCTTCGAATCCTTCCGGTATTATCAGGTGTATATTCAATCTGTGAAAAAGGATATTTATTCGCATTAGGCACAAAGTCCTGATAATTTCCTACGAATGCATTTTCTTCCGAATAATATTTACTCGCACCGGAACTTTTCGACATTCCCGGTGGAATGAAAGGTTCACAATCGAACGCTCTTCGATCATCCCAGTCGAAATCATTATGGGAAAAAATGGTATTATTATCATTTTTATTTAAATCCCTATAGTAGCGAATACCGGAAGCCTCAACTGGAGCTGATAATACTTCTATAGCAGCTCTTCCCTGGTTATCATAAATAACCTCACCAACAGTAGCTTTGTTATTAGTATTCGTTTTTGTAACGGTCTGGCGATTGCGTAGTGTACCATCGAAATAGTTAACGATCTCTTTTTTCTTACCTTCTTCGGCAAAAGAAGCCTCATACTGCCAGTTCTTTTTTCCTACTTCATGATCGGCATCTATATCAAGAAAAGTAATCCAGTTGCCTACATTTTGAAAGGCTCCGGCTAATCCGGAAGACCAGGTTCCGTAGTAACTCTTTTTTGTATCATCCAGGAATCGTCCCACCGGTCTTACACGGTATACCAAATATCCTTTAGAAAACACTAACGGAATTCTATATTTTAAATCTTTCGTTTGTATACGGGTACTATTTTGCTTAAAATCCTGTTCGGTTAAAGCAATTTGGTTCGGTTGTAATTTAGTTCCGTTCGGTCCGTAGTTATCTATCCAGGTCCATTCCAGTTCATATTCTACCGCCGGGGCATCATTATAACGCGACCAGTTGATCTCCAATTCTTCTGCTCCATCACTTACATTGTTAACAACCGTTTCAGCCATCCCATTGTATTTAATAAGTCTTCTTGAAACCGGATTAACCGTTGTATTTTTGATATTGTAATAACGATCCGTTTTAAAACGAAGCTGAAGATAAGCCGTAGAATTACTTACCAACGGTATATTCTGATCAGCCATATCTTTATACTGTATCGCTTCTACCGCAACATTTGCTTTATGGATACCCGGAAGCTTATATACCACATAATCATCAAACTTCACTCCTTCGGTCAGGTTATCGTGCTTGATTTTTAAAGTAATATTATAGGCCGGTAATGACGCATTAGCATTATTAAAAGGCATAATTTTCAATCGTACCTCACAAGAATATTGCGCCAGATAGGCCGCCTGATCGATAACAGCATCTTTAAAACCAAAATAAACATATACAGCCGGATCTATGGATGTAAAAACATTTTGCTGACTTAAAGAAGCATATTTTGGATCTGTGACTTCTAACATCGGTAAGCTATGCAATTGGCTACCCGAGCTGATACCACCAACAGTCTCCTCCTGCTGTCCGAAAACAAACGCTGTAAATAGTGTAAATACTAAAATAAATAAACGCTTAGGGATATACATATATCTGATTTTTATTTTATGTTATTAGAAACAATTCGTTCATCAATTATTTCATATTTTTTAAACCGTTGAGCTAAAACAATACTATTCTTACCGGAAAAGGAAAGATAGTTTTGGGTATTAAATACCGCAGGCGGAATTGCTTTTCTGCTGTAATCGCTAAAAACCACTTCCAGTCTCGGATAATTAACATCGTTTCCTTTATAATCTTTGGAAAAATTAATTCCGGTGTTATAGTAAAAGATCTGTTTTTGTATAAAATAAGTCTTCGATACATTTAAAACGATCTTGGAATAGGTTAATCCGGAATACGCTTTCGGTTCCAGAATAATTTCCCAATAGGTTTTAAAATCTTTAAACGAAATGAGTTTACACAATTCAAAAACCTTATTAAAATCAGCTTCACCAAAATAATTGTCAACCGGATTCGAAACGACTATTGCTTTTTCGGGGTGACTTATTTTTATATTGGTTTTCTTCGTATTAATAATTTCGGTTTCATTGATTTTAATATAAACCTCATTAGCCGCATTTTTATAAAAAACTCCTTTATAGTTTTCCTCTACCTTATTCGACTTATGATCTTTAAACAATTTATAGTCAGTTTTATATTGTAGCGGTTGTGCAATACTATAACCGGCAGTTATTTTCTTAAAAACCTCACCTACGGTTTGTGCCTGCGCGAAGCACCCAATCAAAAGAATTGAAATGGATGTGATAATTCTATTTACCATATCTATTCTTTAGTTTTTAATTACATTTCCGGAACGGGTTTCCTGAATGGTTTTCACACCTCTTTCCGTTTCCTTTTTAATACGCACCAATCCACCTTCATTGTCATACTCATAAAAAGTAGCATAATTATTATCGTCTAATTCCGACATTAGCTTAAAGGTTTCCGGATCATACACAAATGATTTCATACTACCTTTTAGCGGATGTACTCGTATATCATCAAAATATACCGGAATACTCGGGCTGTTGTTTTTAAGTTCAACTCCGATTGAAATCGTATTATTGATGGCACTTGTTGTAGAATACGGAATCATAAACTTGGTAAAGATGCGTTGCCATCCGTCAATGATTTCACCGGAAGGAGTTACCGTTATTCTCGATATTTCGTGTTGCGGTAAGGCCTGTTTATTATTATAAAAAATCAGGGTAATCGCAGGGTTATTAAACGTTTTAAACTGCTCGTTAGTTTCCTCTTTTGCCCATGCGCTCAGGATATACTCCTGTCCGGGTTGCGGCTGAAACGAATAACAATCTTCACAGAAATCTTTTGTAATAGATAATCCACATGAGATTTGGCTATCCACCAATTTCTCTGACAGGTAACGCTCATCAGAACCCAGAATATTAAAGTTTTCATGTCCGAAATAATCAGCCGGATCAAAAAAATCAATACTTGAAACCGGGAACTGATCCGCAGGGTAACCTAACAAGAATTTCAATGATTTTCTAAGGAACGATTCCGCTTGCGTCTGAATTATATCAGTGTGTTCTACAGCGGCGATTCGACCGGCAACCAAATCACTTCCTGTTGTTTTTAACATCGTCGGGTTATAATTAGGATCCTGATTTCGTGCCATTCTTTGACTTACAACCGTTTCTGAATCAACATAAAAACCGTTTTCAATTCCAAGAACATATAAATGTGGTCCGTTCGGTGTTAAAGAAGTTGCCGGATTTGCCGGATTTCTATAGTTGTTGAATGATTTCATGGTGGTAACCAAGTTCGTAACATTGGCTGTCTCACAACCGTCGGTAATCATAATCACTGCATCCGGTTTCATTGTGGCTTGCAATGCTTTTTGTAATGCACCGTTCCAGTAATCAGAAGCCGGGCTAATTCCAGGCTGACCGTATCTTGCTCCATAATTATTAATCCAGTTGTTAAACTGATTTAAAGTTGAACCATTGGTCACTTTTACCTGCATGATGGCATCACCTCTATTATATAGATCATTATCTGACATACCGATTAAGGAAATATAGATATTGGTTCCTAAATTATCGTTGGTATCCGCTTGTTGCTGAACAAATGCTTTTAGTTGTTTTTTGATTTTTCGGATTTCAGTATCATCAAGTGAACCCGATTCGTCTACTACAATAGCTACGTGAGAGACACAATACAATTCATCCGGACACAAATTGATATGTTTTACTCTTCCGGCAGTTGTATTTACATAACCGTTACTGAACGTTGTTTTGAACGTCGACACCACATCGGAAAGAACATAATTATCGAATTCCACATTCGTAATACTTAAATTACTCTGAAGCGGAACCACCACATCGTATTGTGATCCGTGCGGGTTAAAGGAGAATGAAATCGTAGCTCCTGTATTGTTAAAGTTGTAAATCTTAGGAGTGGCATCGGTAATATAAGGTGCCAGAACCGTTAATTCCGTACAGGTATAACCATTCGGTACACTCGCGTTCGGAAGCGTTCTTAATTTATTGATCAAACCAATAAATAAATTTTTAATAATCGGAGCATTCGGATTCACTGTTGTACAGTAAATCGGTGCAGGAGGACAGAAATTAATATGCTTAACCGTATGACTCGGCTGGTATGCACTTGTATTTAAAAGTACCGGTAGCGTCGATACTGAAGCAGTCGACACAAATCCCGACATATCCAAACCGGTTACAGTTGTATTAGGTGTATAACGAAGCGAAACATCATAATCACTGGCATGGTTAGCAAATGAGAATCGGAAGTATTCATTGTTATTAGTAAAATGCGCATTATAAATTTTAGGATTCGGATCCGAGATATACGGCGATAATGAAATCAGTTGCGATGGCGCATAACCATCTGCTATATATCCGTCCGTCTGCATTTTGGAGATCAGATGATTCAACAAATTAAGGTACAACTGTTTTACAATTGGTGATGTCGTATTATTTGACGCACAGAACGTGGCACAGTTTTGAACGACAACGTTATTTAATTCACCGGAAAACGTACATCCTTCATCGTAATTTACTCCTTCTACCTTAATGGTATACGTACCGGCTTCAAGTGAATTGAAGTATACTTCATTAGTACCATATATCGTTCCCAAATCGATAATAGTTCCGTCTGATTTCACAATTTGGATGTGATACTCAGCACTCGACATATAAGGGGATAGTACCAGTTTAATAAATTGTCCGGCACATAAAGTCATCTGATTGGTAGAACTAAACACCTGAATTCTCGTTTTTTCATGACAGATCGGTAAATCTATTTTATCCGGGCAAAAATTAACGTGCATAACATCAAATTTCTTTAAAAAGATTTTGTACCCGTTATACATTGGAGAATAATCCCCTTGTAAATCCAAATAATGATCCGGCGTATCATATTGTGATATATCAACATCGAAATTCACATTAGCGATATCCGAAAAGTTTCCGGAAAGCCAAACGTCATATTCACCGTGATCGCCGGTAAAAGATAATCGCATTTCAGCTAAACTGTTATTTGAAGGATCAAAAGCCGTACTAAAATTTGCGATTTTAGGATTCGGATCGGTGATATACGGTTTTAACGCATTAAACTGTGGCGGGTTACTACCTACAATCTGGTAATCCTGCACACCACTATTTTTAGCGTTAACCAGATATTTAATAAAGTTTAGGAATATGTTTTTGGCTGCTGCTGAATTCGGATTCGAAACAGTACAGGATGCCCAACGTTTTTTATCGCTTGTTACAACTGTTGGATTATCGGCAACCTTAGTCAGTATTTCGTTAGCATCACTATTAATCAACGTTGCTTTTATTTCCGTCGGAACACTCTTCTTCTTCACTCTCGGTTCCTCTTCCATTGGCTCCAGTAAACCTTCGGCTAATTCTCCGGTTACATTATTACCGTTAATCAGAAAGCGAGTCAATGCCTGGAAAGCTTCCGGATCTGCGTTTAATTCTCCAACAAGATTATTGTCATTTAAAACAATATCGGTAACATGGCCGTCTTTAACCGTTACACCATACCATCCGGTTTTTTTTGCAGCATCCCAGGAAGTCACAACCGATTTAGGATTATTAACATCCCATCCCTTATTGTTCTTCCATTCCTTACCGTTAGTACTGTTATATATATCAATCAGTGCTTGTCTTTCTTCCGGAGTAACCTGAGCAAAAACAGTACTACCAGACAATAGTAAAAACACTATTAAAACTAAATTTCTCAATTTTATACTATACATCTCTACTACTATTTTTTATTGGCTTTAGCTAATTGTTTAGTTGCCGGTTTTACTTTCGATACCGGAGTTTGCACGTCAAGACAGGAAACTACCTGTTTTTTAAGCAGGGCGCTTTTTCCAGCCTCAACTTTTAAACTCTTTCTACCGGTGTGCGATTGTTTCGACGAAACGGTTACCGCATTAGGCTTAAGTAATCCATGAAAATTAAAATGAGCTGAGGTTGAACAAGTTGAAAAATCATAATCTTCAAAGCCGTCAAAAGCCATTTCTTTATATTTTGAATTGGATGCCACTGCGATCGGGAAACGGTTGTTATAACCATAGAATGCCGACGAGTAACGGTTTAAGGCATCTTTATTTTCCACTTCCATTCCGTATGGATTGAATTGGGTAATTTCTGTGGCAAACGTCCATCTTCCAAAGTTGGTATACTGCACATTCTTCTCCCATTTCTGTGTACTGTAATTGTATACATAGAACGAATTGAAGTTATTAAAATAACCTGTTTTTCGCAGCGTAGGGTTCACATCATTCGTATTCTCTGTAAAATTCCTTCCCGTCAAGTATGCATATGTTTTGTTTGCTCTCCAGTTCCCTAAAACATTATACACATAAGGGTTATACGAGTTTGCAGCAATATCATCCGGGTCACTTGTGTTATTGTCTTTTTCGTATTCAAAAACAAGACTTCCGTTTTCGTAGGTCATTTTCGGCAGATCACATTCACATTGCGCCGCCCATATATTGTTGTATTCTATAGCCGATGCATTTAAGATTCTGTAGTCGTTAAATGTTGAAGAATAAAACGGATTTGATCCGATGTTTGATTTCATCGTAGTCATCTGATTATTTCCGTTATAATTGTAAAGCGGATTTTTAACCGATGTTACAGCGGCCATTGACTCCTCTAACATATTTCGATATCCGGAACGTATGATCTTAATCCTACCGGAAACGATCTTATCTTGTGTTATACGCAAACCGTTTCGGTCGATTAACATAAACTCGTTTCCTGTTTTAACCACCCAGGCAAAAAGTGTTTGATCCTGCTCCATTCGACTCATTCCGGTCAACCATACTTCATCACCATCCATTAAATAATCGGCTGCATTACTCACGCCGTCAATTCTATATTTATCGGTACCATATAAAACGTTAATATTACACTCCAATCCGATATTTCTGGCTGTCTGTCCCATTCCTTTATACGACCAGTACGCCGGGAAATTAAAGCTGTAATAGTTATCATTATATTCATTAATCGTTTCGGTCAGCAAAACACCTCCTGTATCGGCATCCCACGCATTATTTTTGGTGGACACTTTAGATCCGACATCGTATACTATTTTTTCAGAAAGAATACCACTACTATGAATCACTTTAGTAGTAACGGCTGTTCTAATCTGGTTTTCGTGTTTGGAATAACTCGGTAACGGCACCGGTATAATCACAAAGACCATAAACAACGGAATACCCGCAGTATTAAAGTGAATACCGGCAGTTTGTGTTACGGATTTACTTTCTCTAAAGTCATTAATCACATCATAATCGACACCTACCAGTTTTGAACTTATATTTCCGGCACCATCAATAGTGGTAACCACATTATTTAATTTGCCCTGACTTTTAGGTGCGCTTGGATTTTCTCTGTATTTATAATCGATCCCTGAAATAAATGCTGTTTGTCCTTCCGCATAAATGCGTTGACTTTTCATTTTACCATCCATATCATTCGTATGAATCGAGTATCCCTGAGACAGGGTTAAATGATCTCTAACGTTAATTTTCAATAAGCTCGCCAATATATCCGACTTATCATAACGCGATGACATAGGGGTATAATTAACCACAGTCGGAAAATCATATGTCGTATAGAATTCGGTTACCACCTGTCCTGTAGCGTGACGTCTTACCATGGAAATATCTCTCCCGATTCTTTTTTCTCTTGGAAGGTTTTTAACCGCAACCCGGCTATAGGTAACTTTTGGCGACGGAAAAAACGATTCTCCAAAAGGTTTTTCCACATAATTTTCTGTCTCAGGCCCTAACAATAAACTTTTACTGGTTTTATCGTAAAACGGCTCCACAAATGGGTTATCCTTTGCACCAAGCGGTTCATAACTGGCTACTCCCGACGATTTACCCTGTTCTGTTTTATAGGTATATACCTGACCGTAATATTGTTTGTATAGATCATTACTTGGATTATCGGTCATGATTTGCCATTCGTCATGCATTTTAATTTCTTTTACACGACTTCCGCCACCTATTTTTTCACGATTAGGTTGCATTAAACGAATCCACGATTTTCCGGAGATAAATTTGCTGGCAATTCGTTTTTCTTTTAGCTTTCCGTTCGGACTTTTAAAGATATCCATCATGGTCGGAATCCAACCGATAAGCTCCATTACAACACCTTCAAGATCGTTGGTATCTTCTTCATTGTTCATACTGTACACCACTCGGTTCAGGTTTTGTCTTCCAAAATACCAACCCGCTTTCGATATCGGATTAACTTCCGGATTAAAGCCATCTCCCTGGTTTACCATTTCGATTTTAATCGAAGCATAACTATTACCCGACCCATCCTGAATAAAGTTATAAGTCTGGTTTTTCACTACATTTAAATAGCCCGTTACATAATCATATTTTGCATTATCATTCGGTGCCATATTGAGTAAAAACCTAAAATAAATCGGGTCGTCCTGAATTGGTTTAATATAGCGCTCATGGAAATTCTCAAAATTAGAATCGTCTAATTGAATATATAAATAACGGGAAAGTCCGCTTCCGTATAATGTTGTATTACTTAACTGGCTTGTAGAAGTTAGCGGTGCCTCACCGGCTCCTACTACTTTAAACATTTCCATCACATCGCGGTCCTGAACATGAGCATAATCATCGGCTTCATAGTTCATTTCCATTCTACCGCCCGATGGTAAGCTGATATTATTTAATAACCAGGCCGAAGCATACTGATTGGCATTATCTCTGTTTTTTTGATCCACATATCCGAATTCAGCATTCGACAACGCATCGTTTGTACCGCATCCTACATTACCTGCAACCGGTTTATAATTCCCCCAGATATCATAAGCTTTCATATCGTAAGAAGGATTGTACCCGTAATTAAACACATAAGGGGCATATTTACCCATGTTTGATTTTTTATAGGTAAAGTATACTTTTTTAAGTGTCAGTTTTCCTTTTTGACCGTCGTAAGCACCACCCGACATATTAGCGTATTCGTGGTTTTCAACCCCTTGACATAAGCTATAATCGTATTCGAAATGAGCTACTTTAATAGGCACAGCCGCAGTTGGGTTCGCCAAATATTCCGGTTTCGAATACAATGAAATCTTATCTAATTTATACGATTTGGAATCCAATCCGATTCCTCCGTTTTCACCTTTTACACCATACGCATCTTTACGTGGTGAAATCTCAAAAATAGCAACGTGTGTTTTCGTTTCAATTTTTTTGATATAAAGCATTTCTTTTTCTCCGTACTGATAATTTCCTTTATTATCTTTTTTACTGGAACGTAAGCCTTCATCATAATTAGCTACATTCTCTTTAAACGGAATTCTCCATTTATACGGTTGCACGTTATTATAAGTAAACTTCGTATAAGTACCTAAATCGTCATCAGTAGGACCATCATCTTTTAAATCCTGATAATCCGAAGACAAAACAGATGTTAACAGGTAAGTATGTGCATAAGCCGGAGTTGTAACACGGTTAAAATACTGATCACCGTCTTTATTATTATTAGCCGAGTTATCACTTCCCGGGTTATAATTTACCAGTCCCTTTGAACAGTTTACCCCCGGATTACTTCCTACATCAAACGTAGCTTCTCTTTTAACAGAGTTATACGCCGCACGTCCGTAGATATAGCGATTGCCTCCTTCTTTTATAATTCGTACTTCGGAAGTATGGTGATCATGTTTTCCGGCAATTGAATACGGACTGAATTGTGTTTTAAAGCCATATTTTTGAGCTTCTGCTCTTGTTAATTTCTGGATAACCTGATTTCTTCCCAAACGTCCTTGTCTTTTTACATAACTGGCTCCCGGTAAGTAGCTCCCGTTTCTGGAGTAGTTTAAAATTGTATTTCTTGAAAATTTAGTTCCTCCGATTTCCAGTTTAATCGGATCGTACGCGCCCAATTCTGTAGTGAATAAGTTTAACTCTTTATCGACATGATTCCCACCGATGTTTTTGAAAAACACTTTTTCATAGTCCAGTCTATTTCCGTTCGTTTTCTCCCGGAATCGAGCCAAAGCAGGATTATTGCTAGTCCATAATCCGGTTGCACTGTTTCCTTTGGTAATAGTGGCATCAAAACCAAAGTGTACTCCACCTCCGGCTCCGAATTCAAGACCTAAACTTCCACCGTTAGTATCATCCTGTACATAATTATCATATACAAATCCTACCTGTGATTTATACGGACGGTACATTCCCGATACGCCTTGTCCCTGAACACTGTACAAATCGTATGTATTGTTGGTAATCGGTAATGATGTTGTATTTTTATTAAATGTTCTGTCTTTCTCTCTGTTAAAATCTAAGACATCTGTACTTCCTGCACTATAGGTATTCTCATACCCGTATCCTTTTTCTGTTTTATATTTCTCAGAGCTTTTAATTCCCTGACTGGTTCGGTATCCCGAAAATTTCATTCCCGGTTCAATTCCCCAGAACTCACCTTCTACGTTTACACCAAACATAAAGTTGGACGACACCATTCCAACTCTTTTTGTAGGTGTAAAAGAAGCATCTACGAACGATAACGTACCCGTTAGTGCATCTCGCTCATCTTTTATATCTTTAAGATTGGTGTTATTCTTGGTTGACTTATACGACATTGTCATTGTTTCCAGACCTTTTCTGCTGTTTAAGCTTACCCCAAGACTTCCAGTTAACTTATAGTCCCCCTTATCTTTATCGGTTTTCTTTTTATCGAACGACACACTTGGTGATACTGAAACTCCTTCGGAAGATGAAGATTCCATGTTCATTCCTACAGAAAGGTTATCGCTAATCTGGTAACTCAAACCACCGTTTACTGAAAATCCGAAACCGTCGTAATTGTTATATTTTATACCAACTCCGATACTTGGATTCGCCATTTCACCAATACCCAATCCGGCAAGAAACAAGTTCGCGTTCGATCCGATCGTGATATTGTCTTTCATATTGTTTTCATAGGTCATTTCATCCCCTTTGAAATCATCTGGTAATCCGCGCATCTGACGGTTAATCTGTCCGACATTCAAATCCCAACCTAAACCAACCCATGAGGCTTCCTGATCCATGGTGATACCGGTATTGTATGCCAGGTTTAACGGATAACCGCCAACATCCATAATTGGGATATTATAGTTAAGATCACCACTGGCCAGATCGACCATATCCGATGTTCCGATCGGAGTGAACGACTCAAACTCCGGTTGCGAAGGACCACTGGTTAAAGCATATGCTGCCATTGGCTGAACCATCTCTAAAAACAACATCATTGCTAAATAAATAGCAACGACTTTTGTAACCTTACTCGTTCTGATTTTTTGAATCATAATAATATTTCTGTAAATGTGTCTTTAAACTTAAACTTCAATGTTCCTTTACGGAATAGATGATCTTTATAAACTAATTGGATTTTTTCGTTAGGATCGATTCCGGAGAAGAACAATACGACTTTCTGAAAAGGTGCGATTTTATAATTACGTTCGTAAGAAACGCCATTGCAGGCAATCGTATCGTTTTTGGACGTAACCACATAAAAATCTTTATCAAGGGCAAATGCCATATACTTTACGGCATCTTCATAAGGCAAACCGGTAAACTGATCCCCTAAAAGATCTTTTTCATCATCCTGACGGAATGTAAATTCAATAACCCGCTCCTGCTTATTGGCTTCATACAGCGAATCCACTTTAAACAAATCGGTTTTCCCCTGATCTTTTAAAATGTAGTATTGAATTGGTACTTCTGTAGCCGTAAAACTGATGTCGTCTACTTTTTGGGAATATTCGCGTGACTTCCAGCCGATTTTCTCTAACTGAAAATAACGGGAACGGATTTCTGAGTCATCCCTACCCGTTGTTGTTGTTTTTTCTTTTTTGCAGGAGCACAATAAAAAAACAAAAAATATAAAAAGTAGTCTACTATACACCTGGATCCTTTTTGTTTAAACCCACCGTTAGCAGCACTATATATTTTCGCGTTTTTAAAGCCGTTTCGCCTTGTAAAATTCGATTCATGCGATTAAAATATTACTCTTTTGCTTTTTAATCTTATTTAATCAATATTATCACAAACAACACTCATGTTTCTCCTACAAAACACTTTAACTATTTGCTAAAACAAATAAAAATGTACCAAACATTTTAAAAATAATGACAATTCTTCCTACAAAAAAGCTCAAAAACACAAGTACTTATACGTAGGAACAACTGTTAAATTTCACACAAATGTAAAATATTTTTTTTAAGAAAAACTATGTATAAGTAAAAAATATAGCACAAAAAAGCTATTTTAATAAAAATGAACTACTAAAAAAATCTTAAAACCCTTGTAAATCCTACAAAAGTTAATACTTACAAAACGAGTAATAAAAAATAAAAAAAATCACTGTTTGCATTAAAATCCAGAGTCAAACAAAATTTTCTACTTAAATTCTAATTTCCTACTTTTGAAACATCAAAAAATGCAAAAGGATGAGTGCAACCAGACATAATTGGACAAAAGAAGAAATTATTGCCATATACAACAAACCCCTAATGGATCTGCTTTATGAAGCAGCTTCAATACATCGTGTTAATCATGATCCGAATACCGTACAGGTATCAACCCTATTATCCATTAAAACCGGAGGATGTCCGGAAGATTGCGGGTATTGCCCTCAGGCCGCACGTTATCATACCGGTGTTGAAGGAAACGACCTAATGTCGGTACAGCAAGTAAAAGCTCAGGCATTACGTGCTAAATCCAGCGGTTCTTCCCGAGTTTGTATGGGAGCAGCCTGGAGAAACGTTAAAGACGGACCGGAATTCGATCAGGTATTGGAAATGGTTCGTACCATTAACAAACTGGACATGGAAGTATGTTGTACATTAGGAATGCTTACAGAAAACCAGGCACAACGTTTGGCCGAAGCAGGACTATATGCATACAATCACAACCTGGATACTTCTGAAGAATACTACAAAGAAGTTATTTCAACACGTGGCTTTGAAGATCGTTTACAAACTATTGAAAACGTTCGTAAAACCAATGTAACCGTATGTAGCGGTGGTATTATCGGGATGGGAGAAAGTATTGAAGACCGTGCCGGAATGTTGGTAGCTTTATCTACTTTAAATCCGCAACCGGAATCAGTACCGATCAATGCATTAGTAGCGGTTGAAGGAACGCCGATGGAAGAAGAAAAACCGGTTGAAATCTGGGAAATGATTCGTATGGTTGCCACAACCCGTATTGTAATGCCGGATACTCAGGTACGTTTATCAGCCGGAAGAACACAAATGTCGAGAGAAGGTCAGGCGATGTGTTTCTTTGCCGGAGCCAATTCAATTTTTGCCGGAGACAAATTATTAACCACTCCAAACCCGGATGTTAACGAAGACATGAAAATGTTCCAGGAATTAGGATTACAGCCGCAAAAACCGTTTATCAAACTGATGCAGCCTGAAACCGTGGAAGCTGAAGATTCTAAATTTCAAGCATTAGGAGAAAAGCCTAAATGGACACGTCCAGGACACAAAATTGAACGAAAT
The DNA here is from genome assembly GCF_024496085.1 of Flavobacterium cerinum. Taxonomy (NCBI): domain Bacteria; kingdom Pseudomonadati; phylum Bacteroidota; class Flavobacteriia; order Flavobacteriales; family Flavobacteriaceae; genus Flavobacterium; species Flavobacterium cerinum. Next base: position 992,488 of record NZ_CP101751.1, on the reverse strand, counting down.
CTTGATGCTACAGTAAAAAACAAAAAATAAAAAATTGTTTAAATTTACTTTAAAATAATTTCACGAAAAGATAAAGCTTTATTAACTTAGCTCCTGTTTGTAAAACCAAATTAGGAGCTTTTTTTTTAAGTAATAAATTGCAGCAATATGCCTTTACATTTAACTGAAATTGAACGCGTAAAAACCATATCAAAAGAAGATTTTTACAACAACTACGTAAAAAAACAAAAACCACTGGTGATTGAACAGTTAACAACCGACTGGCCAGCCTACGAAAAGTGGAAACTCAATTACATAAAAAACATAGCAGGCGACAAAACGGTTCCCTTATACGATGACCGACCGGTATCGCATAAAGACGGCTTTAACGAAGCTCATGCAACAATGAAAATGGCCGATTATATCGACCTGTTACAATCAAAGCCTACCAATTACCGTATTTTCCTATACAATCTGATGAAGGAAGTTCCGTCGCTTCGAGAAGATTTTAAATGGCCCGATATTGGACTGCGATTGGTCAAACAACTTCCGATGCTTTTCTTTGGCGGTGAGAACTCAAGAGTATTTATGCATTACGACATTGATTACTCTAATATTTTACACTTTCACTTCCACGGAAAAAAACAGTGTATCCTTTTTGAGCCAAATCAAACCCCCTATTTATATAAAATTCCGCATGCCCTTATTTCAAGAGAAGATATCGACTTTGACAATCCGGATTTTGAAAAATGGCCGGCTCTTAAACAGGCTAAAGGCTTAATTTGCAATCTAAACCACGGAGAAATGCTATACATGCCCGAAGGTTACTGGCATTACATGAAATATCTCACTCCCGGATTTTCGATGAGTCTGCGCGCATTTCCAAGAAGCATTTCCAATCTGTCAAAAGCCGCTTATAACGTATTTATTATGCGTCATTTCGACAACTTTATGCGTAAAAGAAAAGGTCAGAACTGGATTGATTATAAAAACGAACAGGCGATCGTACAAACCCACAAAAAATTAGGACTAAAATAAATGTTTAACAGTAATTCCAAAGCAGATTAATTGATGCAACAAAAACACCAATACCATTCAATTGATGATGCTATAAAAAAACTGGAATATTACTGTAGTTATCAGGAACGTTGTCATGCTGAGGTAACACAAAAACTTCAGCAAATGCATATGATCCCACAGGCAATAGATGCTATTGTGGTTCATCTGATTGAAAACAATTTCCTTAACGAAGAGCGTTTTGCCTGTAGTTTTGCCAGAGGAAAACACCGAATAAAAAAATGGGGAAAGCTCCGGATTATTAACGAACTTAAATTCCGGGGTATCTCCAAATACAATATCGACACTGCCTTAAAGGAATTTTCCAACGAAGAATATTTCGAAACATTTGAGACTCTGTCCGAATCGACATGGAATTCCATCAAAGAAACTCATCCCGCTAAAAAGAAAAAAAAGTTTTGCGATTTTCTGATCCGTAAAGGTTATGAATCCCATTTGATTTTCGACAAATGCAACGAGTTAAGTAACGAATAGTTTTATTTTGAAAGCAGTACACTAACCGCATTTCCGCCAAATCCAACTGCATTTACCAACACTTTACGAATTACAGCCGGTTTTGAATACGGAACATCACAATAAGGTATTCCGATAAACTGTTGTTGCTGCAACATCAATATCGCTAACTCAACACTTAACATTCCGGAGGATCCGAAGGTATGTCCGATTTTCCATTTATTGGTCGTTAGCAATGGAATGGCATTTCCGAATACTTTCTCAATTGCATTTTTCTCAGACAAATCGCCTTTGATCGTTCCCGGTGCATGCATCACCACAACATCAACTTCAGTCAAATCCACCCCTTTTAACGCCATTTTCATCGATTTCTGGAAACATTCCGCATCCGATGATATCGAGACATTATGTTGCAGCAATTCGGTCGCATAGCCCACTCCTTCCACATAAGCCAGTGCATTCGTTTTTTCACCGGTTTCCAGACAAGCCATCGCAGCTCCTTCTCCTAAAACCATCGAATTACTTTTTTTATCAAAATCAAAAGCCTTACACGGATAAGCATCCTGAAAAACGGAATAGATTTTCATTGCTTTCATTTGAGCCAATGTAAACGGTGTTAACGGCGCCTCACTTCCGCCAACCAGAAATTTATCAGCCATACCCGACTCCAACCAGGCTACGCCGTTTAAAAGCGCATGTAATGCTGTTGAACACGTAATCGAATGCGATATATCCGGACCGTCATTATTCAGATCATTTGCTACCCATGAAGCAATATTCCCAAGTGTTGTGGTTGGAGATGCTAATGTAGCCGTAGCTCCGGTTTCAAGAAATTCACGATGGTATTTTTCAAATAATTGTGTAGCCCCTCTTGACGATCCGATATTGATACCGAAATGCCCGTCTTTCCATCCTGCCTGCTCCACTGCTTTTCGGGAAGCTGCAACTGCATATAATACCGAATCATCCAATGTTTTATATTTAACATCCGACTTTCGCAAATCATCGATAGTTCTTTTTGTTTCAGCAGAAAGCATCGCTACCGGGTATATCGTTTCGCCCACCGTTTCAAACCGGATAAGTGATTCCGGATTCAGATACGATTCCCAAACCGATTTTGGATTATCTCCTAAAGCAGAAACTGAACCCAGTGCTGTTATCGCAATTTTATTTTTCAACGTAAAAAATATTTCCGTGCAAAATTAAAACTTATCTAACGCTTCCCCGATAATTTGATATACTTTTTCAAGTTCCTGTTCCGAAATAATATAAGGCGGCAACACATATACAATATTTCCTACAGGTCGTAATATGATTCCTTTCTCGATAAAGAAACGATACAACGTATTTCTAAAATCACCATAGTAATCATCAGAAGAATCCCTTTTAAACTCCAACGCAAAAATCACCCCCAATACCCGAGTCGTCTTTACACGCGGATGATTTTCAATGCGTTGTTGAAAAGACAAATGCTGCTTATGTATTCGCGCAATTCCCTCACGGATTTCTTCGCTTAAAAGCAAATCAAGACTGGCCAATGCAGCAGCACAACCGGTTGGATTTGCCGTAAAGGTATGCCCGTGAAACAAAGCCTTATTCACATCATCATCATAAAAACCATCGAATAATTCCTGCGTAAACGTAGTCAGTGCCATTGGAATTGTCCCTCCGGTTAACGCTTTCGAAAGACACATCATATCCGGTTGTTCTGTCAGATAATCGCAAGCAAAGTTTTTCCCGGTTTTTCCGAAACCGGTCATTACTTCATCAGCTATAGTAAATACGCCTTGCTCTTTACAACTTCTAATCAGTTGATCAAGTACTTCCGGTTGATACATTACCATACCGGCCGCCCCCTGAACTAATGGTTCAAATATAAAACCGGCATATTCATTTGTTTTTAACAGCGCTGAAAGCACTTCCAAGCAAGCTTCTTCATCACCCGGAGTCGGCACCGGAATTCGTGTTACCTGAATCATCGCTCCCTGAAAAGCTTCGGTAAAGAAAGATATTCCGCTAGCCGCCATAGCCGCAAACGTATCACCGTGAAATGCATTTTCGAATGCAATTATCTTTGTTCTTTTCTCCCCTTTATTAAAATAGTATTGTAATGCTACTTTAAGTGCCACCTCTACAGCCGTAGATCCGTTATCAGAAAAGAAAATCTTCTTCTGATTTGCGGGCAATAACGGAATTAGTCGTCCTGCCAACATTACAGCAGGTTCATGTGTAAACCCTCCGAAAAGGACATGCTCCAGTGTTGTAAGTTGTTTATAAATCGCGTCTGCTATATATTGATTGGAATGTCCGTACGGATTCACCCACCAGGAAGCTATTGCATCAATATATTCTTTCCCGTTCTCATCCCATAATAAAGCACCTTTTCCTTTCGTTATAGCTATATGCGGATGCGCATTTTTATGTTGGGTATAAGGATGCCACAGATGATTCTCATCGGCTTTCTGTAGTCTGTTTTTTTCCACGTTGCGTTCTTTTTATTCTTCAATTCTTTACTACAAAGATAAAGAGTGCTACCGGATTACTTTTGCAGACAAAAAAGTTTAACATTAAACCATTTATCGTTTTATTTGTCTAAAAAAAAAGAACCTTATCAAAACAAATTATGAAAACTACTATTAAATTTTTATTTTTTGCTGCGTTGATGGCTATATCCTGCAACAGCGACAGTGACTCCACAGACAATTCAGGAGCCAATCAAGACACCAGCGTAACAGCCGATGCTAAAGCTCAAGGCATTGAAGAAGACATTGAAGACATTAAAGAAGACGTATTGGCCAATGACGGTTATTACGCTTCCAAAAATGAAAACACACAATTACCGCCCTCTTCCTGTCGTGTTATTTCACAGGAAACACTTACTAACGGTGATAAAAAATTTAAGGTCGATTTCGGAACCGGCTGTACCGATAACAACGGGAATAACCGTAGCGGAATCATCTACATTGTAGTACACCGGGATAATTCAACTCATGTAATTACTGCTAATATCACATTTGACAATTATTACATTAACAGCAATAAGATCGAAGGCACTATCAATGTGAGCCGAAGCGTGGTAAACAATATCCCAACTTATACCCGCGAAACTAATATTAACATTATTCAGCCGGCAAGCGGAGGAACAATCCACCGAGAAGGAAACTTTACGATTGAAAAAACCGGAGGAGCATCAACACCATTAGTTTTCACAGATGATGTATTTAGTATTGATGGTGAAGCTTACACCACTTTACCGAACGGAACGCTTTTACATATGGAAATTACAGAGCCGTTAATCCGTAATTACAACTGTCTGGTTATTGTAAAAGGTAAAAAGACATTAACTAAAAATTCACTGACTTATACTTTAGATTATGGTAACGGAACTTGCGACAATATTGCAATTTTAACGTTACCGGGCGGATCCACCGTAACAATATATCTATAAAAGTAAATTCCTTCGATAAAAAAACCTGCCGTAATAAAGCAGGTTTTTTAGTTTATAATTGTTGTAATACCGTTTCAAAATGATCCGCGTATTCCCGAATCACATTTTTATCAAAATACGGTTCTTCATCAATCCGTCCTAACATTTTCACTCCGGTACGATTTAGAATAATCGACTCCGAATCGCTGTTTTCCTTACCGCTAAAAATAATTCCGGCCACAGCCAAACCTCTTGCTTTTAACACTTCAATTGTAAGCAATGTATGATTGATACTTCCCAAATAATGACGTGATACCACAATCACTTTATAATCCGGTTGAATCAAATCTAGAATTGAGTCCGTATCATTTAAGGGCACCAATATTCCTCCGGCGCCTTCTATCACTAAATGATTTTTGGTTTTCGGCTCTTTGATCTCTTTCAAATCGATTACGACATTATCAATCTTTGCCGCAACATGCGGACTAGCCGGCGTATGTAGAGCATAAGCATTATCAAAAATCCGGGTTTTCGTATTCGACAGTTTCTCTTTTATCTTATGACTATCCGAATAATCCAAATCACCGGCCTGAACCGGTTTCCAGTAATCTGCTTCCAATGCTTCCGTTAAAACGGTAGCTACGACTGTTTTCCCCACATCCGTACCGATACCTGTTACAAATAGTTTCATGTTTTTTAATTTATTTTTTTATTACAGCAACTGATTTAAAATGCGTAATACTGCTGCTATTTCTTCTTTTGAATTATAACTATGCAAACAAAAACGCAATCGTTCCTGTCCTTCCGGAACTGTAGGCGCCATAATCGGACGCACATCAAATCCGGATTGCCCTAATTGATCCGCTATATATTTCACTTTTTCATTTCCGGGTATAACCGCTGATTGTATTGCCGATTTACTACGAATAAACAACGGCTTTAATCCCAATAGATTTTTCACCTGATTAAAATGAATAATATTCTCTTTTAATTTTATTCCGGAATCACGCTCTTCTTCCAACATTTTATAAGCTGCCTGAATTGTAGCTACCGCATGTGGTGACAACCCTGTAGTATAAATAAAACTGCGGGCAAAATTCACCAGATAATCCCTTAATCTCTGATCACCCAATATAGCAGCACCATGACAACCTAAACCTTTCCCATATGTCATGATTCGGGCAAAAATCAACGGTTCCAATTGTAACGCCTGAACCAATCCTTCACCTTTATCGCCAAATACACCCAAAGCATGTGCTTCATCAACCACCAAAAAACAACCGTATCGATCCGAAAGTAATGCCATTTGCTCCAGATCCGGACAATCACCGTCCATTGAAAACACGGTTTCCGTAACGATATAAATCACTGTTTCTTCTTTACGAAAGCGATTTATTTGTCTTTCCAGATCCTCTAAATCATTATGCAAAAACTTATACGACCGAGCATTCGAAAGTCGGATTCCGTCACGTATTGAAGCATGACTCAGCTCATCATATAACACAACATCATTTCGTTGCGGAACAGCGCTAAAAAAACCCAGATTAGCATCATAACCCGAGTTAAAAATCAAAGCAGCTGATGATCGATGAAAAGCAGCAATCATAGCCTCCGTTTCCATATAAAGAGAAAAATTTCCGGATAATAGTCGCGAACCCGTTGCACCATTACAATGATTTTGTTGCGCCGACAATAACGACTGAGTATTTTGGAAAAGTGTTTCCGATCTCGAGAAACCCAGATAATCATTGGATGAAAAATCGACTCCGTTTTTAGAACCCGGCAATTGCCTTAAAGCATTCACTTCTATTCGGGATTGCAGTTTAGCTGATAATGATGCGGGAAAGCGTTTCATACCAACAAAAGTAAGTATCTTTTTTAATACACAACATCCTTCAAGCGCATTAACAACACACCACATCAGGACCTGAATTTAAACCAAATACAAAAACATAAATAAATTTGATTATTTTTATTAATTATTTAACAATTAACCCAAACAAAATGAAAAAACAATTACAACTAGCCGTATTGTTACTTTTTTCATTTTCCACCGGCTTTTCACAATCGCAGAAGCTATGGAAAACGATAGACGAAAACAGTATAGCAACCCAAAAAAAAGTTAATCGTAGTTCTACCCCCAGAAACTACAATCTGTTTACCTTAGACTTGAATACTTTAAAAAACAGCCTTGCCAACGCACCGGTTCGAGGTCAATTTGAAGGCAAATCCAATGTTATTATTGAACTTCCAAATGCTAAAGGAGAATTAGAACACTTCCGCGTTATGGAAACCCCGATCATGGAAGCGACTTTAGCTGCAAAATATCCAATGATCAAATCGTATGCCGCTCAAGGCGTTGAGAATCCCGCTTCTGTAGCCCGGTTTTCCGTAACGCAATTGGGATTACACAGTATGACTTTATCAAGCGAAGAAAGCACTGTTTTTATCGATCCTTATACCGAAGATCGTCAAAACTACATCGTATACAATAAAGCAGCTCTTCACAAAGCCTTTTCCGACTTCTCCTGCCTTACCGATGACGGAATCAAGTTACCTTCTCTAACCGAAGACAGAGTAGGAAGTTCTGAAACCGCTCTTAACACGGACGATAAAAAACTACGAACTTACCGCCTGGCACAATCCTGTACCGCAGAGTACGGGAATATTTTTGCCGGAACCGGAACAGATGCTCAAAAACGGGCTAACATTCAGGCTCAAATGGCGATTACAATGACTCGAGTTAATGGTGTTTACGAAAGAGATCTTTCCATCACTATGGTATTCGTAGCCAACAATGACCTGTTGATTTACTTCGGAAGCACAACAGCCGATCCATGGAATGGTGAATATAACGTACGCACCGGTATTACTATTGATGCAGCTATTGGTTTTACTAATTATGATATCGGACATAATTTTAACACTTCAGGAGGCGGAAATGCAGGATGTATCGGATGTGTATGCAGCACCAGCAGCAATCCAAACGGCGGTTTTCACAAAGGAACCGGAATGACCGGAATGTCCAATCCTACCGGTGATGCTTTCGACATTGATTATGTAGCCCATGAAATGGGACATCAATTTGGAGGCTATCACACTCAAAGTAGCTCTAATTGTCGTTCAGGTAGCGGATTAACCGAAGTAGAACCGGGTTCAGGTTCAACAATTATGGGTTATGCCGGAATATGTCCTGCCAATGTTCAAAACAATAGTGACGATTATTTTACGTATGTGAATATTCGCGATATTCTGGACAATGTTAAGACCGGTGTAAGCTCCAGCTGTGCTCAAATCACAACTATTACAAATAATCCTCCTACTGCTGATGCCGGTAGAGACTATGTAATTCCAAAGTCGACCGCTTTTATATTAACCGGAAGCGGAACCGATCCGGATGGTGATGCATTAACGTATACCTGGGAGCAAAATGATCCTCAAAACCCGAACTCATCTGCCGCACCGGTAGCAACTCGTGTAAACGGTCCGATGTTCCGATCTATTCGAGGCACTAGCTCACCGACACGCTATATGCCTGCTTTAGCTACTGTATTAGCCGGAAATACCGCCAACACCTGGGAAGTATGCCCTTCTGTTGCACGAACACTTAATTTCTCTTTAACCGTACGTGACAATAAAGCCGGTGGCGGACAAACGGCTTCCGACCTAATGCGTGTTACAGTAAACGGAACTGCCGGACCTTTCCTTGTAACTGCACCTAACACTAACGTTTCATGGCAAGCCGGAACCAATCAGAACATAACATGGGATGTTGCCGGAACTACCGCTAATGGCGTTAACACCCCTTACGTAGACATTTACCTGTCAACTAACGGTGGCGCTTCATTCAACACCTTACTTGCCAGTAAAGTTCCGAATGACGGATCCGAGATTGTTTCTATTCCGAACACACCCGGGAATCAAAACAGAATTATGGTACGCGGTTATGATAATATTTTTTATGACCTATCGAATACCAACTTTACCATTACCGCGCCTGCCACAACTTTTACTTCTGCTTTTAACGGTGTAGCCGGCGAACAGAACAAATCAATCTGTACAGGATCGAACGTATCTTATACAATCGATTATAAAACATTAGGTGGTTTCTCCGGAAATACTACATTCAGCGTTAGCGGAAACCCTGCCGGAACTACGGTTACTTTCGCACCTACAAGTCTTTCTACAGATGGCACAACAACGATGACTGTTACGAATACCGGAGCAGCTACACCCGGATTTTACACATTAGCTGTTACCGCAACATCCGGATCCGCGACTAAAACAACTAATTTTTACCTGGATCTGCTAAATTCCAACTTCGGAACCCTGTCTTTAACCACACCTGCTGATCAAGCTGTTGCACAAAACACAACCGTTACTTTGACATGGGCTGCAAATAGTAATGCTAACGCCTATGATATACAAGTTGCCACCGATAATACTTTCAGCAACATTATCAACTCCGGCACATCAGCAACAAATAGTTATACCGTATCCGGATTATCAGAGGCAACGAACTATTTCTGGCGCGTATTACCAAAGAACAGTGCGTGTATCGGAACATACAGCAATCCGTTTAAATTTACAACCGGACAAATCAGCTGTGCTTCCAGTGTTTCAACCAATGTTCCTATAACGATTTCTGCATCGGGCGCTCCAACGATCAACTCATCACTAAATATTCCTTCAGGAGGCGTTATTTCAGATGTAAATATCACGATGAATGTATCTCATACCTGGATAAACGACTTAACTGCAACTTTAATCAGTCCATCCGGGACACAAGTTCAGCTTTACGCTCGTCCATGTAGCAATAATGACATTCAGAATATCGTTGCTACATTTGACGACAGTGGCATTCCGGTAGTTTGCGGCACCAATCCGGGCATTTCAGGCACCGTACAACCCACACAGGCATTATCCGCTTTTAACGGTCAGAATTCAACCGGAAACTGGACTTTACGTATATCTGATGCCTTTAACGAAGACGGAGGCGTATTAAATAGTTGGAGTCTGAATATTTGCACTGTGAGTGCTGCTATTTTAGGCACTGTTGAAAACAAATTAAGCAACTTTATACTCTATCCGAATCCGAACAACGGTTCCTTCCATGTTCAGTTTTCTTCGGACAGCAGTAGTGCAACCGAAATTACTGTTTTTGATATCAGCGGACGACGTATTTACAACCAAAGCTTTCAATCGACCGTAAACTTTAACGAATCGATTCAGCTACAAAATGCACAATCCGGCATTTATCTGGTAACGGTTAAAAACGGAGAAAGACAGGAAACACAGAAGATTGTGATCCGATAAATAGTACACCCGACAGGTTTTAAAAGCCTGTCGGGTGTATCATTCCACATTCGAAACCTGTTTGGTATAAACAAAAAAAGTCCCGATAAAATCGGGACTTTTTTATAGCTATCATTGTATTAGTCTGCTAAAACAATAATTTTATTGTCATTCATTTCTACAGTTCCGGAATTAATCGGCAACCAATAAGTTTGCTCGTTAATTTTGTTGAATTTAGCTGCAAATTCTTTTGCAATTTTCAATCCTGAACCAACAATTTTCACATTTCCTTTAGCTAATAAAGAAACGATTGGCGCGTGATTATTCAACATCTGGAACTCACCATTTACTCCCGGAACAGCTACAGAAGTAACTTCTCCTTTGAATAAAGTGGCTTCCGGTGAAACTATTTCTACAATCATATTTTTTATTAATTGATATTATGCAATTGAACTTTTCAATTGAACGAATTAATTAGGCTTCTGCCAACATTTTTTGTCCGGCCTCGATAACATCTTCGATAGTACCTTTCAAGTTGAATGCTGCTTCCGGTAAGTGATCTAACTCACCGTCAATAATCATGTTGAAACCTTTGATTGTATCTTTAATATCCACCAATACACCCGGGATACCAGTAAACTGCTCCGCTACGTGGAAAGGTTGCGATAAGAAACGTTGTACACGACGTGCTCTTGATACAGCTAGTTTATCTTCTTCAGATAATTCTTCCATACCTAGGATCGCGATAATATCTTGTAATTGTTTGTATTTCTGTAAGATCTCTTTTACTCTTTGAGCACAGTCATAGTGATCATTTCCTAAAATTTGCGGTGTAAGGATACGAGAAGTAGAATCCAATGGATCTACAGCCGGATAAATACCTAACTCAGCAATTTTACGAGACAATACTGTAGTTGCATCTAAGTGGGCAAACGTTGTAGCCGGTGCCGGATCCGTTAAGTCATCCGCAGGTACGTAAACCGCCTGTACAGATGTAATAGATCCGTTTTTAGTTGAGGTAATACGCTCCTGCATAGCACCCATCTCAGTTGCTAATGTCGGTTGGTAACCTACCGCAGATGGCATACGTCCTAATAATGCAGACACCTCAGAACCTGCCTGTGTAAAACGGAAGATGTTATCAACGAAGAATAGTACATCTTTCCCTTGTCCTTCACCAGCTCCGTCACGGAAATATTCAGCGATAGATAATCCGGATAAAGCAACACGTGCACGTGCTCCCGGCGGCTCATTCATCTGACCGAAAACGAAAGTAGCTTTAGACTCTCTCATTCCTACTTTATCTACTTTAGATAAATCCCATCCTCCATTTTCCATAGAGTGCATGAAATCATCACCGTATTTGATAATACCAGACTCTAACATCTCACGAAGTAAGTCATTTCCTTCACGTGTTCTTTCACCTACTCCTGCGAATACAGAAAGACCACCGTGACCTTTTGCAATATTGTTAATCAACTCCTGGATCAATACTGTTTTACCTACACCTGCACCACCAAACAATCCGATTTTCCCTCCTTTTGCATAAGGCTCGATCAAATCGATTACTTTGATACCTGTGAATAAAACTTCTGATGACGTTGATAAATCTTCAAATTTTGGAGCCAAACGGTGGATCGGTAATCCGTTTTCACCTTCTTTTGGCAAATCTCCAAGACCGTCAATAGCGTCTCCGATTACATTAAACAAACGTCCATAAATATCTTTCCCGATTGGCATTTGGATCGGAGCTCCAGAAGCTAAAACTTCTTGACCTCTACTTAATCCGTCTGTAGAATCCATTGAGATAGTACGAACTGTATCTTCACCTATGTGAGATTGTACTTCAAGTACTAATTTTGAACCATCATTTTTAGTGATTTCTAATGAATCATAAATCTTTGGAAGTTCGGCGTCTTGTGTGTTGAATACTACGTCAACCACTGGTCCGATAATCTGTGCAACTTTTCCTATTCGTTTAGACATTGCTTATGTATTTATTAAACAGCTATTTACGTTTCTTGAAAAAACCTCTTTTTTCAGAGCGCAAAGATAGTTTTTTATATGCTAATTTTGCAATTTAATTTCTGAATTTTTTATAATAAAAAAGCGAATTCCGAAAAATCCGCTTTTATAACTTATTCTACCGTAACTGATTTCGCCAGGTTTCTAGGCTGATCGACATTACATCCGCGCATTACCGCAATATGATACGATAACAACTGCAACGGAATTGTCGTCAACAACGGCGTCAATGCTTCAGCCGTATCCGGAACTTCAATAATATGATCTGCCAATTCCTTAACCTGAGTATCACCTTTGGTTACCACAGCGATAATTTTTCCGCTTCTGGCTTTGATTTCCTGAACATTACTTACCACCTTATCATAGTGATTTTGTTTCGGCGCGATAACCACAACCGGCATTTGCTCATCAATTAATGCAATCGGACCGTGTTTCATCTCTGCCGCAGGATACCCTTCAGCATGGATATAAGAAATTTCTTTTAACTTCAATGCTCCTTCTAATGCTACCGGGAAATTATACCCTCTTCCAAGATAAAGACAATTCGGCGCATCTTTATAAATCTGAGCAATCGTTTTGGCAATATCATTTGTAGCCAATGCTTCTTCTACTTTTTCCGGAATTAATTCCAATTCCAACAAATAACGTTGGTAATCCGAATTATTCATTGTTCCTTTTGCTTTCGCTAAACGCAACGCAATTAACGTCAGAATAGTTATTTGAGTCGTAAAAGCTTTCGTAGAAGCCACACCAATTTCAGGTCCGGCATGCGTATAAGCACCGGCATGTGTTTCACGGGAAATAGACGAACCTACCACATTACACACACCAAATACAAAAGCTCCTTTTTCTTTTGCCAGTTTAATCGCAGCTAACGTATCAGCTGTTTCTCCCGACTGTGAGATTGCAATTACCACATCATTCGGATAAATGATCGGGTTTCTATAACGAAATTCCGAAGCATATTCTACTTCCACCGGAATTCTCGCAAACTCTTCCAATACATATTCCGCCACTAATCCTGCATGCCATGAGGTTCCGCAGGCAATGATAAGAATACGGTTGGCATTCAGGAATTTTTCCAGATTATCTTCAACGCCTGCCATTTGAATAATTCCTTTATTCGCCAGCAAACGTCCTCTGTAAGTATCTTTAATTACATTCGGCTGCTCGTAAATCTCCTTTAACATAAAGTGTTCATAGCCGCCTTTTTCAATTTGCTCCAGGTTTACCTGAAGTTGCTGAATATACGGATCAACTAAAGTATCGTCTTTTATTTTACGAACCTTCATTGGCTTATCCAAACGCACAATTGCCATTTCTTCATCTTCCAGATAAATAGCATTGCTTGTATATTCAATAAAAGGAGAAGCATCAGAAGCAATAAAATATTCCCCTTCTCCGATTCCGATTGCTAACGGGCTACCCAAACGAGCTACCACAATTTCATTCGGTTTTTTTCTATCAAAAACAGCAATCGCATAAGCTCCCACCACTTGGTTAAGCGCTTTCTGAACTGCTTTTCCTAATTTTAAATTTTCCTGTTTTTGAACATCCTCAATAAGGTTAACCAATACTTCCGTATCGGTATCCGATTTAAACGTATACCCTCTATTGATTAATTCTTTTTTAAGCGGCTCGTAATTTTCGATAATTCCATTATGAATAATTACAAGATCACCTGAATTTGAAACGTGCGGATGCGAGTTCACATCATTAGGTACACCATGTGTTGCCCAACGTGTATGCCCCATCCCAATTGTTCCGTTAGTTGTTATTTCAGACGCTACACGAGCTTCTAAATCCGTTACTTTTCCTTTGGTTTTTGACAGCTTTAATTCTTCACCATCCCACAATACAACACCAGCACTATCATAACCTCTATATTCCAGTCTTTTAAGACCTTTTACAATCACAGGATAAGCATCTCTGTGACCCACATAACCTACAATACCACACATAAATTATTCTTTCGGTTTAGTATAATAAATCTCTAACTTCAATCTTTTATCCACATCAGAACTATTTGTTCCGTGCAACACAACGCCTAACGGATTAACAACCGAACCTACCGGCAGCAGTTTTACGTTATACGATGCATTTTTAGGATCCGTCATTGTAAACGGGGTTTTAAAATAAGCACTCTGTACGTTATTAATATCTTCCATCACCACCAATCCTACTCTAACATTATTAGAATCCTTTTTAACCAGATTGTTCACATACTGCGTCAACCTTATTTTGTATTTGATTGCTTTTTTATCTCCGGTTGTTTCACGCTCAACTAATCCACCCAACAAGACTTTACTTAATTTCGGATACATCGAATTCGTTGTTACGTCATAATTATAATCCGTTAAAACTTTGTTGTTCTTAATGTCGTACAAGTAAATACGCTGTGGTTCATAAGCCACATTCTGCATCGCTTGCTTATCCACATAAAACGTTAGATTCGCTTCATTGATTAACCATTTTTTTGCAGCAACTTCAGCACGAAGGTTTTCCAATTCTGTAGCATTAAATAAATCGATATACGAAATAGAACCTTGTCCGCCTTTTAAGTAAAGACGATCTTCACCCGATTCACTTGGTAATGCATAACTACTTTCCAGGAAGTTAATATTAGTTCCGGTTAAATTCAGCACCAATGTTTTTCGAACACGCGAGGACGGATCAGCTGTACCATCTGCTTTATAACGAATATTAATCTTTGCTTTTGAGAAATCCAACATTGCCATAGAAGCCTGCCCTTCGATTCCTTCTACCTGAAAATAAAGCCCTTTAAAATACTCTTTAAAAGCATTGTTATTTAACAACTTATCAGAAGTAGCATTTAAAATTTTATTCTGGAAAAACGTTTTATCCAAATCTAACCACATTCCAGGCGTAAAACGCTCCAAAACAACGCGGTTAGCAATATCATCATTATCAATAACTTGTCCGGAGCTATTCAGATAATCCCCGTCAGCATTCAATTTATACAGAATCGTTTCCAGATTATTAAAATAAAATTCATTATTCTGATTAGCCGGTCCGTTGTTTAATTGCTGTGTCCCTCTATTGGTCTCAACCAGATTTTTCTCATCTGTAAAATATTTCTGAGCTGCCCCTCCGTTATTCGGATCAAAAGTTCTCAACTGGTATTTTGATTCGTACACTTTCAGTTTAAACTTCGCATCTTTTCCGTAAACCGAATCCAGTTCATACAAACGAACTCCGTTTTCATCTGTTCCGGTTTGCGTTGAAAAATACGGCACATACACCCATACGGAATCAATCACCGGATGCTCACCGATTGTCGGAGCCGCCGAAGCCAATTGTACTTCTGTTACAAAATGCGCTTTGGTTTCACCGAAAGTAGCATTATTCATTATCCCTAAAATATTAACCGGCAGGTTATTCGCCTGAACGCCTCCGGTAGCTTTATTATAGGCTGCCAATGTCTGCCCTACGTATTTTTCTATGTTGTAATTTTCTTCCCCGACAAGATCCGAACCGATAGTATTAAAATCTTTATCGCAGGAAAGCAACAAAACCGTTGTAAAAGACAGAAGCAATTTTTGTAACAATGAAATCCTATTCATATTTATTTTTAGATCAAAGAATGATTATATAACTTGATTTTTATAGAAATTAGTATATGCTTCAGCAAAAGCATCTTTCGGCACGAAAGGTAAAAAAGGTTTACCTGATGTTTCTATAAATTTTGTTAAACTTGGAGACAAGTCTTCAGACGCTATGATTACAGCATCGGAATGTAGAATACTGACTTTCATAACATTCTCATAGTTAGGAATTTCCAGATCAGTAATTGATGCATCCGGGATTTCATCGAAAGCCACTTTTTTCATCATTTCCGGATCTAACGTTCCGTCAAAAGACTGTGAATAAACAGACGTTACAATTTTGGTATCAGCAAACAACGCTTCATCTTTATAGTAATGTTTCATATAAACAGGAAGCATCCCCGCTAACCAACCGTGAACATGAATGATATCCGGTACCCAGTTTAATTTTTTAACGGTTTCAACAACTCCTTTCGCAAAAAAGATAGAACGCTCATCGTTATCCGGATACAGCACACCATCTTCGTCAGAAAAAGTAGCTTTACGTTTAAAATATTCATCATTATCGATAAAATAAACCTGAATACGCTCTTTTGGTATCGAAGCCACTTTAATAATAAGCGGCATATCCATGTCATTTACCACTAAATTCATTCCTGACAAGCGGATAACTTCATGCAATTGGTGCCTGCGCTCATTTATATTTCCATAACGAGGCATAAAAATCCTAATTTGTCCACCTTGATCGTTAATCATTTTCGGCACGTCGTAAGACATTAAAGAAACCTCATTTTCAGCCAAGTACGGCACCACTTCAGATGATACATACAATATCCTCTTATCATTCATTGCACTAAAATTTATTTATTGGATATAAAAAACATGCAAAATTACAAAATTTTATGCAGTTGTTTGACAAAATAGTAATTTTGCACCCAATTTAAATCTAAAGCAAATGTTTGTTTTTGCCAAAAAAGCAGATTTAGCGCAACATTTAACGCAAATCGGCACTACTAAAAAAACGATCGGACTTGTTCCGACCATGGGCGCATTACACCAGGGACACCTTTCTTTATTAAGTAAATCCTGTTCTGAAAATCAGATTACCGTTATCAGCATATTTGTAAACCCTACCCAGTTTAACAATGCTGAAGATCTTGAAAAATATCCGCGTCATGTGGATCTTGACATCGAGAAAGTCCGAACCGTATCCGAAGACATTATCATCTTCGCTCCTACGGTAGATGACATTTACGAAGGAAACACCACATCAAGTCCTTTTGAATATGACGGTCTTGAATTCCAAATGGAAGGAGCGCATCGCCCGGGTCATTTTGATGGTGTCGGTACTATTGTAAAAAAGTTGTTTGAAATTGTAATGCCTACCAACGCTTATTTTGGCGAAAAAGATTTTCAGCAATTGCAGATTGTAAAAAAACTGGTAGAAAAATATCATATTCCCGTAACTGTTGTAGGATGCCCAATTCACCGCGAAGCAAACGGATTAGCAATGAGTTCCCGTAACGAACGCCTTAGCACTGAAGCCCGGGAAGAAGCATCTCTTATTTACAAGATTTTACTGGAAGCCAAACAAAAATTCAGCACACAATCGGCTAACGAAGTATCTGATTACGTTATCCGGACATTTGCTAAACATCCAGCTTTCCAACTCGAATATTTTGAAATTGCCGATGAAGCCACGCTTATAACCGCAAAGCGCAAAAGCAGCGACAAAAAATACAGGGGCTTTATCGCGGTTTACATAAACAATATCAGATTGATTGACAATATTGCACTAAATTAATTACCTTTGCACCATGCAAATTCAAGTTGTTAAGTCCAAGATTCACCGTGTAAAGGTGACTGGAGCCGATCTAAATTACATCGGAAGTATCACGATTGACGTAGCTTTAATGGAAGCTTCGAACATTTTTGAAGGAGAGAAAGTCTCTATTGTAAACATCAACAATGGGGAACGACTGGAGACCTACGCTATTCCCGGACCGCGAAACAGCGGCGAGATAACCCTTAACGGCCCTGCGGCTCGAAAGGTTCACAAAGGAGACATCATCATTATCATTTCATACGGCATTATTTCTACAGAAGAGGCCAAAGAATTCAAGCCTTCAATCATTTTCCCGAATGAAAATGACAACTCGTTAACCTAATCCTTTTGAAAGAGAAATTTAAAAAAATTATCAGTATCGTACTCCCACTTCTGTTGGGAGTTTTTTTAGTTTATTATGCATTCAATAAGTTCACACCGGAACAATTGGACGAAATGAAAAGCTATTTCAGAAATGCAAACTACAACTATATTCTGATTTCAACATTTTTCTCATTAGTAAGTCTGGTTGCCAGAGGCTATCGCTGGCGTTACAGTCTGGAGCACATGGGCTATTTTTCGCCTTTCAAAACCAATCTTGCAGCCGTTTGTATCGGCTACCTGATGAACCTGACGATCCCGAGATCCGGCGAGGTTTCCCGTGCTTTGGTTGTCAAAAAATACAACAACGTTCCGTTTGACAAAGCTTTCGGATCTATCATTGCAGAAAGAGTAATCGATCTGGTTATCCTTCTTGCCTTAATGGTTACCGCTTTATTATTACAATTTGATTATTTAAAAACCTTCCTGACTCAAAAAATCCCGGTTCAAAAACTAATTATGTTGGGTGTGACCGGAGTTGCCGGATTGATTATTATAACCTTATTGTTTCTCTATTCCAAATGGAAACCGATTCTAATCATCAAGCAAAAAATATCCGGCCTGATTGAAGGTGTACTAAGCGTATTCCAAATGCCGAATAAATGGGCTTTTTTAGCTTATACTGCTCTTATCTGGATTGGCTATGTGCTCACTTTTTATTTTGCCATTTTTGCCATAAAAGAAACCAGTACGATCGGTTTTGGAGTAGTCGTAACAGCCTTTGTTGTCGGTAGTCTTGCCATTAGTTTTACCAACGGAGGTTTCGGTGCTTTTCCGTTATTGATTTCCGAAATTTTACTACTATATTCAGTACCGGAAACAGCCGGCACAACTTTCGGGTGGATTCTTTGGACTTCCCAGACCGGACTGATAATTTTAATGGGATTACTTTCCTTTTTGTTATTGCCGCTTTTACATCGAAATAAATAATTTTTGTTATCTTGCTTCTCTATTCCAAACTACGAGAAACTACTAACAAACATGAAACAAACGCTATTCCTTTTAGTAACATTTTTACTAAACCAATCCCTGTTTTCACAAAAGACTGTAGAAGCCTTCCAATCTGAAAAACTTAAGGAAACCAGGGAAATTACCATTATTACACCGGACGCATACGAGAACAATAAAGACAAAAAGTATCCGTTGCTGGTGGTTCTTGACGGAGAATTTCTGACCAATCCTTTCCATGGGGTTTTATCTTATGGTGCATATTGGGATGACCTTCCTGAGATGATCATTATATCTGTCAATCAGAATAAAAATAACGAAAGAGAGTATGATTGTTCCTATGATGAAGGAGGACTTCCGAATGAAAAAGGAGCTAAGTTTTTCGAATTTATCGGAGCCGAATTACTCCCGTATATCGAAAAAAAATACCGTGTAGCGCCATTCCGAATGATTGCCGGACTAGACACGACTGCCGGATTTTTAAACTTTTTCCTGTATAAAGACAACCCGATTTTTAACGCGTATATTTCTTTAAGTCCCGAATTTGCACCGGAAATGGAGAACAGAATCCCGGAACGACTGGCTGCCATTCAGAAACCGCTATTCTATTATCAGGCTACTTCTGACGGTGATCTGAAAAAGATTCAGGCTAAAATGAAAACGCTGGACGAAAAAGCAAAAGCAATAAGCAATAGCAACCTAAAATACCGATTTGACGAATTCAAAGGTCTTTCGCACTATTCGCTGGTGACTTTTGCCATTCCAAATGCCATGTACCATATTTTTGACGGATATCAGCCGATTTCTACCATTGAATTTCAGGAAAAAATTGCTAAATTACCAACAGGTCATACGCAGTATTTAATTGACAAATACACCAACCTGGAAAAGAAATTAGGTTACAAACCAACCGTTCGTTTAAATGATTTCAAGGCTATTGAAGCAGCCATCCTAAAAAATAAAAACTACGAAGAGCTACTAACGCTTTCGGAAGTTGCCAAAAAGAACTACCCTAAAAGCATGATCAGCGAATACGAAAAAGGGTTATATTATGAAAACACGAATGATTTCAAAAAAGCGCACAAGGCGTATATGAGTGCTTTCAACATGGAACCGATCGGCGACCTAACCAAAGACGGAATGCTGGAAAGAGCCGATGCCGTAAAATCAAGATAATAATTTAAAAAGCGAATACATCCGAAATGGCTATCAAATTAAAAACAACCTTCTTCTGCCAAAGTTGCGGCACACAATATTCCAAATGGCAAGGCCAATGTAACGCCTGCAAAGAATGGAATACAATTGTGGAAGAAATTATTCAGAAAGAAGAAAAGGTTGCCTGGAAAGCCAGTTCTGTTGAGGTTAAAAAAGCCTCCAAGCCTTTAAAAATAAAAGAAATCGATTCGGCTGAAGAAATCCGAATGGACACGACCGACGGTGAACTGAACCGTGTTTTAGGCGGTGGTCTGGTTCCCGGTTCGTTAACTTTACTGGGTGGCGAACCCGGCATCGGAAAAAGTACGCTGTTATTACAAATCTCACTAAAACTTCCTTACAAAACGTTGTATGTTTCCGGTGAGGAAAGTCAGAAGCAGATTAAAATGCGAGCGGAACGGATCACAGCCAACAGCGACAATTGTTACATTCTGACGGAGACCAAAACACAGAATATTTTCAGGCAGATTGAAGTCATCGAACCGGAAATCGTTATCATCGATTCGATACAAACACTGCACACCGATTATATAGAATCATCAGCCGGAAGCATCTCTCAGATACGGGAATGTACAGCCGAGCTGATCAAATATGCAAAAGAAACCAATGTTCCGGTTATCTTAATCGGCCATATTACTAAAGACGGTAATATTGCCGGTCCGAAAATTCTGGAACATATGGTAGATACCGTTTTACAGTTTGAAGGCGACCGGAATCACATTTACCGTATTCTTCGTTCGCTTAAAAACCGTTTCGGATCTACTGCCGAATTAGGTATTTACGAAATGCAAGGCAGCGGATTGCGCGAAGTAGCCAATCCATCGGAAATTCTGATTTCTCATAAAGAAGAAGAATTGTCCGGTACTGCAATTGCAACTACTCTCGAAGGGATGCGTCCGTTAATGATCGAAATTCAAGCTTTGGTCAGTACGGCCGTATATGGAACACCACAAAGAAGCACGACCGGATACAATGCCAAACGACTTAATATGATTTTGGCTGTATTGGAAAAACGTGCCGGTTTCCGCCTGGGTGCTAAAGACGTTTTCCTGAATGTAACCGGCGGTATATCGGTAGATGATCCTGCGATAGACTTAGCTGTTGTGGCAGCCATTCTTTCGTCTAATGAAGATATTCCGGTAGGTAAAGATTATTGTTTTGCCGGAGAAGTCGGTCTTTCCGGAGAAATTCGCCCGGTAAATCGCGTTGAACAGCGAATACAAGAAGCTGAAAAATTAGGCTTCGGAACTATATTCATCTCTAAATACAATAAAGTAGCACTAAAAAACACTCAGATTCATATTAAAATGGTATCCAAAATAGAAGATGTGGTTAGTGAGCTTTTTGGATAAAATAACTGCAAAGACAAAAAATATATGTTAAAGACATTTGTAATCTAACAGATAAATTTTATTTTTGAAAGTATCTTAAAACTAAAAATCAGAAAGTTATGAAAAAAATAAACTTTTTTAGAAATGGTTTACAAAGAACGATAACAATATTGTTTTCAGGAATGAAATCTGATTCTCCTCATGAGAACTCTCTGATCAATGAAGACATCTTAGAAATAATCAATAATCCCAGTGATAAAAAGAAACTCGATGACGCTGTTGATTATTTACTGAATCACAAAAATGACAAAGAAAAAAACGTTGAGTTATCAAATAAAACAATCACCATTTCACTAGGCTAATCCATTGGAAAATATAGCATTAAATACAATATTCTATATTTCAATTTTTATATTTCCTGGACTTTTGTTCAGGAAATTTTATTTTGGGGGCGATTTCACAAAACAATTCAACCAGGGAAACCTAATGGAGCGTTTTTTATGGACACTTTTTTTTAGTATCGGCATTATAACATTCTGCATATTAAATCTTATACTTTTAGAAAATTATTCCATTCTTAGAATTCAGGAATATGTATCATATGAAAATATAAAGTGCCTATTTGAAACACTTTCTGCAAATCAATTACCTGAAAAAAAAGACATTAATGACTATACCAATATCATTTATCTTATCTCTCTATTATATCTCATATCCGGTGTTCTAGGCTTTTTTTCTTACAAGGTTATTCGCACAACGAATTTTGACAGTAGCATTCCTCTTTTTAAGTTTAAGAATTACTGGCACTATATCATTAAATCTAAAAAAATATATGGAACCAAAAATTCTAAAAATAAATACCTCTATACCAACGCCGATGTTCTAATTGAAGCAAACGGAAAAACAGAGCTTTATAGTGGCTATGTCCACAACTATTTTACGGACTCGGTTACCAATAAATTAGACTGTATCATATTAAAAAATGCTTACAAGTTTATTTCTGTTGAAAATAACAGAATCCAAGACATTGAACAGTCTATAGAAAACAATGAAAACACTTTATGTCATCGTTGTCGGCTTATTCTTATCGCTGACTACAAAAGCCCAGACGTTCACCCTTAAAAGTTCCGATTTACAAGGACAGGCTACTCACAAACAGGTTTATAACGGATTCGGATGTACCGGTTCTAATATTTCACCGCAACTTTCATGGGAAAATGCACCACAGGGAACCAAAAGTTTCGCCATAGTTATGTATGATCCGGATGCGCCAACCGGAAGAGGATGGATTCATTGGACTGTATTTGATATTCCCGCCGGCACAAAAGAGTTGAAATCCGGTTCCGGAGATACTTCGAAAACAACATTACCTAAAGAAATTATCCAGGGTATCGCCGATTACGGAACCTACGGATATGGAGGCCCGTGTCCGCCGGAAGGAGACAAGCCGCATAAATATGAAATAACCGTTTTTGCTTTAAAAACAGAAAAACTGGGCTTGGATAAAAATGCAAATCCATCGCTTGTCGGTTTTTATATAAATGCCAATATGCTGGCAAAGGCAACACTAACCGCCTACTATCAGCGTTAACAGAAAAGGCATTAACTGTTAAAAGCCCGTTATATTAACACATTCATCTGCTGTTTTTTCAGGGATAATACCCTATTTTTGTAGAAAACAGAACAACAATGAGAACAAGAAAGCAAAAAATCATACGCTTTTTACTAGCGATCTGTATTCTTTTTGCCCTTGCCTTTACCGGACTTTTTATTTTTCGGGATTCGTTACTTCAAAAAGCGATTACCAAAGCAGAAAACCGGCTTGCTACCGATTATAACTGTACGCTTACCATAAAAGACGCTCAATTTGACGGCCTGAATGGCGTAACACTACATCATATTGTTTTAGTTCCCAATCAGGCCGACACTTTGGTCGCTGTCGAAAAAGTAAAAACGTCTGTTGACCTTTTTCAATTGTTTACCGGTGACATCCAGCTTAAGGAACTGGAAATGAAAAACGGATTCGTTCAGTTAGTAAAAAACAAAAACGGCCGTAATTTTGATGCTTTCTTAAAAAAAGAAAAGGAAAACAATAATGAAAGCGAGAAAAGAAACTACGCTAAACTTGCGTATCGTTTGCTGACAAAAGCGCTAAATCTGGTACCAACCAATATGACATTACATAACTTATCGCTCCGAATGGACGATATGGGACGTAAAGTTACCATGCATCTGAACGATCTGAATCTTGAAGGCCGTCAGCTACAAACAACTATCAACGTTCAGACAAATACGTTCAATCAAAACTGGAAAATCCGCGGAATGGCTGATCCCCGTAACAAAACAGCCGATCTTCGTTTCTTCAACAGTGATACTTCCAAAATTAAAGTACCTTATATCGACGAACGTTTCAATCTTTTATCCAGTTTTGACAGTATCCACGTTAACGTTTCCAGGATAAAGATGGAAGGCAATGAACTCCATGTTGACGGTTATACCTCTATTACCAACTTCACCATCAATCATCCCCGAATTGCTAAAAAAGACGTCATCATTGAAAAGGCTCGTTTTGACTATCGTTTCCTTTTCGGAGAACATTTTGTAGCGATCGACAGTAGTTCAAAAGCACAGCTCAATGCCATTAAAGTGCGTCCTTTTGCGGAATACAAAACCGAGAAAGACACGCTATATACCTTACGTCTGGAGATTCCGAAAATGAAAGCTCAGGATTTTATTACGTCACTACCAAAAGGACTTTTTACTCATTTTGAAGGTATGCAGGCTGAAGGTGACTTTGATTATAAACTCAATTTTCAGTTCAACAAAAACAACCCGAATGCGCTCGTTTTTGACAGTAAACTTCAGAAAGACGGCCTAAAAATCATTAAATACGGAGAAGCCGATCTGGACAAGCTGAATACAACATTTACTTACCGCGCAATAGAAAACGGTATTCCGCAACGTCCGATAGTCGTAGGACCATCCAATCCGAACTTTACGCCGTTGGATCAGATATCACCTTATTTACAAAAAAGCGTATTAACCTCAGAAGATCCGTCCTTTATGTCGCATCGCGGTTTTATAAACGAGGCATTTAAGCAATCTATTGTAAAAAATATCCGAACCCGGAAATTTGCACGCGGAGCCAGTACAATCAGTATGCAATTGGTTAAAAATGTATTTCTGACCCGTGAAAAGACTTTATCCCGAAAACTTGAGGAAATCCTGTTGGTTTACATACTCGAAAACAATCGTATCACCAGTAAGCAACGTATGTTGGAAGTTTATTTCAATGTGATTGAATGGGGACCGAATATCTACGGAATCGGAGAAGCGGCTCAGTTCTATTTTCAGAAAAAACCGGCTGATCTTACCTTAAAAGAATGTCTGTTCCTTGCTACTATCGTTCCGAAACCGAAGAAATTCATGTGGCAGTTCGACAATACCGGAAGTCTGAAGGGTTATGCCAATCAGCAACAAGACTTCCTGACGAATCTGATGTTACGTCGTGGTGTTTTGACATCAGAAGACACCATCGGTTATAAACTACCGTTTACAATAACCGGTCGTTCGCGTACTTTCCTAAAACTAAAAACCGTTACGGATAGTATCCCCGTTGATTCATTATTTATAAAAGAAATGGTGTATTAATCATTTTATTCGCTAACATTAGAAGAATGAAAAACTAATATTACATTATTATTGCTTTTATTGATCAACAATAAAGTATAGGGATTTATTATAAAAAAACACTTTTTAATAAATTAAAAATATATAAAAAACACTGATATCTAAGCATTTAACATTAAACTTGTATTGTAATAATGAGACAGGATAAAAATCTAGTCAGCCTTTTAGGTAGGATAAAAATCTGGTCAGTCTCTAACAAAATAAAAGCTCCGTATTACTGCGGAGCTTTCTTTTTATCATCGGTCTACTATTTAAAGTTTTTTAGGAATTCCTCTTTATACGTCGGTGAGATTTCAACCTCAGAACCATCAAAAAGCGTCACGTAACCACCGGCACCTTTGTGATAAGACTTTACAAAATTCACATTAATAATATGGGATTTATGCACCCGGAGAAACGGAAAAGGAAGGATTTCCGTAAAGTGTTTTAAAAATCGACACACCATTTTTTTACTTCCGTCCTGCAAATAAATATCCGTAAAATTACCGTTTCCGCGAAGACGTACAATTTCTTCCATTTTAGCCACTTCAAAGCCTTCCAATGTTGGTAAAATAACCTTTTGTCGCTCCGGATTGGTCTCCCGGAAGTTTTCGACAATAATCCGGTTCCGGTTAAAAATTTCCTGATTAACCAATTGTAACTGTACTTTATTTACTGCCAGAATAAGCTCCTCAATACTAATCGGTTTCAACAGATAGTATGCCGCACTTTGATTTAAGGCCTTTAACGAATATTCCGAAAAAGCCGTTACAAATATGGTTTCAAACTGTAAATCCTTACAAGCTTCCAAAACATCAAAAGCATTTCCAAAAGGCATTTCTACATCCAGAAAAACCAATTGTGGCTGTAATTCATGCAATAACGGAACCGCTTCTTTGATATGTTGTGCTTCGCCGATTACCTCAACTTGCGGACAATATTTAGACAAATAGGCCTTAAGCACTTCTCTGGCGGCCAATTCATCTTCTACAATAACACTTCTAATTTTTTGCATGGCTTTTTATTTTTCAATCAACGGAAAATGAAGCGTAACGATTACGCCGCTATCCGGATTCGCTCTTTCAGCAATATCCAACGTTATTTCTTTTTTATACAATTCGTTCAAAAGACTAATACGCTCTTTTGTATTTGTAAGTCCTCTTGATTGATGTACTTTTTGGTTTTTGGTTTTTAGTTCCTGACTTTTCGTTAATCCGATACCATTATCCCGGATTACAACTACAACATTTCCCTTTGCAAGCGAGAAACTCAACTCCAACAATCCTTTGCCTTCCTTGTATCGGAGTCCGTGCCAGATTGCATTTTCCAGATGAGGTTGGATAATCATATTCGGAATCTGGATTGTTTCCGTGTCCAGTTTTTCATCGACCGTGATCGTATAATCAAACTGATCTTCAAAGCGCATATGCTCTAAATCGAGATATTTTCGCAATTGTTCGATTTCACTTCCCAATGTGATAAAATCCTTATTGGAATTTTCCATCATGTTCCGCATCAACTTCGAATATGAAGTCAGGTATTTGTTGGCTTCCAATTCCCTATTCTGCGAGATAAACTGATTGACACTGTTTAGGCTGTTAAAAATAAAATGCGGATTCATTTCCCGACGTAACGACTGAAGGGCTATTTCTTTATTTTTCGTTTTAATCGAATACAATGCTTTTACAATTAATCCAAACAATAATAGCAACAGCATCATTGAACCGATCAGAAAATAATTAAACGTATTTTTCTTTGCGATCAGTTCGTCTTTCAGCACCTTTTCTTTCTCCAGTTGGCGGATTTTTTCTTCCGTTACCAGGAAAGCCGCTTTATCCGTTTGCGCACTATCCTTTCGAAGCAGTTCTTCAAAGTTTTTAAAAAACTGCTCATAGATATGGGTACTTTCCTTATAGTTACCGGTTTCCCGATAATAATCCAGTAATTTCTCCATACTTTTTTTCACTTCGGCGGCTTTCCCTTTTTCGGTCGCGAGTGCATACGCTTCTTTCAGCAAATGCTCCGCTTTTTTCGGTTCCTTCTTTTTAAAATAGACTGTCGCCAGCGATTGTAATTGTACGATTTCAGTATCAAAATCTTTTTGAGTTCTGGCTTCCGCCAGTAATTTTTCGGAAATCGCAATCGCTTCTTCAAATTGATTATCGGCCGTATATACTTTGGCTAACTCCGCTTTAAGTTTGATCACCTCTTCCGGTTTATCTTTCACATAAGAAATAGCCTGATTATAGTTTTCAATTGCAACGGTTTTATCTTTTTGCTGTAAGCTCATTTCTGCTTTCTGCACATAAGCATCTGCTATTTCTTCGTTCCTCTTTTCTTTTTCAAGCTGTTGAATACTCGGACTCGGAACCGTATTATACTGTACTGCCTGAGACTCTGCATTTTGTTTGAATTTAGCATCTGCATCATACGCCGGTTCGACATTTTTATTCAGCATTTTTTTACTGACCACTGTATTACTGCTAAGTGCGGATCGATTCTTTCTTTGATTTTCCTGTACTCTTGCCAGACTTCGGCTAATCCGTGCAATATCCTCTTTCTTTTTTAGCTTCGTAAAACTTTCCAGTGCTTTTTTCAGGTATTCTTCAGCCTTAACCAAATCATCCGCTTCAATAAACTCTTGCGCCAGTTTCTCATAACTTCCCGCTATTTTAATTTCATCATTAGCTTCTAATGATTTAGCCAGTTCCTCTGCCGCTTTATTTAAATTGACATTGGCACTTTTATCATTGCTTTCCTTCTGAACCGACTGTGCTGTGACCTGTTGTGAAAACAAAAGCAGGATCCCCAACACGATCAAAATACACTTTATGTTTCGCATCTTTTTAATTATTATCAGTGTGTAAAGTACGCTAAATCCGGAATCCTTTCCTATATCATTCACCAAGTCAGATATACGGTTCACCCTTTCTTCAAAAATACGCTTTTTCAACTAATGCTTTTTCTTCAAAGCGTATGTATCGCTTGTATGTGATCTTATTTTCTTTATTCAATAGCAGAACAGGTTACACAAAACAGGTTTTCCGTTACCCTTTCACCAAGTTAAAAACTGCTTTCACCCATTCTGCTAAATGTGTATTTCTGATGCCCGTACTTTTGAATTGTAATCTTTAAAACCGAAAATCATGAAAACCGAAAATCTTTTAATCGCTTTAACGACTTCGGTACTGTTGACCGGAGTGGTTATTAAGACTTCCAATTCGGCCAACTCCGAGACTGCTGTAGTTTACAAACAAAAAAACAGCAAGGAACAACCTTGCGTCTTTATGTCGGTTATGGGTGAACAACCTGTTGCACAATATGCGTCCTATAAAAACGATGCTACTGTTAAAAACGGAATTCAGAGTGGCGAAAAATGGTTGGTCACAGCACAAAATAATGATGGCGGATGGGGAGCCGGCTCGCATAGTAATCAAGGAGAAATGAATCCGCATGCTGTAAAATCGGATCCGGCGACAACTGCAATGGCAGCAATGGCACTCTATCGAATGGGTAATACAACCACTAAAGGTCCGTATAAAAAACAACTTTCGGCAGCTTTAGACTATTTGCTACAACAAGTCGAATCCAATAAAAACAATGAATATATCACTCAGGTCCGCGGCACACAAATTCAACGAAAATTAGGCGAAAACATCGATGCGGCACTGACATTACAATTTCTGAATCAGGTCGCTGAAAAGAACCCGTCACAACGTATCGAAAAAGCCATTCAGATTTGTGTGGATAAAATCGAAAAATCATATGATAATAACGGAAAAGTAAACGGAGCCGGTTGGGCCGGAGTATTACAATCTTCTTTTGCCAGTTCCGGTTTGGAACAAGCCAAGAAAAATAAAAACATCATCGTAAATGAAGAAAAGATAACCGCTGCCCGCAATTATCAGAAAGGAAATTATAATGCCGAAAGTAATACCGCCAAAACAGAAGACGGTGCCGGAATCATGCTGTATGCAATTAGTAGTTCCGTTCGCGGCAGTGCTTCGGAAGCGAAAGAAGCAGAAGAACTATTAGCCAAGGCCAAAGCAGAAGGTAAAATCAGTAAAACAGCTGAACTCAATCGCGATAACCTACAGAAAATAGGCGTTTCAAAAGACAAAGCAGCTTCTTACGATGTTGCAGCTAAAGTATACAAAGCCGCAAAAGTTCAGGCAATGGACAACACAATAATGAACGGTTACGGTAACAACGGCGGAGAAGAATTTATGAGTTTCCTTCAAACCGGAGAATCCATGTTGGTAAAAAAGGATAACGACTGGAAAAACTGGTATGACAACGTTAGCGGAAAGCTGATTAAAATTCAAAACAATAACGGCAGCTGGAACGGTCATCACTGTATTACAAGTCCGGTATTTTGCACCGCTACCTGTTTATTGATTCTGACTATAGAAAATGATATTCAATCTTTACAAAAATAACATCATGACAACATCTCTTATTCTTGCCCTTTTTTATATCGGTATTGTTGTATTTGCCAATGCTATCGGCACCAAAAACAGCTAATTCGGAAAACATAAAACTATTTAATGACAATCCGATCCCATTCTAATTTATAAAACACTATATACAAAAAAATGAAAAAGTTTATCACTGTATTACTTCTGATTTTCAGCAGTTTTGCATTTGCCCAAAAACCTGTTTTTACAACAGCCAAAGTAAATGCTGTTACTGTTTATTTTAACGCTGCGGAAATTTCTCAGACGGCCAACCTTAGCCTTCCGGCGGGAACACATGAAATTGTAATTAAAAATATCGCCAACTACCTGAACGAAAATACGGTTCAGATTGGTGCTCCGTCCAGTATTACGGTACTATCTTCTCAATTTACCAATGATTATATCAGTGAATACGATATTGATGAAGGTTCACCGGCAATTAAAAAGGTACGGGACAGTATTACAATTGTTCAAAAAGAGTTGAATCAATTAAACAACACCCGAAGTGCTGAAATGAAAACCATTGAAATGCTTGATAAAAACCAACAGGTATCCGGTGTTAATTCGGGTTTGAATGTATCGGAACTAATGAAGATGGTCGAATATTATAAAGCTAAGCGTACCGAAATCAGTAATTCAGTAGATGTTTTAAACGAAAAAGAAAGAAAACTGAACGCTCTTTTAACCAAACTGAATTCCAAGTTGGAAATAAACAGTAGTAAAGAAGAAAAAAATGCCACCGGAAAACTGGTATTACAGGTTATGAACCAAACAGCCGGAGCCGTTACACTTGATGTTTCTTATCTGACAAATAATGCACGCTGGTCTCCGTTTTATGATCTTCGTGCTGATAATGTCACTTCTCCGATTAACATGATGTATAAAGCACAAATCGTTCAAAACACCGGAGTAGACTGGAAAAAAGTAAAGTTAACGCTTTCGAGTGGTATCCCAAATCAGAACAATCAGGCTCCGGTTATAAACCCATGGTTTTTAGCTTATCAACCGGTATACGCAGCTGTTCCGCAGGCAAACTATGACCGTGCAGAAACAGTAAAAATCAGAAATAAATCTTCTCTGGCAAAAGAAAGCAGTTCTATTTCCAATTATACGACAATCAATGAAAATCAGTTAAATATTTCATTTGATATTGATATTCCGTATGATATTTTATCAAACGGCAAAGTACACAGCGTTTCATTAAAGGAAATCAAATTACCGGCCACCTATAAATATTATGCGGCTCCGAAACTGGATAAAGAATCATTCTTACTGGCCGAAATCAGCGATTACAGCAAATACAATTTGTTAAGAGGAGAAGCCAATATTATTTTTGAAGGCATGTATGTCGGTAAAACAATAATCAATCCGGGTCAGACATCCGATACGTTAAACCTCAGCATGGGACGCGACAAGAAAGTTGTTATCACACGGGAAAAAATTGCTGACAAATCCGGAACTAAATTTTTATCCGCTAAAAAAGAGCAAACCTTCACCTACGATATCACCATTCGTAATAACAAAAAAGAAGCTATTGCTTTGAAGCTGGAAGATCAATATCCGTTGAGTACAGACAAGGACATCGAAATTGAGTTGAAACAAAAGGATGGTGCTAAAGTAAATTCCGAAAAAGGATTATTAAGCTGGGAACTCAATTTAAAACCAAATGAAACTAAAAAGATACGCATCAGTTATACCGTTAAATACCCTAAAGATAAGATAATCGAAAATCTTTAGAAAAAAGGGCCACTTCATGAGAGTGGCCCTTTACATTTGAAAGCAGAAACTTTCAAAACATGAAAATACTATTTATATACTTAAGCAACCTTTAGTACTCCTATTACACTTACTCTTATATTTTCAGAAATCACCACAAGCCATATTTTAAATTAAAATACATAAAACAATCTCTTTGGGTTGGTAAAGATAAGACCTTATCATTTCTACAGCTTACGACTACTTTACCTGTCCTCCAGATGTCGCATATTGCACTAAAAATTAAACGATTAGATATGATATAAATATTTTTTTACTATTTTTACTACAAACCAACACTAACTACCCCATGAAAAAAATACTACTTAGTCTGGCATTACTTGCAAACTGTATTGCTTTTTCTCAGACGATTAATCTCGAAAGTTTTGCAACGGGTTTTTCCAGCCCGGTTGAAATAGCCCATTCCGGAGATTCCCGACTTTTTGTTGTAGAACGCGGCGGGAGTATTAAAATTCTCAACTCCAACGGAACGACTAACCCTACTCCTTTTCTGTCCATAAGCAGTTTGATAAGCTCCGGCGGAGAACGTGGCTTATTAGGTCTGGCATTTCATCCCAATTATAGCACTAACGGCTATTTTTATGTCAATTACACCAATACAGCGGGAAATACCGTTATTGCCCGTTATACTGTAAGCGGAAGCGATCCGAATGTAGCCAATACCGGAAGCGCCACTATTTTACTTACAATTACACAACCCTTTTCCAATCATAACGGCGGTTCGATAAAATTCGGTCCCGATGGTTATTTGTATATCGGTATGGGTGATGGCGGAAGCGGTGGTGATCCCGGAAACCGGGCACAAAACATTAATGAGTTGCTTGGAAAAATGCTTCGTATTGATGTTAACACCGGATCTCCTTATAGTAGCCCGGCCAATAATCCCTATGTTGGTATAGCCGGTGCCGATGAAATATGGGCCATCGGATTACGAAACCCATGGAAGTTTTCTTTTAACCGAAATAACGGTGATTTGTGGATCGCTGATGTCGGACAAAATGCTTACGAAGAGATTAACAAAGTAGCTTCTACTCAAGCCGGACTGAATTACGGTTGGCGTTGTTATGAAGGAAATGATGTTTACAATTCAACCGGATGTGCTGCGCAATCAACAATGACATTCCCGATCGCAGTTACATCACATAATTCCGGGAATTGTTCCATAACCGGCGGTTATGTTTATACCGGAACTATTTATCCGAATTTTCAAAATAAATATTTTTTCACGGATTACTGTTCTCCCAGAATCGGGATGGCTGACAACTCCGGCAATATAACCTATTCCAATCCGTTTAACGGAAACAGTTTTGTAACTTTCGGTGAAGATATGGCCGGTGAATTATACGTTGCCGCTATCAACAACGGAACGATTTATAAGATAAAAGATGCTTCATTAGGCACAGCCGATTTTAATAAAAATGATTTCACCATCTATCCTAACCCGGCCAAAACAGAGATCAACATTAAATCCAACGGTAATACATATCCGGAAGAAATTGTTATTTTCGACACAAACGGAAAACAGGTACACCATCAAAAAACAAAAAACCCGGAGCTAATTAACGTTAAAACGTCACATTTAGCCACAGGTTTATATATCATTCATATTACCGACAATACCGGCAATACTGCCACACGTAAATTGTCGATCGAGTAATTCTGTTACGGTGCCGGATTTGGAATACGCTCCTGGATACGATTAATTTCCCGGATCATATCATCCGTTAATACAACAGTATGCGTTTTGATATTTTCTTCCAGCTGTTCCAAATTCGTTGCTCCGATAATCGTTGCCGTTACAAAAGCCTGATGTTGTACAAAAGCCAATGCCATTTCAGTTAAAGTCAGCCCAAACGAAGCAGCCACTTCCTGATAGCCTTTTACAGCCTTTTGCGATTGCTCACTTGAATAACGTGAAAAACGCGGAAACAAATTAATTCTGGCATTCGGAAGCGCTTCACCGGTAAGGAATTTTCCGGTTAGTGTTCCGAAACCTAACGGAGAATAGGCCAGCAAGCCAACTTTTTCCCGGTAACAGGTTTCTGACAAACCAACTTCAAAGGTTCTGTTTAACAAGGAATACGGATTCTGAATCGTGGCAATTCGCGGTAAATCATGCTTTTTACTTTCTTCCAGAAAACGCATCACACCCCACGGTGTTTCATTAGACACTCCGATATGTCGGATTTTACCTTCTTTGATCAAATCTTCAAAGGTTTCCAATACCGTTTTAAAATTATCCTCCCAGGCATCATCTTGTATCGTAAATCCGCGTTGTCCGAACATATTCGATTTTCGTTCCGGCCAATGCATCTGATACAAATCGATATAATCCGTTTGCAATTGTCGTAAGCTCTTTTCTACAGCTTCGCGAATCGTTTTATCCGTATATCGCAAATCCTCCCGCAAATAGTCCATTCCGCGATTAGGGCCGGCTATTTTAGTTGCCACAATCACTTTATCCCGATTTCCTGTTTTATGCAGCCAGTTTCCGATGTAACGTTCCGTTCTTCCTGATGTTTCCTCGCGTGCCGCTACCGGATACATCTCAGCCGTATCTAAAAAGTTAATCCCTTTATCCAGTGCAAAGTCTAATTGGGCATGTGCTTCTGCTTCGGTATTTTGCTCTCCGAAAGTCATCGTCCCTAAACATATTGTACTTATTTTAATATCCGTTCCCGGTAATGTTGTATACTTCATTTTTTTCCTTTCCAATTATAAAGGTTCCAAAAATACTAAAAACAAAAGGTCCAGCTATGACTGCTGAACCTTTTCAATGCCTGTATTATTTAATTAGTTGATATCGTTAAGCATTTTTGAAATTTCATCCAGTTTCGGAGTCAGAATAATTTCGATTCTTCTGTTTTTTGCTTTCCCTTCAGCTGTATCATTTGAAGCAATCGGTGCATATTCACCTCTACCGGCAGCGGTCAGATTCTTCTTGTCGATTGCTTTGTTTTCTGCCAGAATGTTCACAATAGCTGTAGCTCTTTTCGTTGATAAATCCCAGTTGTTTTCTACAGCTCCAACAGCACCGGCATATTTATCATTATCCGTGTGTCCTTCGATCAATACTGTAATATCCGGATTATCCCCTAAAACTTTTCCAACAGCCACAACTGCTTTTCTTCCTTCGGTTCCGACAGCCCAACTTCCGGTTCCGAATAACAATTTATTTTCCATAGAAACGTAAACTTTTCCGTTTTTATGTTCCACTGTTAATCCTTTACCTTCAAATGCATTCAAAGCTTTCGACAATGTTTCTTTTAGTCGTTTCATTGAAGCTTCTTTTTCAGCAATCATGTTTTCCAGTTCGTTCACACGGTCAGAACGATCCTTCAAGTCGTTTTTCAACTTTTCCAATCGGTCTTTTTCAGCCGCCAATGCTTTTTCTTTAGCCTCTAACTGCGCCAGCAATTCACGGTTTTTATCCATGTTACTTTTTAACGCATCGTCACTGTTTTTCTCTAAAGCTTTGTAGGACGACTGTAAGGTTTTTAAGCTGTTTTGAGCAGCAGCATAATCCGAAGCCAGTTTATCACGTTCCGCTTTTAACTTATCTAATTGCGATTGTAAATCTTTCGACAATAAATCCAGTTGATTTTTATCTTTAGTCAGCGTAGTATTTTCATCAGACAACTGACGGTTTTCTTTTTTCAGATCGGCATATTTTGTCTCTAAATCAGTGTATAGTTTTTTAGAAACACATGAAGTTGATAAGGCCAAAGCCAACACTCCAATGGACATTTTTTTAATCATTTGCTATATCAGTGTTTTTTTGATTATTCAATTTCAACTAAAATCGGACAGTGATCTGAATGTTTCGCTTCCGGTAAGATCACGGCACGTTTCATTCTGTCGCGTAACGGTTCGCTTACCAGATTATAATCGATTCTCCATCCCTTATTATTGGCTCTGGCATTCGCACGATAACTCCACCAGCTATAATTATGTGGTTCTTTGTTAAAATGGCGGAAACTATCAACAAAACCGCTTTTCATAAATCCGTCCAACCAGGCGCGTTCTTCCGGTAAGAAACCGGATACTTTCGCATTTCGGATCGGATCGTGAATATCAATCGCTTCGTGACAAATATTATAATCGCCGCAGATAATCAGATTTGGAATATCCTTTTTCAGGTTATTAATATAATTCTGAAAATCATCCATATACATAAACTTATGATCCAATCGGTCGATGTTTGTTCCCGATGGCAAATACAGGCTCATTACCGAAAAGTCATCAAAATCCACACGAAGGTTACGTCCTTCTTTATCCATATGCGGAATTCCGGTTCCGAAAACCACATTATTCGGTTTTACTTTCGACAAAATTGCCACTCCGCTATACCCTTTTTTTTCGGCCGGAAACCAGTAATGATACGGATAACCCGCCAATTCGATATCCAGTAGCGGAACCTGCTCTTGTGTTGCTTTTATTTCCTGAAGGCAGATTACATCCGGATCGGCGCTTTTCAACCAATCCAGAAAACCTTTGGTAATTGCCGCCCTAATTCCGTTAACATTATAAGAAATAATTTTCATCGTTTCAGTTCATTTTCCCCAAAAATAGACAAAAAACCTATAGATTTAAAACACTAAATACAGAATTAGAAACAAAACCTTCACAATCAAAAGCCTAAATTCCCGGGTTATTAAAAAAAACGTAATAATAGAGCAAAGCCTTTTTGCGTTTCATGAGAATTCTTATCTTTGTTTTTCGCTCAAAACGAATTTAAATGGGTTTAGTTACCGCTAAAGAAGTTGCGAAAGCAATAAACACTGACAAATACGGTTTTTTAGGAACTTTTTCAGGCTGGTTACTGATGAAGGTGCTGAAGATTTCTACGCTTAATGATATTTATAACCGAAATAAACATCTCAACGATGTCCCTTTTCTAAACGCTATTTTGGATGAATTTCAAATTAAGTTTGAAATCCCGGAAGAAGACTTGAAGCGTTTACCGAAAGACGGGGCTTATATTACCGTTTCCAATCACCCGTTAGGTGGTATAGACGGTATTTTGCTATTGAAATTAATGCTGGAAAAAGAGCCTAATTTTAAAATCATCGCTAATTTCCTATTACACCGCATTGACCCTTTAAAGCCATACGTAATGCCGGTAAATCCTTTTGAAAATCACAAGGATGCCAAATCCAGCGTAGCGGGAATTAAAGAAACATTACGTCACCTGAGCGAAGGAAAACCACTGGGAATATTTCCTGCCGGTGAAGTATCAACTTACAAAGATGACGAACTGGTAGTTGACAAACCCTGGGAAGAAGGCGCCATAAAGCTGATTAAAAAAGCACAGGTTCCGGTTGTTCCGATTTATTTCCATGCTAAAAACAGCAGATTATTTTACCTACTGTCTAAAATAAGTCCGACGCTACGTACCGCAAAACTACCTTCTGAGTTACTGACACAGAAAAAGCGCGTTATCAAAGTACGTATCGGGAAACCTATTTCGGTTAACGAACAAAACGAGTACGAATCTATTGATACTTATTCCGAGTTTTTACGCCGTAAAACCTATATGCTGGCGAACTCATTCGAAAGTACCGAAAGCAAATTGTTATCAGCTCCAAGCTTAAAACTTCCGTTACCGAAAAGTAGTCCGAAGCAAATTGCACATCCTGCTAATTACGAAAAGATCTTACAGGAAGTAACCGAATTACGCAAAGGTGATTACCGTTTACTACAAAGCAAAAACTATGAAGTATTTCTGGTAACTGCTGATAAGATTCCGAATGTACTACATGAAATCGGCCGTTTAAGAGAGATTACATTCCGGGAAGTAGGCGAAGGAACAAATGAATCTTTGGATTTAGATCAATACGACAAATATTACCACCATATGTTTCTATGGGATGAGGACAACAAGCAGATTGCAGGTGCTTATCGTATGGGACTGGGTTCGGATATCTATAAAAAATTCGGCATTAACGGGTTTTACCTACACGAGTTGTTCCGTTTCGAACCGGAATTATATGATATGATGTCCAAATCCATTGAAATGGGACGCGCCTTTATCATTAAAGAATACCAGCAAAAACCAATGCCGTTATTCCTGTTATGGAAAGGAATTGTACATACTACATTACGTCATCCGGAACATCGTTATTTAATTGGCGGTGTAAGTATCAGCAATCAGTTTTCTGACTTCTCCAAATCATTGATGATCGAGTTTATGAAGTCGCACTACTACGATCCGTATGTAGCTCAATATATTCACCCTAAAAAAGAATATAAGGTTAAACTGAAAGATGCCGATAAAGATTTTGTATTTAACGAAGCGGAAGCCGATTTGAACAAGTTCGACAAAATCATTGATGAGGTAGAACCGGGAAGTTTGCGTTTACCTGTTTTGATTAAAAAATACATCAAACAAAATGCGAGAGTGGTCGCTTTTAACGTGGATCCGCTTTTTAACAATGCTGTTGACGGTTTAATGTACATTCGCATTGCTGATTTACCGGAAAGCACCGTTAAACCGGTAATGGAAGAATTCCAGGCTGAGCTGGAACGTAAGCTAAACGAAAAAGAATAAGAATAAACAACAAATATCAAAAAGGCCTGAGAGATTCAGGTCTTTTTTATTTCCATATTGATTGTCTCAGGATATCATCGAACGTATGATCCGCAACAAAATAATACAGTCGGATTATATGGTAAACAACCAGGATAACCGCTAAAAAATAAGCTACTTTTTTACTGTAAAAAAGCGTTCGGAAATAGCTTTTACCGGTAAACAATTCAACTGATAAAATAATTATTGCAAGAACACAAAGTACAAAAACAAACGGGCCGAACAAGTGAAAATGCAGGCTCTTCACAATATCGCCTTCATAGATATATACGAGTGACTTTGTAATTCCGCAACCCGGACAAGGGAAACCGGTCAGCATTTTAAACGGACACAATGACTGGGCATTATCCAGATGATTGTGCTCATTTTGAAATGTCAACAAAAAAGGGATTATCAGAGTCAGTAAAGCTCCGATAATCCCATAAATTTTGAGTTGTTTTTTTGTATTAATTGTATAGCTTGTTGATATCACTTTGTACAATCATTGCAGCAACCATAGGGAAGAAAAACCCTAAAATTAATAAAAGAACCGACTGATCTTTGTTTGGCTCTCCGATTCTTTGATATACTTTTGGCAAACCGTCTTTACCGGCAATGTAATAGAAATACAGATTTACAGGCAAACAACATCCTGAAAAAATAGCTACCGGTTGTGAGATAATTTGTCTTTCGGCTACAGCGTTTAAAACATCTGCCACCTTAATATTCCAATAAATAAGATACAATCCACAGGTAATGATTCCAAAAACCAAAACCATGATCGGATCTACTTTAAATACTGGAATCGGAGGGTTATTCCAATTCTCTGATTTAGTGTTTTTTACTTCCATTTTTTATTTTGATAAGATTGATAATGAAGCGAATATACTATATTTTTATATTACTTTAACATTATTTTGGCTCCCAAAGTTCAATTTTATTTCCCTCCGGATCCAGAATCCAACCAAATTTCCCGTAATCAT
This sequence comes from Flavobacterium cerinum, assembly GCF_024496085.1. Lineage (NCBI taxonomy): Bacteria > Pseudomonadati > Bacteroidota > Flavobacteriia > Flavobacteriales > Flavobacteriaceae > Flavobacterium > Flavobacterium cerinum. The sequence continues at coordinate 953,513 of NZ_CP101751.1, read as the reverse complement.
ATTCTTCCATTTCCCCTACAACCGTTACTCCTTCTGCTTTTAACAATTCCAATAATTCCACCAGATTTTCCACTCTGAAATTCATCATGAACTGCTTTTCGCTAGGCTCAAAATATTTAGTCGTACTTGCAAACGGCGACCATTGCGTTAAGCCGTCGTTTCCTTCTTCATCCTTCCATGTAAAAGACCAACCGTAGTCTCCTACCGGGATTCCCAATCGTTCGCGATACCATTGTTTTACTTCGTTCGGGTTTTCACATTTAAAGAAAAAGCCACCAATACCTGTAACTCTTTTTGTTTCTTTTTTTTCCATAATTTTTGTTTTGCTAGTTTATTATTCATCTTTGCAGCATTTTATAATCTTATCCACTATAACCTGTGCCAGCTTTTCTTTGCTTTCAACTGTCCATCCGGCAATATGTGGCGTTAGCAATACATTATCCGCCTGAAGCAGATATTGCAGTGCTTCCGGTGTATTATCATCTGTAAATAAATTTTCAAAAGATAGCTTTTCATATTCCAACACATCCAATCCGGCACCCAGAACCTTCCCCTGAATTAATGCAGTCATTAAATCGGCAGTAACCACACTGTTTCCTCTAGCCGTATTAATAAACCAAAACGGTTTCGAAAATGCATTAATAAAATCAATTGTAATCATTTTATCCGTTTCAGGAGTCCAGGGTGTATGTAAACTCAGCACATCGGCTTTTTTCTGCAGTTCCAATAAAGAAACCTGACGCGCATTAGCATCACCTACATGATCCAGGATATCATAACACAAAACTTCCACATCAAAACCTCTTAGTTTTTTTGCAAATGATTTCCCCATGTTTCCGTAACCGATAATTCCCACCGTTTTACCATCAAGCTCCTGTCCGCGATTTGCTTCCCGATTCCAATGTCCGTTGCGCACTTCCCGATCCGCCTTATTAAGCTTGTTCAGAAGCGATAATAGCATCCCAAGCGCATGTTCTCCTACCGCATTCCGGTTTCCTTCCGGAGCAGCGATTAAATGCACGCCTTTTTGCATCGCATAATCACAATCGATACTCTCCAATCCGGCGCCAACACGGGCAATAAACTTTAAATTAGTTGCTTTATCCAAAAAGTGGCTATCAATTTTAAAACGGCTTCGGATCACAATTCCGTGGTATTCGTGAATCTTGGTTTCAACAGCTTCTTTTGATGATTTATAATCTTCATGGTTTTCAAAACCGGCCGCTTCCAGCCTATCCCATAAAACAGGGTGATTACTATCGATATGCAGAATTTTTACCGGTTGTTTCATATTCCTTTAATATTGTTTAAAGATGTTTTAATCCCTTTGATTAGTGAAGAACTAAATCCTTGATGTTCCATTTCGTTTAGACCGGCAATCGTACATCCTTTTGGTGTTGTAACCCGATCTATTAGCTGTTCCGGATGTACTTTTTCCCGCAGCGCCATTTCAGCAGCACCTTTAACTGTTTGTGAAGCTATAGCCAAAGCCGTCTGTGCATCAAAACCGATTTCAATTCCGGCCTGCATGGCTGCCCGGATATACCGCAATGCATAAGCCGTACCACAAGCTCCAAGTACTGTAGCCGCATCCATCATTTTCTCATCGATAACAACCACTGAACCCAGTTTTTCCAGTATCGATAAAAATGGTTGCACCACAGCCTGATCATTATCTTTAACCGTCACACAAGTTGCAGACGATCCGAATTGGATGGCAATATTCGGCATAATACGAATAGCTGTTGTCGTTACTTCCAATTGCTCCTGAAGCATTTCCATAGAAAATCCGCTAACAGCAGAAGCTACGATTTTATGTTGTAAATAGGGTTTTATATCCGAAATAATAGCCGCTACCTGATAGGGTTTTACTGTAAGTATTACCACATCGGCAGTTTGCACCGCATGCCTATTATCAGAAGACAATGAAATGCCATCGGCTTCCAAAAAACGAATTGTTTCCAGATTTCTTCTGGTAACCGCAATTTCATTCCCCGATGTAAACCGGGCAATACCTATAGCGATGGCGGCACCTAAATTACCACCACCAATAACTACAATTTTCATAAGAACCGTTTATATGATTAAAATCCTAAGATCATTTTGGCTATGGAAAAGTAAATCAAGATCCCGCAGATATCATTACTGGTTGTAATAAAAGGCCCGGTGGCCAAGGCGGGGTCAATCCCATATTTGTTTAACGTCATGGGGATAAAAGTTCCCAGGACAGAAGCCGTTACTATAACGGAAAGAAGGGCTACGGTAACTGTGATTCCCAACATAAAATTTACATTCAGAAGAAAATGACTTCCTATTAAAAGGATAACACCTAAAATCAGTCCGTTTAACAAACTTAGTGTAACCTCTTTTAATAAGCGATTCCATAGTGAACCACTAAGTGTATTATTTGCCAAACCCTGAACGATAATTGCAGAAGATTGTACACCTACATTTCCGGCCATTGCCGCAATTAGCGGTGTAAAGAAGAATAATTCCGGATGATTTTCCATTGCGCCGTCAAAAAGACCCAACACCCGCACACTGATAAAACCGCCCAGCAATGCCAATACTAACCATGGCAAACGTGCACGCGTTAATTCCAGAATACTGTCATCCGCTTCTACGTCTTGCGAGATACCGGCCGCCAACTGGTAATCCTTATCGGCTTCTTCCTTGATTACGTCTACGATATCATCAATGGTAATACGACCAACCAATCGGCCCAATTCATCAACAACCGGAATAGCTTCCAAGTCATATTTCTGCATGATTCGGGCAACTTCCACATCTTTAGTATCCACCTTTACATAGTCTACTTTTTTAATATAAACTTCACTGATTGGTGTTTTGGTTGAAGTGGTCAATAAATCTTTTAGGGATAAGCGGCCTTTTAATCGGCCTTCATCATCCACTACATATATAGAATGCACACGGGATACATTTTCGGCCTGTTGTCGCATTTCTTTAACACAGGTAAGAACATTCCAGTTTTCGTTTACTTTTACAAGCTCTTTCCCCATCAATCCCCCGGCCGTATCTTCGTCGTAACGCAACAGGTCCACAATGTCCTTCGCGTGTTCGACGTCTTCAAGTTCGGAGATTACCTCTTCTTTTTTCGATTGTGGTAATTCTGCGATAATATCGGCGGCATCATCCGTATTCAGCTCATCCAGCTCTTCGGCGATTTCTTTTGCAGAAAGGTTACTTAAAATCTTTTCGCGGACTTCTTCATCCAGTTCCAGAAGGATTTCCGCGGTTTTTTCACTGTCTAGTAATTTAAAAATATAGCTTGCCTCATAATCATCGAGTTCTTCCATGATTTCGGCAATATCAGCATAGTGAATCTCGTGGAGTAAACCTTCCAGTTCATTCCCTTTGTTTTCACTGATTAGTTGCTCAATCTGAGCAATAAAGTCTCTGCTGATTTTAAACTCCATCGGCGGCTATTTTTTGAGTGAGTTCGATAAACTGTTCCACGGACAATTGTTCCGGACGAAGGCCAAAGATACTATCTTCTCTTAAATTATCCGACAACTGGAACGTTTTTAAACTATTTCTTAAAGTTTTTCTACGCTGATTAAAAGCCGTTTTTACTACGTTGAAAAACAGCTTCTCTTCGCATGGCAGCTTATAATTTTCTTTTCTGCGCATACGCATTACCCCGGATTTCACTTTCGGCGGCGGCGTAAATACATTTTCCGAAACCGTAAACAGGTATTCCGTATCATAAAACGCCTGAACCAAAACCGACAGAATTCCGTAGGCTTTACTTCCTTTTTTCTCGCAAATACGTTCGGCTACTTCTTTTTGAAACATCCCGGAAAACTCCGGAATCCGATCTCTCATTTCCAGTACGCGAAAAACGATTTGGGAAGATATATTGTATGGAAAATTCCCGATAATCGCCAACGGATCTTCACCAAAAGTTTCCGAAAGGTTATACCTTAAAAAATCTTTTGAAATGATACGGTTTGACAATTTCAGATAGTGTGTCTGTAGATATTCTACCGATTCGGTATCGATCTCAATCACATATGTCTCAATGGGTTTTTCCAAAAGATATTTGGTAAGCACTCCCATACCCGGACCGATTTCCAATACTTTTTTATAGCCGTCCAGTGTTAACGTATCGGCAATTTTTTTGGCGATATTTTCATCATTCAGGAAATGTTGTCCCAAATGTTTTTTAGCTCTTACCTTATCCATGTTTACTTTTTAAAAGTATTAATGATCACTGATCAATTCTAACTCCGTACGGAAAGCCAGCATTTTATCTCCGAAAAGGGCAAATCCTTCCGCTCTTAGCCGTGGTGCGTCCTCATCATAATAGCGTTGCAACATTTCTTTACTCTCGGTTGTATATTGAATGGAATAGGTCACCCCTCCCATTTCTTCTTCGATCAAAACCCGAACCATTCGTGCAGCCGTAAATTTACCTGTAGCCAATACATCAGCTATATGTTTTTCCTGCATCCATTTCATCCATTCATCATGTACACTCTCGTGTATATTGATCGTTACATTGTAAATAATCATGTTATAAAATCTTTTGTTTATTTTTCGGACAACTTGTATTCCCTTACAGGTTATTGTCTCCTCTTAATTTTCTGTAGTTATTACGGGCATCTACATAGTAAATACTATCCTGATGATTAAAAATGACTTTCTCGTAAAGTGCTTTTGCTTTTTCCGGATCCGGGATATCCTTTCTGTAAATCTCGGCTGAGAAGAACAAAGCCTCATCGACATAAATCCCTTCCGCGTGTTTGTCTATAATTTCCTGATATACTTTTACCGCTTCCGCATATTCTTTTTTCTCTTCCAGAATCCGACCTATTTTCAATAAGGTTTCATCTTCTACACTTTGCCCTTTATGTTCTTTTAAAAGTGTCCTGAATCCGTTTAAAGCTTCATCCGTTTTATTCTGATACAACAGAAAATCAGCTTTTGCAAATTTCTTTAAAGCCACTCGTGTACTGTCTTGTGTTGTATGATCGTTAATCAACAGAAACAATTCCAACGCATCATTTGCAATTAACTGAGATGATGACGACTTAAGCACTTTAAATTGTTGTTGCGCCCAGTCAAAATCACCTTTAAAATAACTGGCTTTTGCCATTTTAAAACTCGCTTCATGTCCGATTTCATCATTTTTCAGATCATCTTCAATTTGCGCATAATAGATAATGGCCTGATTAAATTTTTCATCCAATAACAACACATCGGCCAACTCCATTTTTACTTCTGCTTTTTGATAACTATTGAGCGGTAGTTCCAATGATTTGGTTAGCGTTTGCCGGGCTGCTTCAAACTGTTTCAGATAAAAAGCATCAAAGTGGGCTTTTAAAATCTGTAAACGGAGCGAATAGGGTGAAACGCCGTATTGTTTTAATAATAGATTCAGCTTTTCCTGTATAACCGGATACTCTTTTGGCGTTGCTTTATCAACATCCATTATAGCCAGCTGATAATGCGCTTCCATCTGAAGATCCAGATCCTGTGTATTCAGCAATATAAAATCCAGGATTTCTTTTGCCGTTTCATTTTCCTGTTCCTGTACCGCCAATCGGGCCAGATTAATGATATTATAAAAATTATCCGGATTCCTTTTAAAAATGGCTTTTTCCTGAATAAAGGCTTTTCCGTATTCTTTTTGCTGTACAAAAAACCAGCTTAAGAACTGATTCCAGAAAATATCCTGTGTTTTTTGAGTACGGATCAACAGCGCTTTTCTAAGATTGGCATTAAAGGTTTCCTGAGTATCTTCCATCATAAATCGCGCCAATTGGTTTTGCACCAATGCCAGATTTTGCGGATTGCGATAAGCATAGTCCAACAGCTTATCAACCATCAGTTCCAAATTCCCTAATTGTCCCTGAAGTAAAGCAATCTGATAATCGAAATTAAAATTCGGATTCCCCGCGATTCCTATTTCATATGCTTTTAAGGCTTGTTCCAACAACACTTTTTGTTCAAAAAGACTGGCTACTCCGTAAACATTATTCGGATTTTCTTTGATAAAGTCCAATGCTTTTTGGTAGCATTTACCGGCTTTATCCATATCCTTTTGCAGTTGATAATTGTAACCCAACTCCACATACAGGTTATTTTGCTTAAAGCGGTCGATTCTGTTTCGGATTGCTTCTTCAGCTTTAGCATACTGCTTTAACTGCTGATAACAAGCTATCTGTTTCTGAAAATACTGATAGTTATTAGGTTGTGTTTTAAGCAGCTCATCGTAGATCACCATGGCTTTTTCAAATTCTCCCCGATCGAAATAATTTTGTGCCAGCTGATCGTTTTGCGCGAAAACAAACACCGAGCACAATAGAGCGATAAAAGAGAAAACGTTTTTCATGATGTGATGATCCTAAAAAAACAATGTACTAATGTAGCTTTTTTTCAGCTAATTAGTACATTATTGTAGTATAAGATTTTATTAATTAATGATATCAAATCCGGTATACGGACGCAACACTTCCGGAATCACAATTCCTTCCGGTGTCTGGTAATTCTCCAGAATTCCGGCCAGAACTCTCGGCAAAGCCAATGAACTTCCGTTTAATGTATGTGCCAGGTGGTTTTTTCCGTCTTTATCTCTAAAACGCAATTTTAGTCGGTTTGCCTGATATGTTTCAAAGTTAGACACAGAACTGATTTCCAACCAACGATCCTGAGCTGTTGAAAACACTTCAAAATCATAAGTCAACGCTGAGGTGAATCCCATATCTCCGCCACACAGACGAAGGATTCGGTACGGTAATTTTAATTCTTGTAAAAGTGTTTTCACATGTTCAACCATTCCTTCCAACGCTTCGTATGATTTTTCCGGATGTTCAATTCTAACGATTTCCACTTTATCAAACTGGTGCAAACGATTCAATCCGCGTACGTGTGCTCCGTAAGATCCTGCTTCACGACGGAAACAAGGTGTATATCCGGTACACATTACAGGCAATTCGCTTTCCTGTAAAATCACATCGCGGTATAAGTTGGTTACCGGCACTTCCGCAGTTGGAATTAAATATAAGTCATCGATACCTACATGATACATTTGACCTTCTTTATCCGGCAATTGTCCGGTTCCATATCCTGACGCTTCATTGATCAAGTGTGGTACCTGAAATTCTTTATATCCGGCATCGGTATTTTTATCCAAAAAGTAAGAAATCAAAGCTCGTTGCAAACGCGCTCCTTTTCCTTTATAAACCGGAAATCCGGCTCCTGTGATTTTAGTTCCTAATTCGAAATCGATGATATCGTATTTTTTAGCCAGTTCCCAATGCGGCAAAGCACCTTCGAACAAGACCGGAATTTCTCCTTCTTCGAAAACCGTTTCGTTATCATCCGCCGATTTTCCAACCGGAACTACATCCGCCGGCATATTCGGTAATTTATAAAGCTCAGAAGTTAATTGATCCGTAACGGTATTTAATACCTCAGAAAGTTCTTTACTTTTTTCTTTAAATGATGTCGTTTTTTCTTTTAGGATTTCCGCTTTGGCTTTTTCACCACTTTTCATCAACTCACCGATGTCTTTCGATAGCTTGTTCGATTCTGCCAAAATATTATCCAATTCCACTTGCGTTGCGCGGCGCTTTTCATCTAAAGCCACCACTTCTTCAACCATTGCTTTAGCGTCTAAATTTCGTTTTGCCAAAGCCTGGATTACTTTTTCCTGGTTTTCTCTAATAAATGCTATCTGTAACATAGTATAATGATTTTATGGTCAGCAAATTTAAGGAATTGTTTTATATAATAAGACCTGCAATTTTACAAAGCCCGCCCACAATCCGGGGACTTTCAACCAAAACCACATTATTCCAATATTTTAAGCCCATATTTTGTATTATTCCTTAAATTTGGCAAACTTTACTAAAATTTATGAAAAACTATTTCTTAATTTTTGCATTACTGGCAACCACTTTTTCTTTCGCCCAAACAGAAGAAGATGAGTTTTCCAGAATGGTTGAAGCCGAAATGAAGGCTGCTTCCGGTGTAATGCAATTTGTAGCCAATGCCAATACGCAGAATTACGACATTACCTACCACAAGCTCGAATTCACCGTTAATCCGGCCAATTATTTTATTTCGGGAGTCGTAAGAACCGATTTTACTGCCAAACAAAACATGAATACGGTTACTTTTGACCTTACCGATGCTTTAACTGTGAGCAGCGTTAAACAAGGCAACACCAGTTTGGTCTTTACTCAAAATGCTAATGACGAGTTAGTAATTACACTACCTTCGACACTTACCACCGGTTCATCCAGTTCCGTTACCATTACCTATTCCGGAGCTCCTGCCAGCGGAAATGCAGCTTTCACAACCAGCACGCATGGTGTAACGCCAGTTTTATGGACACTTTCCGAACCTTACGGCGCAAAAGACTGGTGGCCATGTAAACAGGATCTGAACGACAAAGTAAACAGTATTGATGTTTATATCACGGCTCCGTCACAATATGTTAGTGTTGCCAACGGACTAGAAGTTTCCAGCACTGTAAACGGCAACGGAACCAAAACAACTCATTTTCACCACAGTTACCCGATTCCGGCTTATCTGATTGCTATCGCAGTTACAAACTACCAGATTTACAATCAAGTTGGCGGCATCGCTCCCAACACGTTTCCGATAGTCAACTATCTTTATCCGGAAAATGCTTTAGCTTCACAGAATAGCCTGGCGCCAACTCCTACGATTATTAACTTTTACGAAACATTAATAGGTCCTTACCCGTTTAGAAACGAAAAATACGGCCATGCCCAATGCGGATTTGGCGGCGGAATGGAACATACAACCGTATCTTTTATGGGTGGATTCGGCAGAAGTTTAATCGCTCACGAAATGGCACACCAATGGTTCGGCGATAAAGTAACCTGCGGAACATGGAAAGACATATGGCTTAATGAAGGAATCACCGAATTTATGTCGGGTATGGTTGTAAAACAACTGGACGGCAACACTGCTTTTATCAACTGGAAAGAAGGTAAAACCAATAATATCACAGCATTACCGGACGGAAATCTATACTTAACTGATAATCAACTTACTAACGTGAGTCGTATTTTCAGCAACCGAATAACGTACAACAAAGGCTCAATGGTGACCAATATGCTACGTTTCAAATTAGGCGACACCAACTTTTTTCAAGCGCTTCGCAATTACCTGAACGATCCCGCACTTGCCTATGGTTATGCGGTAACACCTCAGTTAAAAACGCATCTTGAAACAGTTTCGGGAATGAATCTTACTGAGTTTTTTAATGATTGGATATACAATCAAGGCTATCCGTCTTACGATATCGTTGTACAAAACTGGGGCGCCGGACAAGCTAAAATCAAAGTCTCGCAAACCCAGTCACATTCTTCTGTAAGTTATTTTGAAATGCCGCTTCCTATCCGCTTAAAAAACGGCAATCAAACTCATGATGTTATAGTAGACAATACAACAAACGGGCAGGAATTTATTGTTTCCGTTCCGTTTACGGTTACCGATTTTGAATTTGATCCTGAGAAAGACATTATTTCGAAAAACAACACCACTACACTTGGAACGTCTTCATTCGAAATAGCCGAGACCATCGCATTGTATCCCAACCCCGCTGAAGATCGTATCACCATCCAACTTCCAACCAATATTGAACTGGAAAAAGTAGAGATTTACAACACTTTAGGTCAGCTTGTCAGCACACAAACCCATTCCGATTTTTCGGTAAGCAATCTGGCAAACGGTATTCACATTGTAAAAATCAGCACTGCGAATGGTGTCTTTCATAAAAATTTTATAAAAAAATAGGCAATACATAATTCCATGATAAAAAGTAAGGTGAAAACCTTACTTTTGTCGTTTATAACAAAAAAGTATTTTAAAAATGATACAATTAGGTCAAATCCTTTTCATACTATCTGTACTGGTTATCCTTCATGAATTCGGGCATTATATCGCCGCTAAGCTATTTAAAGTGCGTGTAGAAAAATTCTACCTTTTTATGGATGCCGGGTTTTCATTAATAAAAAAGAAAATCGGAGAAACAGAATGGGGAATCGGATGGTTACCGATTGGCGGTTATGTAAAATTGTCCGGTATGGTTGATGAAAGTATGGACATGGACCAGATGAAACAGGAACCGCAACCGTGGGAATTCCGTTCCAAACCGGCATGGCAGCGTTTAATTATCATGTTAGGCGGTATCATCGTAAACATTCTTTTGGCGTGGTTTATCTACACAATGGTTTACGTAACCTACGGACAAAAATATATTGCTACGGAAGCTATTCAGAAAAACGGTCTTGCCTTTGGTCAAACCGGATTAAACGTCGGCTTTAAAAACGGTGATAAAATTTTAGCGGTAGACGGTAAATACCAGGATCGTTTTAACCGTATGACATTGGATATCCTTTTAGGCGATAAAATTGACATTGAGCGTAATGGTGAAAAGAAAACGATCATTCTTACCGATCCGCAAAAAGCAGAGATTATCGGCAAAGAAGGACGTGATTTTATTCAACCCCGACTTTCGAGTATTGTTGTTGACTCAGTTGCACCAAAATCAGAAGCCTCTAAAGCGGGATTCCTAAAAGGCGATCACCTTATTGCTATTGACAATAAAGAATTTAAATTCTTTGATGAATTACGCGATAATCTTACTACTCATAAGAACGATTCGGTAAACATCACCGTGATTCGTAACAACGAAAAGATCAATTTAAAAACTTTGGTAGACAAAGACGGTAAAATCGGCTTTATCCCTGCTTTTAAAGACAAACTGGACTTTCAGGTTGTTAACAAACTAAACTTATTCCAGGCCATCCCGGAAGCGGTTAAAGAATCGTATGAATTATTAATTTACAACGTAAAACAATTTAAGTTGATTTTACGTCCGAAAACAGAAGCTTACAAACATGTAAAAAGCCCGGTTGGAATCGCCAGAGCTTTACCCGATGAGTGGAACTGGGAATTTATCTGGAACTTTACCGCTCTTTTTTCAATCGGTTTAGCCTTTATGAATTTACTTCCGATCCCTGGATTAGACGGCGGTCACGCTCTTTTTACCATTGCAGAAATGATAACCGGACGAAAATTAAGCGAAAAAGCGATGGGTCACGTACAGACTTTCGGAATGATTATCTTACTGACATTAATGGCCTTAACCTTTGGAAAGGACATTTACCAGCTTATTGCCGATAAATTTTTCTAATTTTTTTAAGCATTTTATTTGCGAGATTAAAATTTCGACTTATATTTGCACCGCAATAAAGGTAACACACCTTCCTCCTTAGCTCAGTTGGTTAGAGCATCTGACTGTTAATCAGAGGGTCCTTGGTTCGAGCCCAAGAGGGGGAGCAAAATAAAAGCCAGTTAATGCTGGCTTTTTATATCTAACAATAAGTTCTTTTTGACAAAAAATTACAGTTTCCTCCTTAGCTCAGTTGGTTAGAGCATCTGACTGTTAATCAGAGGGTCCTTGGTTCGAGCCCAAGAGGGGGAGCAAAAAAAAATCCTAATCAGAAATGGTTAGGATTTTTTTATTTTTACAAAATGGATAATTCCGTTTACATTCTCTACTCAAAAAAGTTAGACCGATATTATATTGGTTTTACAGAAAATCTTACTCAAAGATTAGAATTCCATTTAAACGATACTCAATCAAGAAAATTCACCTATAAAGCTGATGATTGGAAGTTGATTTTTACAATTGAGTGTGAATCAAAAAATCAAGGTTTATCCGTTGAAAAACATATTAAATCAATGAAGAGTAAAACATACATCCAGAATTTACTTCAATATCCGAAAATGAAGTTTAAATTACTCGAAAAACATAAAGGAACATCTGACTGTTAATCTGAGTCCCGATAGCTATCGGGATTGGTTCGAGCCCAAGAGGGGACCAACTCTATTAGCGAATGATTCAGCTGTAAAAAACAATCGTATTTCGGTTTTACCTCCATAGTTGTTGACTATTTCTTCATACACTGCATTCATTAGCCTAAAACAAGATTTCTTATTCCTATCAGTTTTATAAGCTACTGTAAAAAAGAAATCCCACTCCATTTGCCATAATCTGTATTGTAAACTTATCAACTAAGCAGTCTATTAGGTTTCTCATAGATTGATTTTCTAACCACAAAAGTTTATTCTCATCAAACATTATTTCTGAGTCAAAATATTTTACACATTCAATCGGAATAAGCCTCTTGTTTCCATTCATTTTGATTTCTTCCTGTAACTCATTATTCTTATTGTAGAATATATAGATAGTACTTCTACTTTTTTTAGTTCTCTTAGCAAATTCATTAACTTTTTCAAATTTCATTTCCTTTTTATCGTTAATCTTTATGTTATAAATACAACAATCCCATACAAGGGATTTAACCAAGTGTATTTCTAAATAAATAGTGTCATTTTTGAAAAAGTGAAGTGTTTTTGGGATATTTTCTTAAAAAAATATTTTCAAGGTAATGGTTCAAAATGACA